>VHBK01000024.1 GCA_016872015.1 Nitrososphaerota archaeon
GTAATGGAAGAATCTCAATTCCAGAAGCAGAACGTGATGCACTGCGAATCAATGAAGGCGACCTAGTCCAAGTAGTTGTGATTCCTCTAGAAAAAAAGAAACGTCAGTCCTAAGATCTTTCTTTAATCCACTGACAAAGCTCAGGCAAAATTTGCTTTTGTGAAAAAGAGCTAGCAATCATACCTACGTGACCTATTGGATATACTCGCATGGTTTTATCTTCACTGGATACTGCATAGTATATTGGCATACTGCATTCAGGTGAAACCAAATGATCGCCTACTGCTACTTGTACAAAAATCGGCATTGTTATGTTTTTGAGATCGATTTGCTTTCCACCAACATACATTTTGTTTTGAATTAGCAGATTTTCTTGATAAATGTCTCTCATCCATTGTCGGAATAACTCACCTGGGATGGGAGGAGTATCACTTAACCATTTTTCAATACGCAAGAAATTATCGACAAATTCTTTATCATGTATGTTTTTGAAGAATTTGTAATATTTTTCTAATCCTTGTTCAAATGGCTTGAGAATTGAAAAGCAATAATACATGAATTCTGGCGGCATGTTTCCAATTGTGTCTACTAGCATGTCGATTTTCATGTGTTTTGCCATGTTGCTAACTACCGTGGTGTCCTTCCAGCCGTCGATTACGGGTGCGGTGACTACCAAATTACGCACCTTTTTTGGGTGTATTGCAGAGTAAATTGTGGCTATTGTCCCACCGGTACAGTATCCTTGCATTGATATGTTGTCAACCTGAGCTTCTTTTCTTACAAAATCTACACAGTTATCCATGTACAAATTGACATAGTCGTCAAAGTCAAGATACTTGTCAATGTTTGATGGAGTTCCCCAATCGATCATGTATACGTCAATTCCGCTTTCAAGTAGTTTTCTGACCCAGCTTTTCTTTTGCTGAATATCTAGAATGTGGAAGCGATTGATGATCGCATAACTGATCAAAAAAGGCGTCTTGATTTGTTTTTCAACAAGTGGTTTGTAGTGAAGTAGCCGCATTTTGTCTTGCTCGTATACCACATCAAATGGAGTTGATTCTAATGTTATTTCATCAGGTGCTGGTACTAGCTTTGGCGCTTCCGTTACATTTTTTGTAAAACTAAGAAATTCTTCCACTAGTTTTGGGTCAATCATTTCATTCTGCATTGGTTTTTCCCTCGTTCTTTTCTAATTTTGTGATTCTTTTTCTTAATTCGTGAAGCTCTTTGTAGA
This sequence comes from Nitrososphaerota archaeon, assembly GCA_016872015.1. GTDB lineage: Archaea > Thermoproteota > Nitrososphaeria > Nitrososphaerales > Nitrosopumilaceae > Nitrosotenuis. The sequence goes on from VHBK01000024.1 coordinate 1,238, forward strand.
CTTCATCAATTTCTTTTCTGGTTGGCAGTTTCATTGAATGCAGAATCACATTAGTGATATTCTCCCAATGCCTGCTCAATTCTAATTCCGCTGAAACCAATTTACCATAATTTTCACCAAATTTTCCAGAGTCAAAGAGTTGTGTGAAATCGTTTTCAAAAATGTCAATCCAGACTCGTTTGTATGCTTCTAGGTGTTCTACATCTTGTGGGATTGTAGGGATTTTTGCATTTACCTTTTTTTGTGATTCTGCCCATGCTTCTGAGAGTTGTTTGTAATATTCTGTCAATCTTTGGTTGAATTCTATCAAGTCGTCATTTGCATCAATTAGTTCTGTTATGACTTTTTTTGCGTCATTTGCCCAATTTCTTGATGGACCTACTGATGTTAGCGCAACGGGCTTGCCTGACATGAGGTGTAGTAAGTCGGTCCAGAACAATGATGCGTGTTTGAAATAATCAAGCGGAAGCTTGACGTCTTGTGACATGTAAATTAAATACACAAGATCGCAATAAATAGTTCGTCTTCTAATATGCTATATCAAATTGTTGAGGAATTGTAATGGAAAAAGAGGCACTGTGTAATTCAGTAAAAAAGTTAGACCCGTCAATACGCTTTGTGGGTTTGATTAATGCCAAGGGCCACCTGGAAGCAGGGGGTATGACTGAAGGGAAAAAAACACTAGAAGACACCAAAAAAGACGAAATGCTCTACATGGAGCTTGCATTACGCGTGAGGATGAGACAAGAGTTTGACTCAGAGCTAGGTCCGGTTAGATTTGCAATGTCTTACAGAGACAAGGTGATTGTGATGAGTTTTCCAATAAAAAAAGAGATTTTACTCGTCTCTGCAGAAAAAGATCTACACTTTGCCAAATTTCCCTTTGAGACCCTTAAAATAATAGAGCAGTATTGCAAGTGAAAATATTAGATTAGTTTAAGATACGAATTATTGCACTATCATGCCGTGGAAAACAATCTGATTATCCTTTTAGCGTTTGTTGTATTGGGCGGACTGTCTCACAATGTGTATGCGGATGTAATGATTCCAGACGATGAAATTTTGGGATATTATGACTCTGATGGGGTTTACACTGTTGTAGGTGCAGTAAAAAATACTGAACATTATGCAATTTTACCTACAGTTTATCTGACAATAGTCGATGGCACCAAAGAAATCTCCGTAACGCAAAGCCTACCGACAGTTTTTCCAAACAAGGACATTCCATTTAAAATCAAAGTCTTAGATGTGTCTGGACTGAATGCAGTAATTGCAAATTTTGATGTTTCATTCAATCAAAGTTTTGATACAATAGAATCCAAAATAGAGGTGGTTTATGACCGAACTTTGAAAAAACATGCAGATGGCCACCTGACGGGCAAAATAATCAACAAAGGAAACCAAACTGAATACAACATCAAAGTTTATGCAACAATTCATGGAGAAAATAACTCATTTATTGATACTGCAATGAATCTTGAAAAAATCGACAAAATAGATCCTAGACAAATTATAGAATTTACAATGTATCCTGATCCTACCGTTGCGGAAGATGTTCATTATTATAGTTGCTTTGCACTAGGAGATGAAACAATTATTCCAATGTATGCCATACGTGATGGTGAAAAATTTAATTTTCGTTATGATTCGACTGCGTGGTTTGTAGTGGATAAAGGATTTGATGAGACTGGAACCAAACTTTCACTAAAAAGCGTTAATTCGTTTAGGTTTCCAACATACGTGAATTTTGAATTTCCAAAATTCTCAGACAATGAAAAATTCCTAGTCACTGTGGATGAGAAGGCTATCCAATTTATCCAAAGTGTGGATGAGGAAGGTAATTGGCATGTGGCATTTGATGTGCCTGGCTCTACTCAGAACAAGATCGTAATTTCTGGTTTTGAGAAACCAGGCTCGACATTTATGTCGAAAGACGAATCTGCAGCAGAATCAAGCGATATTATGCTTGACCAAAAAGCAGAATCAACAACAGCGGTGGATTATTCTATAATGTATTATGTGATTCCGGCGGTAATTGCCGTCGGACTTGGAATCTTTATTTTTTCACGCAAAAAAGCAGAAAGCACAATTTAGTTTTTTGGCAGCTTTATTGTAAATGTAGTCGGATTGTTTTTTGCATAGATGGTACCACAATGTCGTTCTATGATGTTTTTGCAGCTTGCAAGACCTAGACCCGTTCCAGTTGTCTTTGTAGTAAATAATGGCTCAAAAATCTTTTCCAAATTTCCTTCGCTGATACCTAAGCCTGAATCCTCTACTTCTATTGTGACGTAGTCCTTTGTTTCTGTCGCATTAATTGTAATTGTACCGGATTTGCCCATTGCTTCAATTGCGTTACTGATCAAGTTTACAAAAACAATTTCCAGTTTGTCAATGTCACACACAATTTGTGGGTTGTTTTTTGGCAAGTGAATTGTGATATCGTCTGATGTCTGTGTTCTTTCTATGACCTTTTTTAGAATATCGTGTAAAGAATGAGTTTGTAGTTTTAATGGTGGTAATTTTACATAATTTAGGACATCCTCTATTTGATGATACATTTTTCTTGCTTCTTCCTCAATTAATGCAAGCTGTTCTAGTGATTTTTTGTCAAGTTTGTTTTTAGAATTTTTTTTAACCATTGTGGCGTAGTTGATTATGACGGTTAATGGATTGCGCATGTCATGTGTGATTCGAGATGTCAGCTCTCCAATGTGTATCAGCTTGTCTAATTTTTGCCGTCCATCTTGTTCTTCTACTGCCATAGAGTTTATTCGGTTCTTAGTAGTGTTTTAACTTATTTGCATACTTTGAGCCTAATTTGTAAAAATGGTTCTGAAGGACCATTGGGGATACCATTTGGTCTGGCAAGGGAAATTTATGGCATTGGTCCAACAGACCTATTCACATTAATGACAAATTAGTTAGTATTCTTGTGTATGTCTAAATGATTCAAACAACACGTCATTCACTCCATGCATTTTGGCAGGTTGTTATTGTGTTTTTCTTGATATTCCTTTAGGATCTGATCTCCAACTTGTTTATGGTTTGATGTAAGTGAATACTTGAATCGCTTTGCCTCTTTAATGCAAGGATGATTTAGTGATTCTGAGATTGTTTGTTTGAGATTTGTTGCATTTCCAATGTAGAGAATTTTCATTGCGGCATGCATCATGTAGACACCGGATTCTTCGGGGATCTTTGATATTTGGTCTGAATTATAGTCGAGCCACTCTGACCATATTATATCTGTCATGTCGTAAATTGATTTTGCCGCCTTAAATTTTGAATGTTATTTGTCTAATAATCCCTTTAATCCGACACACCGATTTCGAATTGTTACTTCGGTAACTCCAGCAGCCACCGATATGTCTTTTTGCGATCTGATCTCACCATTAGATACACATGCCAAATACAATGCAGCTGCCGCAAGCCCCATTGGATCTTTGCCTGCAACCATTCCTATCACTTTAGCCTTGTTTAGTATCTCCATTGCCTTTCTCTTGGTCTTCTCAGAAAGATTTGCCATGCTTGCAATTCTTGCTATTCCTTTTGTTGGGTCAGCTACTGGCATTTTGAGATCTAGTTCTTTGTATATGAGTCTGTAGCATCTTGCTACGTCTTTTCGCCTAATGTTAATGCTTTCTGCAACATCATCTAGAGTTCTTGGGGTCTCTGTGTTTCTGCATGCTGCATAAAGACAGGCGGCAATCAACCCGTGGATGGATCTACCTCTGACCAATTTTTTCTCCATTGCCTTTCTGTAAATGTATGCAGCTTTTTCTATTACTGCATCTGCAAGACCCATCTTGTCCTTCATTTTACCAAGCTCGTTTAATGCCTGTCTTAGGTTTCTGTCAGCGGATGTATGTGCTTGGGTTCTGCTATCCCATGTTCGTAATCGTTCAATAGAGTTTTTCATTGATGCTGATAGTGGCTTTCCAGTTGCGTCCTTGTCTGCACTCCCTATCACAGTGGATAATCCCATATCGTGCATTGTAAGTGATGTAGCTGCACCAACTCTACTTTTGTCAGACTCGTCGTTTGAAAATGATCTCCATTCTGGTCCTGCCTCTTCAATTTTTTCTGCTGCCACATAGCCACAGTTTCGGCAAAAAATCTCACCAGTCACAGCGTCTGCCTGTATGGTATTTTTTGCACATGATGGGCACTTTGATGCTGTCATCAGTATGTCTATAGGTCGTTTTTAGTTATTATGGGTTTTACACAATTTAGATGATTATTTGTGTGTAGGTCAAGCTAAGACTTATTCTAAGATTATGGAATCTGTTTTTGGGATTTTTGTTTAGAGTGTTCTTTTAGCTTCTCAGCAAGCTCTCTGAATATCTCATTTACACTAACATCGATCAAGTTGATTGTCGCGTTGTCTTTTATGATCTGCCTTTCGTATTTTTCTTTGAGTGCAAACATCACTGACGACCAGTGCAGAACTCCTTTGATCTTTTCTTCTACTATGACATTTGTGTCCGGAAAATTAAATGACTGAAATACGACCCCGTTTGTCCAGTTTATAGTAGGTATTGCGCCGCCTGCAGTTTTACTACTAAATGCAATCTGGGTTATCCAGTCTTCAAAATCATATTCGATAACTTCATGAATTACTAGCTTTTTCCATGGTTCTATTGAAATCTCCAAGATATTGTGGCTTTAAATGTCGGAATTATATAACTTTCAAAAAATTTGCGGAAAAGCCAACAATATGATATGTGACTGTCTGTCTGTTTTGAACAGACAAGATCTATTATTTTATTCGTGAATCGGTATGCTGGGGATTAAATGAACCATGAAGAAATCATCAAAAATTTGGGCTTTTTTGGCCTAGAACAAATCGACTCCCAAGTATACATGGGGTTACTCCAAACAGGACCAGTGTCCGTTGGAACTTTGTCTGTAAAACTGAATATTGATCGAGGCAAGACGTATCGTGCATTAAACAGATTAAGAAATATGGGTGTAGTAAGCACTACTTTTTCAAACCCAACACTATGCTCCGCAATTCTACCAAAAGAGGCATTGAGTGTGATCTTGGACAGAAAACAAGACGAACTGATTACAATGAAGAATTTGTCTGAGAAAATAGTTCAAGACATTGATGTCATAGTAAAAGAGACCGACATGCAGGAGATCTCTTCCTTTGTAATAATACAAGGGCGATCAAACATCTATTCGAGGATCAGTAAATTACTGCAAAAAGCAACAGGTGTAGTGTATCTGGTAGGTCCGCCAGAAGATTTCATGAGGATGTATCATACCACAATTCCGGAAAGAATTCAACTGATTCGAGAAAATGGCGCTGAAGTTAGAATTCTAACTGAGATATCTAGCGAAAAAGAACTGGTCTTCATTCAAAGACTAAATCCAAACGAAATTCGTCTAGGAAAACTTCCTTCAAAAAGCAGAATGGTTGTAGAAGAAAACAGACAGCTAATCATGTCTGGAGCGTTGACTACTTCGATGGATCTAAACGACGAAAATGATTCCGTGATGCACACTAACTCCTCCGAAATGGTGAGCAATATGTTTAGTTTGTGTACGTTATTGTGGGACAAATCCAAGACTACAGAAATCTTGGTTGCTCCAAAAACGAAGAAGGTCAGATCACAATGATGGGATACAAACCAATCCATTGTGAGTCTCTTGGAAGTAAAAGTTATCCAGATGCAAACTCCGTAAGAGATGAACTGAACAAAAAACGAAAAGAAGACTTGGTAAAGGAGCTAGTTGATCCAGTTTGTATAATATCTAATGCAAACGATCTTTTGTCATCTCGCCTTGGAAAATTCGTAGATGATGAAACTCGAGTCTATTTTGAGATGATATCTCGAGCAATAACAAAAACAAAGACTCTAGTAGAAGAATTACGACAAGAAACTAACTGAGAAGACAATATGCATACTTGGGTATCATCGACGGATACATGATGCTATCTATGTTGTCTGTGTGCCCTAGTCCTATGGAATGTCCAAGCTCGTGCCTCATAATCTTCTCAACACTTACTACATCATACAGCTGAAAACTACCATCACAGTTGTAATCTCCTAGTGCTACTTCTACTATTCCTTTTCCTACATGTGCATGTCCTAGTACTCCTTCTCCAAGCTTTCTTACTGTCCAAGTGACCCAGATGTTTGCATCTGATTTGGTCTCTGTGTAAGAAAATCTCACAACGGCTTTCCCCTGAGTTGAATTGAAGGCCTGACTTTCCCAGAATTTGGTTGATTGGTTTAATGTGCTTACATGATCTAAGGGAAGCCCGGTGGGTTGTTTATTTACAAAAATCTTGTAGTTTAACACGTACGTGTTGTTTTCTCGTGTTATGGTGGGATTTGGAAATCCCGAAGAGCCTGTTTTTGCTTGCTGCTCAAAGTTCCATTGTTCATAACCTCGTAAGAATTTTTTAATCACATCAAAGCTTGGATTTGGATATTCGATGTATCGCTTGTCTTTTGTCACTTTGGAGGAGATTTTATTCGTGTATGATTCAAATATTTTCTGATCTGGCATCGAACTCCAATTTTTTGGTTTCTCAGTTGGCTTGTACGGATATTTTTTAATTACTTTATCTGCAAATTCCTTATAGTTTTTTGCTACTGTGTTATTTGGGTATAATTGATATGCTTGATCAAAATAGATTTTTGCTTCCCTGTATTCGCCATAATTGCCAAATCCTACCCCAAGTCCAAGTAAAGACGTGATGTCCTTGTTGTCTTTTTTGTAAACCTTGTAAAAATCAGACATTGACTTTTGGTGCAAGCCTAGGTTGCTTTGTGCAACTCCTTTCATTTTTAGTACAGTTGCGTGTTCTGGATAGTTTTTGAGTATTTTATCGTATAATACAATTGCCTCTTTGTATTGTCCTTTTACGAAGTGTTTTGCGGCTTCTTTGTATACAATATTTGCTTGTTTGGTGACTTCATCTGCAAAGATCGGTCCCGCCTGAATGATTATTAATGTAAAAACTACAAAAATCATAATAACAAAATATTTCATGTGATGAATATGGTTGGACTTGGTAATAATCTGAACGAACTAAAGATACGAATCCAAAAGATTCACCAAGAGCTCAGTGCACTTGGAGAACCGGATCTACCTCTTGAACAAATGATTGGCACGACCAATGTTTTACGTCAAAATGAATATCTTGTAAAATCTGATGAAAAAAAGACTGATCTAATTGCGGCTTATGTAGAATATACTAAACAACTAGAACAAATAGTAAACTCCTTATTTTCAATTCAATCTGATCTTAAAGAATTGATAAAAACAGAAGCCTCACTAATAGAATCTGAAAAGCCAAAAAGAGCAACAAAAAAAGCGAAAAAAGTCTAATTCACTTATGATACGCTATGTCCCCAGACGTGATTCTGATTGATTTTGAGCCTCGACGTACAATTAGACTGCCGTCTTTGTCTAACCCTACTGCCTTGCCTGATATCTTAGAGCCGAGATCTGTGACTGTAATATTTTGTCCAATGGTTGAAGATTTTTTCATCCATTGTTCTGTTATTTCGTGTGCTTTATTTGCATTCAATAATTCTAGTATTGTTTCAAGCTCAAAGAGAAATTCTTTGACCAGACTTGCAGGTTTCACATTTTGTTTTTTTATTAGAGTGGCCACGCCATAAAAATTACTGTTCTTTTTTATTTTGTTCTCGATTTGCTTTGTATTTACTTGGAAGTTTATTCCAACACCAACTACAACACTTTCTATTTTCGTCGATTCAATTGATGCGTCAATTATTATTCCGGCAACTTTTTTCCCATTCAAAGTTAGATCATTTGGCCATTTTAGCTTAGTTTCAATTCCAAGTATCTTCTCAATGGAATTTGCAAGTGCAACTGCTACTACAAATGGAATGAGAGTTATCTTGTATATGTCAAAGCTTGGTTCAAGAATGATTGATAACCAAATTCCTCCTTTTGGAGAAATCCATTGCCTTCCCTGCCTTCCCTTTCCAAGAATCTGTGATTCTGCTATTATGGCAGCACCAAAATTTTCTTTGTCTTTTGCAATATTTGTAGCAAAATTCTGTGTAGAATCTATTATGTCGTAATAATAGATTTTCTTCCCGATTTGTCTTGTCTTTAGCTCGTCAGTTATCTCCCAAGGGAGTAAAAGATTGGTTGTATCAATTAGGCGATATCCTAGGTTTTGTTTTGATTCTATTTTGTAGCCGAGTGATTGTATTTTTTTGATGTGTTTCCAGATTGCCACTCTACTTATCTTTAGGACTTCGCTTAGGTCTTCTCCTGAGAGATATTCTAGACGATGAGCCTTGAGGAATTGTAAAACCTTGACTAGTCCTTGGTTTTCGTCTGAGGTGTATAGCAATAATGACTTGATTATAACGTGGCTGATTTAAGATTTCTAAAAACCAATATCGATATCAAAGCCACCATCTCCACCACCCATATCTCCTCCCGCATCTCCTCCCGAATCTGCGCCTGTATCTGACATTTGGTTTTCTGCTCCTGGCGGAACTTGGTCTGGTGGAACATAGCTGTGCATTGATGCTCCAATCATTGAAAACATCATTGAGAACATCATCATATTCATTATTCCAAAGAACATCATCATGGCAAAATCTGATTTGTTAGAACCCATGAATTCTTCTAACTTTTTTTTGTCCCCAAGCTTGTATAGTTGAACCATCTGATTCCATTTTTGTTCCATCTCGTAGATTCGTTGCTGGAGTTCATTGTTTCCCTTATCTGTAATGTTTAACTCAATTTTTTCTCCACCGAGAAATCCTTTCTTTTTATCTACACGGATAAATCCTCGCTCTTCAAGCTTTTCTAGTATTTGGTTTAACTCTTCAGGTGAAATTCCAGTTTTAGCACGTATTTTATCGAATTTTTTAGCACCATTTTTGATCGCGCCTAAGACAATGACGTCTTTTGGTTCTTCTTCCATGGATATTGTTTCTTGTATAGTCTATAATAATTTTGCAAAATAGATTATAATCTGTTATTAAGTAGTCATGTCATGGAGCGAGATCCACACACGGACGATCAAATACGAAAAATCCTATCACTAAAAAAAGTTGCAGTAGTTGGCATGTCGAAAAACGAAGAAAAGGCAGCAAACTATGTTCCAAAATATCTGCTCTCACAAGGATATGACATCGTACCAGTAAACCCAACTGCGGATAGCATTCTTGATAGAAAATGCCATGCGAATCTATCTGATATAACTGAACCAATCGACATTGTAGATGTGTTTAGGCCGTCTGAGCAAGTCTTGTCTGTAGTGCAAGAAGCAATTAAAATGAAGCCAAAGGTGATTTGGCTCCAAGAAGGAATTCATAACGAAGAAGCAGAAAGTCTAGCAAGAAAAGCAGGAGTCCAAGTCGTTTTCAATAGATGCATGCTGGCGGAACATCAACGGTTGTTCTAATGGCCAAGTTTGATGATTTCTATAAAGAACTTGAAGCACTGGTAAAATCATGCACCGATGATGAAACAATGCTCAAAGTCGAGCCCGACTTGGAATCACAAATAATCCGAATTTTTGGAGAGCGAGTATCTTCACTTGGCAGAGCAAAAAGTGGCCTTGTAGATGCATCGGAGCTTGCCTTTACTACCGCAGAACACCACCCATACTGGGGTCTGCTGTATAATGCATGTCAGATAGCAAAAATCACTTTGGACAAATGGGAGTCTGATCTGACGCGTGAAGAAATAGATGAGATATCTTGGTCACTAGATGAACTCAAAAACACATGTCAAAAAATACTGGCGAATCCGCACAATAATCACGCTCACTAGTCAGAGATAAATAACATGAAAGGCATGTCTCATCGTGCCAATAAAAATAGGAATTATCGGCAAAACAAATACGGGAAAAACTACATTCTTTAATTCCGCAACACTTTCATCTGCAGAAATCTCAACATATCCATTTACCACAAAAAAACCAGAATCTGCTACTGCGAACGCAATCACACTTTGTGTTCATCCAGAGTTTAACGTCTTTGATAATCCAAAAAACTCTAGATGTGTCGATGGCTGGCGTTATATTCCAATTGAGCTAATTGATCTTCCAGGATTGATCAAAGATGCATGGCAAGGAAAAGGACTAGGCAACCAATTTCTATCTGTTGCGGCCCAATCTGATGCGTTATTACACGTGGTAGATGTGTCTGGCGGCATTGACTCATCTGGTAAAATTGCAGAGGCGGGGGCAGGAGATCCAATATCGGATTTTGCAGACATTGAAGAAGAATTGATAATGTGGTATCTGAAAATTTTGGAAGGAAACAGAGACAAAGTCTCAAAAACAATACACTCTGGTGTAGATAAGATAGTGGCAATTGCCGATTTATACCGCGGAATAGGCGTTAACAATTCGCATGTTAAAGAAGCATTGCATTCTACAGGAATTGATGACAAAGAGTTTGACGACATTGGATTTCAGGAATCTAAAAAATTTGCAACAATACTGCGCAAAATATCAAAACCTACACTAATTGTGGCAAACAAAATTGATGTTGATGGAGCAGACAAGAACTTTGCAAGACTTCGAGAGCGATACAATGACACTATAGTGGTGCCTGCAAGCGCAGACAGTGAACTCTCACTACGGCGCGCAGAGCAAAAGGGGCTGATAAAATACTCGCCAGGCTCTGAACAATTTGACATCATAAAGCCTGGTGAGTTGTCTCAAAAACAAAAAGGCGCACTTGACTTTATCACCAAAGAAATCATGGGTGAATACATGAGAACTGGAGTCCAATTCGCAATTAATGTGACTGTGTTTAAGCTTCTCAAAATGAACGCGATATATCCAGTAGCTGATGAAGAAAAGCTTGCAGACAAGAAAGGAAATGTCTTGCCTGATTTAATCTTGCTAAAGGATGGGGCAACTGTGATTGATCTGGCAAAAGAAATCCACACTAGCCTCACAAAAGGCTTGTTGTATGCAAAAGACATTCGCTATAATCTGAGATTGCCTACAAACTATCAATTACGTGATAGAGACGTAATATCACTAGTTTCCGCATCTACTAGCAAAAAATCCCATTAGTTATCTGCTGCAATGTTTTCTTTTTTCATCCAGATTGTTTTGTTCTTATGATCTAACAGAACGATGTTTTGTGCAGAGATTTGATCACGAATTCTGTCTGCATCACGGTATTGTTTTTGTGTTCGTAATGTTTCGCGTTGTTGTATGAGATTTGTAATTGATTGTTTTTCTTGTTCTGTGACCTTTTGCACTTGTAATCCCAAAACATCTAACATGTATTCAAATTCTGGTAGTGCAATATCTGAAATAGATTTTGTCATGGATTCGGATGCCGCGATTCTATTGATTCCTTTGACTAGCTTGAAAAACGCATTTGTTGCAAGTACTGTGTTAAAATCAGAGCCAAGCGCAGAATCAAACTCTGATCTGCATTCAAGCGTCATGTTTGTTATTTCATCAGTTTGACCTGTGCCTTCTGACATGATCATTTCATAATATGCTGTTTCTACCTGCCTCCATTTTATGAGATTCTCTTTTAACAAATCTTCTGAATAGTCAATTGCCTTGGAATAGTGACCTGAAAGGCAAAAGAGTCGAATCACATTTGAACCCCAGTTGTCCAGAACGTGCCTTACCGACTTGATATTTCCAAGTGATTTTGACATTTTTTCACCATTTATTGTGACCATGCCCACATGCATCCATATCTTGGCAAGTGGCTTTTTTGTCACCGCTTCTGTTTGCGCTATTTCGTTTTCATGATGAGGAAAGATGAGGTCGCGTCCACCACCATGAATTTCGAACTCTTTTCCTAGGTACTTGAGGCTCATCGCAGAGCATTCGATATGCCAGCCAGGCCTGCCTTTGCCCCATGGGCTAGGCCAATTTGGTTCTGTTTCGGAAAACTTCCATAATGCAAAGTCTAGTGCGTCGTTTTTGGTCTCATCTACTGCTATTCTTGCACCAGCTATGAGGTCTTCTGTTCTTCTCTTTGAGAGCTTGCCATATTCTGAAAATTTTGATACTGAATAGTAAACACCATTTAAGGACAAATATGCATACCCTGAATCAATTAGACTCTTGATTAACTCTATTATTTCTGAGATGTGTTCAGTTGCCTTTGGGTGAGTAGTGGCGCGCCTAATGTTTAGTCTATCGAAATCTTCAAAATAATGATCAATGTATCTTTTGCTAATTTCAAGTGGATGAATACCTTCAGTGTTTGCCCTGTTGATTATCTTATCGTCAACATCGGTAAAGTTTTGCACAAAGTTTACCTTGTGTCCATTTGTTTCTAGAAATCTTCGTAAAACATCAAAGATTATGATGGTTCTTGCATGGCCTATGTGAGATTCATCGTATACTGTAACTCCGCACAAATAGATTCTAATGTCATCCGGCGGCACTTCTTGTTCTTTTGTGCTTAGTGTATCGTAGATTTTCAATTGTTTTTCCTCATGGCTTGTCTGGCATTATTCTTTTATGTTCACTGTTTTTGTATAATTGATGTATTTTCTGGATTTTATCTGAGCTGATTGTGGTTTCGTGATGAATTTTGTCTAATGACATGTTCTTATCAATCATGCAATACAAAATGCAATCAATTTCCTCATATGATATTCCTATTTCGTCTTCTGCCAAATGTCCTGGCCAAAGGTGAGGACTGCTCTTTTTTGCTACTATGGAATCTTTTACTTGCAGATGTTTTGCAAGCTGTCGTACTTGTGTCTTGTATAGTGAAACTATTGGCAAAAGATCAGCACTACCGTCGCCGAATTTTGTAAAATAGCCTATGAGGAACTCTGACTTGTCACTAGAGCCTAAAACAAGATGGTTTTTCAGATTTGCATAATAATATAATAGATTAGTGCGAATTCTAGCCCGAAGATTCCCAAGTGCTCTCTGGTTTGGCTCTAAAATATTTGCAAATTGAGAATGGATCATGTTGATATCGATTAGTTTGTAATCAAGACCAAGTTTGTCTACTGTGTTTAGTGCATCCTCTGTTTCTTCTTTGGGCGAGATTTTACTGTCTGGCATTACTAGTGCAAGTGATTTTTCTTTGAATGATTTTGCACAAATATGAGCAATTACTGCAGAATCTATTCCGCCAGATAACCCAAACACAAATCCGCCTGAATTTACAACATGTTTTCTAAGAAATGTCTCGATATTGTTTTGGATTTGAGTATAATCCTGAGTAACGATTTCTTTTAGAATTCTGTCCAATGATTTGGCATTGTATGGTTGATTAAAAATCGTATCTAGACATCCATGTAGATGCCGTCGCTTCTAGACTCTACTTTGTATGTCTGAAGTTTTACTCCCTTTAGGTAGTCGAGAAGATCTCCTGTCTTTATGTCATAATGCCAAAAGTGTAATGGGCACTCTACTATGCAACCATTGAGTTTTCCTGGTACAATAGAGCCGTCTTGATGCACGCACAGTGCATCGATTCCATGGTAACCGTCTTGGTTGAAAATGGCTATTCTTTTATCGCCTATTTTGACTTCAATTCCTTTTCCTTTTTCTATGGAATCTTTTTCAGCTACTTTTTGCCAGACCATTGAATTGCAACAAATTTTGTTGGTTATTTACTTTATTGATCCAACAAAGATTTTTTAGTATATGCGATAGGGTATGAATATTGAGTAAAGTAAAGGATGAGAGTTTAGCTGATCAGGGAAAAATGTCTTATGAATGGGCACGAAGTCATATGCCAATTTTGGATAAAACCATCAACAGACTAAAGAAATCTAAACCATTCAAAGGGTTGACACTGGGTTTTTGTCTCCATATCACAAAAGAAACGTCGGTTCTTTTGATGGGTGCCAAAGAACTTGGTGCAGATGTTGCTGCGTGCGCAGGAAATCCTCTTACCACACAAGATGATATTGCGGCATTTTTAGCATCAGAAGGAATTCATACTTATGCTTGGAATGATGAGACCAACGAGGAATATGATTGGTGTATTGATCAAGTACTCAATCACAAACCAATCATCGTAACCGACGATGGTGCCGACATGAACGTCAAATTGCATTTTGATAAAAAATACAAAAACATGAAAATTCTTGGTGCAACAGAAGAAACAACTGCCGGCGTAACTCGAATCAAGGCAATGGAAAAAAAAGGCAAGCTCCGTTATCCGGTTATAGTAGTAAACGAAGCATACACAAAACACATGTTTGATAATCGATATGGTACAGGCCAATCCACAATAGATGGATTTTTGCGTGCGATGAATCTGTTGTTTGCCTCAAAGCGAGTAGTAGTTGCTGGATATGGTTGGGTGGGTCGTGGTGTTGCGGCAAGAACTCATGGAATGGGCTGCAAAGTAATAGTGACTGAGATTGACCCAGTCAAGGCTTTGGAGGCACACATGGATGGCTTTGAAGTAATGACTATGGCGGAGGCTGCAAAAATTGGCGATATTTTCATCACATGTACTGGCATGAGGGACATCATAACGAGAGAACACCTTCTGAAGATGAAGGACGGTGCAGTCATGGGAAATGTTGGACACTTTGATGTGGAAATTGATTCTGACTATTTACTTAACCAGTCTAAATCTGTACGTGAAGTAAGACCAAATTTAGATGAATGTGTCTTGCAAAATGGCAAAAAAGTCTACTTGGTTGGCAAAGGAAGACTGGCAAACCTAGTTGCTGCAGAAGGCCATCCTCCAGAGGTAATGGCACAATCATTTTCAAACCAAATAATGTCAATTCTATACATCCTCAAGAACCACAACAAAATTGGCAATAAAGTAATTACCGTGCCACTAGAAATTGATACTCAGGTGGCTGCAGATGCATTGGCCGCATTTGATGTCAAAATTGATCATCTCACCAAAAAACAAATTGCGTACAGAGAAAACTGGTAACAAACCTTCTTAAACAATACAAACAAAACTCTTCCAAATGAAAGCTCGAGCAGTCATTACTAGTGCCTTACCATATGCAAATGGTGAGATCCACCTGGGACACGTGGCATCAACATATCTCCCTGCAGACGTAACCACTAGATTTCTAAAGCAAAATGGTGTTGAAGCATATTACATATGTGCATCAGATGACTTTGGAACACCTATTTTGATTGCGGCCGAAAAAGAAAAGAAAACTCCACAAGAATATGTCGCACATTGGAACAAGCGAGACTATGATGATTTTTCAGCATTTGATATTGGATTTGACTTGTTTTATCGCACTAGCTCTCCAGAAAATATAGAGTTTGTCCGATATGTCTTTGAGAATCTAAAAAAGAATGGATACATTTACGAGTCTGAAATCATCCAGTTTTACTGCAAAAACGACAAAAAATTCCTTCCAGACCGATACGTAGTAGGGACCTGTCCTTATTGTCAAGCGCCTGATCAATACTCGGATTTGTGTGAAAAGTGTGGGCGTGTCCCAGAAGAAATAGGTAATCCAAAATGTGCTATATGTGGTGCAGCACCAACCAAAGAAAAGACGACACATTACTTCTTTAGGCTCAGAAATTTTGGCGATCCATTATTCAAATGGTTAGAAGAAAATCAGAATTTGCAAAAAGACGTCAAAAAATATGTCCAAAACTGGATCACATCAGGACTAGTGGACTGGGATATTACACGTGACATTTCATGGGGAGTGCCAATACCGGGCGATGAATCCAAGGTATTTTATGGGTGGTTTGATAATCACTTGGCATACATTTCGTCTACGATAAAGCTCCTAAGCGACAAAGGACTAGATGGCAAAGAATTTTGGAATTCTGCTGATATCTATCACTTTATTGGCAAAGACATTGTATATCATCACTATTTGTTTTTGCCGGCAATGCGTCTTGGAATCAATTCCGAGTACAAACTGCCTGACTATATTCCTACCAGAGGCCATCTTACATTGCAATCAAAGAAAATCTCAAAGAGCAGAAATTGGTATATAGGCCTAAAAGAGTTTCTGGGATTTTATCCAGCTGATTATCTGCGATATTACTTGATTTCAATCAATCCATATTCCCAAGATGATCTTAATTTTGATTGGGATGATTTTATGACTAGAATTAACTCTGAGTTGATTGGTAATCTTGGCAATCTAGTTAATCGTGCACTTGGATTTACTAAAAAAACATTTGATGGTACAATTCCAACACCTGGAGCATATGATGACAAAGACAAGGAAGCAGAATCCAAGATCCGAGCATTTGCATCCGAATTATCTGAACTAATTCAACAAAATCATCTTGATAGGGCTATGAAGAAAATCATGGAATTTTCTGCATACTTTAATCAGTATTTCCAGCACAAAGAACCGTGGAAAAGAGGACCTGGAACAGAAACATGTGTGTTTTTGGCTACAAATGCAGTTTATTCTATATCGATAGCATTGTATTCGTTTTTGCCAAAATCATCACAAAAAATATGGGAACAACTAGGAATGTCTGGAAACGTTTCCACAAAGCCTTGGAAATCGATCTCAGAGCTGGAATTGAAGCCTGGACACAAACTAGGTGAGATTACACCAATATTTGGCCGAGTAGAAGAAGCAGATATCAAAAAACGTAAAGAAAAATTTGAAACAAAATAAAAGAACCCCTAGAATTTCAACTAGGGGATTTTACAATCTTTCTACTGGTAAAACAAAAAAGACCAAATCATATGATCTCTATCCAAAAAAATTCTTTGATAATTTGCACAGTGTTCCAGAAATCACAATAATGATTCATGGGTTGCGTAACAATAAATCCGGTGCTCTTGTCAAATTTACTATTGCACAACAAAGATTGCGACATCTTGGATATTCATATCCAATAATTGGTTATAGTTATGATTCTAACACCAAGGGAGTTCAATACAAATCACATGAACAACATGCTACTGATGTTGGAATTGTAATAGCAAAGAAAAATGGCAAAAATCTATCCGAATTTCTAACTGACATTAAAAGAGATTTTCCTAAATTAAAGATACGATTAATCGGACATTCCCTTGGATCCCAAGTAATACTCTCTACACTTCAAAATCTAAAAAACAAACAACTAGTGGAAGCAGTGTATATTTTTGGAGCATCAATTCCATCTGATTCTGTCAGTTTGCAGAAATATGGTAGTGTGATCCAAAAAACTGTGAACCAAAAATTTGTCAATTATTACAGTAAATTTGATGGCGTTCTCAAATATACGTTTGAGCAAGGATTGATTCCAAAACCCATTGGATATTCTGGCGCCACTGGAAAAACGGTGACTAAATACATGCAAAAACATGTTCATCCAGACAATCACAGGTTTGTTAGCTATGCCAAGGTTCTCAAATCATACCCATAATCTCTGAATATATTGAAGTGATTTTGTGTTGGTATGATGGCAAATTCAGTCACTTTTGCCGTGCGAAACAAGTAATTATTAACTTTGATTACGCACAAATACAGATGCCAAAGACAATACAAAAAATATCTGCCTATGACAAGTTTCTAAGTGCTATTCACAGTCCAATGACAAAAGTCGAGTATGTCAGAAAATTGGATAATTATGCAAAATACTTTAACATCAAATCGTGGGACAAGTATGTCAAAAGGAACTCCGATGCAATCCATGAAGAACTTGAGGTGTATATTGCGGAGCTCAAAAAACGTGGTGTTAGAAATCACAGTATAAAGAACGCACTAAATCCGGTCTTGCTTTTACTCAAAATGAACAGGGTTGCAACACACGATAAAATCTTAAAAACTCAGCTTAGGCGAGATGGAAAAACAACCGCAGGCCATGAACCGTATAAAACAGAAGAAATTCAGCTCATGTTAGACGTGACCAAGGAATTAAGATCCAAGGCACTAGTACATTTTTGGGCTTCCACAGGTTGCAGGCCTGCAAGTGTAATAGATCCGGTATTGCGATTAAAACACCTAGTAGAGATGCCACACGACTGTACTGCTATGAAAATCTATGATGAATCTGATCAAGGTTATTGGGCATTTCTGACACCCGAGGCGACAAAAATACTAAGACATTACTTGCAGTCACGCAAGATAAACGGAGAGAAGCTTGATGATGAATCACCGGTTTTTATCAACTCACATGACTCTCACGGAACACGAGGCGAACCAATCACCATAAGGTCAGTCAGGGAAATAATGTATAGGATAATTAGAAAAGCCGGAGTCCAAAGAATTAAGATCGGGCCAAGGTATGACAAGGCAGCCATCTATGCCTTTAGGCACAGATTCAACAAGATTTTAAAAATCAATAATTCAGTAAATTCCAATATTGCAGAAAAGTTAATGGCCCACAAAAAGGGCCTAGATGGCGTGTATCTAAATCCTACAAGAGAGGAGTGTTTTGCAGAATTTGTCAAAGCCATACCGGAACTAACCATTAACCGACAGGCCAAGCTACAACTAGAAAACGAATTACAACAAGAAAAGATAATCGAAACGGAAGCACTAAGAAAACAAGTCAGGGATCTAGAGTCAAGAATTGACGAGATGGACAAAGAGAAAATAGAAAGCCTCATTGACGTAAAATCGGAAAAATTCAAATCTTTAGAGGACAAGGTTGCAGAATTAGTAAAAAATCACGAACATCTATCTGCGTTTATAGCCCATGATCCGGAATATTACAAGCGATTTATTCTAGACGAGAAAAAAAGACTAGACGAAAAAGAAAAATCAGATAACAAACAAAATTAAGACTAT
>VHBK01000025.1 GCA_016872015.1 Nitrososphaerota archaeon
AATTATTAATTGATCGCACAAAAATTTTCCTTGATGAAGAAGCGCGTAGCAATCTTGGGCGCAACAGGCGCCGTAGGACAGGAATTCCTGTTATCCCTAGAGAATCACCCATGGTTTGAGGTGACCCAGCTTGCAGCATCTGAGAGATCTGCAGGCAAAAAGTACATCGAGGCAATCCGCGATCCAAACTCCGGCATAGTAAAATGGCAAGTAGGGGGGGATGTTCCAAAATATGCGCGTGACATGCCAGTAGTAGCAATTAACGATGTCAAAGTATCAGAATTAGACTTGGTCTTCTCAGCAATAGAAGATGAGGCAGCTCGAGACATAGAGACCAAATTTGCCAAGGACGTTCCAGTTGTATCCACGTCATCTGCATACAGATACGAAGAGGATGTGCCAATTTTGATTCCTGGAATCAACGACGACCATGTTGAGTTAATAGAGCAGCAAAAAAAGAACAGAAACTGGAAGGGCTATGTCTTGCCCCTGCCAAACTGCACCACAACTGGTCTAGTTATTACAATGAAGCCGCTATACGAAAACTATGGCGCCAAACGAGTAATCATGACCTCAATGCAGGCAATCTCTGGAGCAGGACGCTCACCTGGAGTATCTGCTCTAGATGTTACTGACAACCTAATTCCATACATTCCAAAAGAGGAAAACAAGGTCAGAGTAGAGACTGCAAAAATCTTGGGCAAGCTAAAGGATGGTAAAATAGAGCCAGCAAACATCAAGGTAAGCTGCACATGCACACGAGTTCCAGTAATTGACGGCCACACAGAATCTGTTTTTGTGGAAACATCAAAGCCAGCAAAGGCAGAAGATGTAAGACATTCCATTGAGGAATTTTCAGAACACATCAGCGTTACTGGATTGCCGTCGGCACCAAAAGATTACCTAGTAGTGCACCAGGATCCAACCAGACCACAGCCAAGAATCGACAGACAACTCAATGACGGCATGACCACATCCATGGGAAGACTGGAAGAAGACCAAATCTTTGACAATGGTTTGAAGTATGTGCTATTTTCGCACAACAAGAAAATGGGCTCTGCAAAAGGCGCAGTCTTGTTGGCAGAAATGCTGTACAAAAAAGGAAAAATCTAGAAAATTTTTGCAATTTTTTCTCATTGACTTATAAAACAGTAAAGGAATTTGTCGAGCAGGTGTTTTAGACGGCAAAAATTGATGATCTAGACCTAACTATATTGTCGGAATTATCCGAAGACGCGTCAATTTCCATTCCAAGACTATCAGAGAAAATCAAGGTAAACCCATCTGTTGTGTATTCTAGAATAAAGCGACTGACCAAGAAAAAGCTAATCGAGCGATTCACCATAATAGTAAATGATAAGGAACTAGGCTATGGAGTAAAGGCGCTAACTGGAATAAACATGGACTCTAAATTCCGTGACAACATCATTGATGAATTATTCAAGGTAAAGGGCGTTCGAGAAATATCCGAGGTAACTGGCAGATTCGACATAATAGTGACAATGTATGCCCAGAACCTAGCGGAAATGCACAAGCTGATATCAGAAGGAGTTGGAAGAATAGAGGGCGTCTTGGCATCAGAGTCTTTTATTGAAATGAAGCGCAGAACCAAGACAATGCCGTATAATCATTCGGCCTAGCAGGCATGTTACATTTAATTTTGAATCATATTACACACGGAATAGGGAAATAGATGCAAAGGACTCTGGCTAAAGGCAAAATTGCGACATATTACGAGCTGACCAAGCCGAAAATATGGTACCTTTTGGTATTTACTGCATTTGGTGCTACAATAACAGCATCAAATGTGTATGATGTGGAAGTGTCGCCAGCTACTTGGGCTTTGATGATTTTTGGAGTGGCCGCAGGATCGGCAGCTGCCAATACTTTGACTAACTATCACGACAGAGACATTGACGCAATAATGGAGAGAACCAAAGGCCGTCCAATTCCTTCTGGCAGGATTTCACCTCCGGAAAAGGCGCGTGACTTTGGGCTGGTACTAGCTGGCATATCTTTGGCATGTGCATTTGCAATATCATACACTGCCGGATTCTGGAATGGAATCTGGGCTGGAATTTTCATGGCGTTTGGTTTGGTGAATAATGTTGCAGTATATTCTCACGCTCTAAAAAGAAGAAGCAGAAGCAATATCATTTTGGGCGGCCTTTGCGGAGGAGCTCCTCCGTTGATTGGCCATGCCGCAGTTACTCTACAAGGATTATGGGATTTAGGAATGGTAATGGCAGGCCTAGTCTTTATCTGGATTCCAATGCACATTTGGGCGCTGACTTTGCACTTTAAAGACGACTACAACAAAGTAAATGTCCCAATGCTTACAGCAGTGCAATCGGAAAAGACATCAGCTAGAGTGATTGCCATTTCCACACTTGTCATGGTATTGTTTAGCATAGTGCCGTTCTTTTTGACTCATGACGGAAAACCAGTAATGACCGAAGTATACCTGTACGCTGCAATTGCATCTGGTGCCTTGATGCTTGCCTTGTCATTTTGGGTAATTGCAAAACCATCGGAGAAATCATCGTGGGTTTTGTTCAAGTTTTCCAGTCCGTATTTGGCAGTGCTCTTTATTGCATTGATGGTTGATTCTGGTCTGCGATAACTAGACAGAACTAGGCAGTGTTATGCGCAGATAGACCATTACAAAATTTAATCCCAGTATTATCGGTGTTAAACTAGGCACTGATAATTCCTACGTCTCTCTTTAATATCAAAAAATTCCAAATCAAAAATAGACTGTGGACTGGGAACTCCCAACCGGAGCCCCAACGACCACACGTTCTATCTCGAACTATTTTATTGCCTTTCTGAGAGTATCATTAATGACTGCAGAAAAGCTGACTGATTTTCCTGTCTTTTTTATGAGATCTGCCTGCATGTGCCTGAGTTTTTTTTCCACTTCTTCATCTAGTACTATTGTGTGCCTTCTAATCAATGAGTAACATCTGTGTGGTATTACTTTTTTACTTTGGCATTAAATACCAAAACTGGTATTTTGTTTGCACTCAAAATTTAGCCCTGATGTGTTATGGAGTGCCTAATGCACCAGCAACACGGGACATGTTGACTTTTCTGCCACCTTTCTTGCAACGCTTCCAAGGGTGACTAGCTTGGATATGCCGGTTCTGCTAGTGGTTCCGATCACTACCAGGTTGGCTTTGCTGCTTTTAATGGAGGCCAGTATTTTTTCCGCCGTGTTTCCGTACAGCGTTTGTGTTTCGATGTTTACCGAGTCGTATTTTTTGGCGTTTTCCTCAAGTAGCTTGCTTGCCCTTTCTTTTGCTGCATAATACATCTCTTTTTCATATTCTTTCATTGTTTTACGGGTGGTGGCTCTGCCTGACCAAGGCGGCAGGACTATTTCCTGCACTACATACAGCAGAAAAATTGTCCCCTTGCTTTGCCTGGCGAGCTCGGATGCCTCTTTTAGCGCATTCTTGGAAGGAATAGAGCCGTCAAAGGGCACCAAAATTCTGTCGTATACCATGTTACTTCTTAGTTTGATTTAGTTAAAAAATTATCCGAGATTGACAAATTTGGTATCATGGCATCATTTATTCCATTGAAAAGAAACTGGATCTCATACAACATCAAAATGAATGCGGCATAAATTGCAAAAAGCACTATACTGTGCCATTTTTTTATTTTTGCTGTTCTAATAAACAAAAACATCGCAAACGGGGCAATTATTGCAAACCCAATCAATGATGAAAGAATTCCAAAATTGACATCCACTGCGGAAAAGACCAAGACCAGCCCGAGAATCAGCGTGATGTTTGTTATGCAGGAGCCTATTATGTCGCCAAGGGCAAGCTCCAGGTGTCTTTTTCGCACCGCGATTATGTCGACGGTTAATTCAGGCAACGACGTGCCAAACGCAATTATGGTCGCACCTAGAACCGACTGCTTTATTCCAGTTGCTGCCGCAAGCGATGATGCGCTATCGACGACGAACTTGGCGCTAACAATCACAAGCGTGATTCCAACAAAAAAATATGCCAGCTGCTTTATTGCAGAGCCTTTTTGTTGTTCGGCTGCATTTTTTTCTGCTGAATGGGACCTAAATGTATAGTACAGGAAAAACCCAAAGGCTGCCAAAAGCGCAATTCCTACAAACTTGCTTCCCTCTTGGGATGTCAGCAACGCTAGCGGTATTGCAGAAGACGCCAAAAGCAGGGGCAAAAGTTGCCTCAGGGTCTTGCGCTCTATTTGCTTTATTGGTGATATTAGCAGGAACAGGCCCGCAACAAGGCCAATATTGGTAACGTTTGAGCCAAAAATATCGCCAAGAGTTATCCCAATATTATCAGAATGGGTTGAAAATACGGCCACGCTAATTTCTGGAGTCGATGTTGCCACTGCAACTATGACAAACCCTGCTGCAAGCTCCCCAATACCAGTTATTTTGGAAAACCTTACAATTTTCTCAATTGCAAAGGTTGCGCTTTTGACCAGAACAGCAATTGATATTATCAGAATTATTATGTCAAAGATCTCAGACATTGCTCAGCCCCAGACCAGTGGGACCAGCAACGTGGTCAGAACAGACACGAGCAACACTCCTATGATGTTTAGCGGCAGGCCAATTCTTGCCATTTTCTTTGGATTGACATGCCCACTAGAGAGCACTATTGCGTTTGAGGGAGTGCTTGAAGGCAGGATGAATCCATAGCTTGCCGCAATTGCCACAGGCATCATGAGCAAAATTGGATTTACGCCAAGGGTTGGAGCAAGAGCTGCGGCAACTGGAATCATCAATGCTGCAGTTGCAGTATTGGAGAGATATTCGCTAAATATCACAACAGAGGCTAGGACCAAAACTATGACAAAATAATTGGCGCCCTGCAGAAATGACATCTGGTCTGCCATCCAGACATCCACTCCTGTAACTGTAAAGCTTCCTGCAAGTGCCAGCCCCCCGCCAATTAGCACTAGTATTCCCCATGGAATTTTTACTGCGGAACTCCAGTCCAAAAGTCTCTTGTTTTTTGAAGGAATGAAAAACAAAGACATTGCCGCAAAAAGAGCAATCGTTGAATCATCCACCAACGGCAATAGATCTGCCCAGATCAGGCCCCTAGTTATCCATGCAGTTACGGCACCAGCAAAGACTATAATGACTAGTTTTTCATCCCTGCTTATTTTGCCGAGGTCTTCGAGTTTTTTTACGATGAGTGTTTTTTCTCCAATTATCGGGGTTTTGCCAATTTTTACTCCCACATTTACCATGTAGAGCCACATTACAAAAAGAGAGATTGCGCTTACCGGCAGCCCTACAAGAAGCCACTGGGCAAAACTCACATCGATTCCAACTAGTGACTTGGAAAGCGATGCAAATATTGCATTGGGCGAAGTGCCGATCAGAGTTGCAATGCCTCCTATGCTTGCCGCATACGCTATGCTAAGCAAAAGACAGACGCTGAATTTTTCCTTGTTTTGTATGTCAAGACTAGTTATGATTGCAATTGCAATAGGCAGCATCAGTAATGTAGTAGCGGTGTTGCTCATCCATGCACTAAGAACTCCTGTCACTAGGACAAATGCGCCAATGATGTTTTTTGGATTTGTTCCAAATAATTTCAATATTGTAAATGCAAATCTTTGGTGCAGACCAGTTCTCTCTATTGCGGCTGCAAGAAAGAACCCGCCCAACATAAGAAAAACAATTCTGTCTGCATAAAATGTCGACACCTGTGTAAGTTCAGTCACATGCAGAATGGGAAAGACGACCAGCGGCAAAAGGGCAGTAACATAGATAGGTATTGCCTCTGTGACCCACCAGGCACCCATCAGAAACGCCGTTCCAAGGACTATTTTTGCCTCAAGTGACAGCCCGTCAATTGGCGCTAGAACTATTATTGCAAAAAGGACTGGACCCAAGACCAGGCCAATTCTGCTAATTTCTGGCTTTTTCAATCCATACTAGTCCTGTCAAATTCAGATATGTACTCCATTCTAGATTATCAACAGTGAGAAGAAAATCACAATTATTGGCATAAACTTGCGCATTTTTGCATTGATTTGTACTGCCCTATCATTTCATGTCACGATCTACATATCTCATTTGTATAACCATGAAGAGTAAGTTGTTCAAAAACAATGCATATGCAATTATCATGATTTTGTCGTGTTAGATAACCTACTGGAGGCTGCATAATTAGAATATTGATCGAAGGCATGCCACAAATCTACAATTATGCACTAATATGATTTAACAGAAATCATGGACACAAACCAAGATGTTAGGGATCCTAGTATATGCTCAATTCCAAATGAAGCCTTCAATTCATTTTCATTTGGTTTTGACAAAGCCTGGCCCAATGGTTTGTGCTCTAACTTGTCAGTTATTGAACCGAAAACAAAGCAGAGCCAATTAGCACATTGTTGTATCGCGCAGAGACAATGTATTTTCCTGCCTGCCAATTCGAATCAATCATCATTGGGACAGTGAACTGGCCCTTGTTTGTGAGAATCCCTTTTAGATCATATGATGTGCCGTCCGGCTTGACTATAGTAAGAATGATATATGTGCCTGTCTTAAAGTCGTCAATTTTGCCGTAGATTTTTGCCTGCGTTGTTTGGTAGGACTGTTTTGAAAATGTTGAGGCGCTGATTTGTATTGAACCGCCCTTTTGGATTGGCTCGGGCTCTGGGTCTGGCACTGCAGAGACAATTGTTGGGGTTTCTGGTGCGCTAATTTGCACCTGCATTATTCCGTTTTGGATTAGGTACTGCAAGCCAGAGACAAACTCTGCATCAGAGATTGTTCCTTGTGACCACCATTTAGCATTGCTTTTGACCCAATAAGGAATGGTCTGCGAGTCTGCCTGTCCTTGAGTTGTTTGCGGTATTGTGATTAGGTCGTGCTCTATCATGTATTTTATTCCGCCCACGAATTCTGAATCGGAAATTGTGCCTTCTGCCCACCATTTGCCCAGGTCCTTGACCCAGTCTGGAATTGAGATCTGTTGCGGTATGGGCTTTGGTGTAGGTTTTGGTATGGTTGGAGTTGGACTGGTGCCTTCCTTTCCAAAGACATAGAGCCAGACAATTCCGTTTCGAGTCTTGTCGTTGAGTGAGCCGGAAATGTAAATGTCATTTTTTTGCGAGTTGATCTGAATATCCGATATATTGTAGGATCTTGCTGAAATGTTGATTCCTGATTTTACATATTGAGGATAATCATATAGTGAGCCGACCAGCTTTGAGAATGCGCCTGAGCTTGTCTGGTCTGGCGTTATCTCTTCTACTTTGAAGAATCCTCCCTTGTCCTCAATTAGCCTTTTTGCGAATTCGGTTTGCAGGGGAGTGATAACTTGGTGGTTTGCATCTGTGTAAGAATAGTCCAGGTCTTGCTGAATTGGGGTGTTGCAGGTGTGGTCTTGCCAGGATGATGACGATTTTATTGCATCAATCATCAGCTGGCCGTGCAATAATTCGTGATAATACACCACTAGGTCTTCTATTTTTTTGATTTCTGGGTCTTTTTCTGTGCTTGCCGCAAGTGCTACAGAATTTAGCATCAGCTCGTTGTTGCAATTAATGGTCATCTTTCCATTTGATACTGTGATGGAGCACTTCCAGACATAGATTCCTCCAGTGATTGCTCCACCCTGATGTGCAATTGAGGAATCAAACTTTGCAAGCCTTGTCTGTACGGTTGCATTAACAGAACTGTAGGTTTCTCCCTGGTCGCATGGAAAATAATACGTAATTGGCGCGGAAAACGAGTTTATCGTATCAGTTACGTCTTTTTTTGGAATTGATATTTGCTCAAACTCTGACTTGAGCTTGTCGTATAGTGTTTGTTCTTGGGATGTGGGCTCGACATATGCTCCAAAGGCAGCAGGAACCGCAGACAAGATTGCAAGTGTGACTGCCAACCCTACAAAGTTCAATTCTAGGAATTATTTTTGTTATTTGCTACTTAAGAATTGGGATGTTTTGTACAGTGAACTATTCCACGTAATGGTGGTGGATTAGCTGGTCATAGAATCTAATGGACTTGATGTTGACAAATTCCAGCATTCCATACTTTGATAATTCCCTGCCAAAACCACTCTGCTTTATTCCGCCAAATGGAACGCGTGGATCAGATATCACCACATTATTCACAGTTACTATACCTGATTCAATTTGCTTTGAGAGCTGCTCTGCCTTTTTTAGATTGTCAGTCCAGATGCTTGCCCCTAGCCCATATTCACTGTCATTTGCCATTCTGATTGCGTCTTTTTCGTCGTCAAACATTGTGACTGGCGCTACTGGGCCGAATGTCTCTTCATTTGAGATTCTCATCTCAGGTGTCAGGCCTGTGAGAATAGTCGGCTTGTAAAAGTATCCCTTGTTGCCAATTTGGTTTCCACCAGTTAGGATTTGTGCGCCCTTCTTTTTTGCATCCTCTACCATTGAGGAGATGTTCTCCAAGGCTTCCTTGTTTACAAGCGGCCCAATGTCGTTTTCAATCACCATTGGATCGCCCACCTGAAGACGCTCTGCGTTGTGGACAAATCTTTCAATGAAATCCTTGGCGATTTTGCGCGAAACAAAAAATCTTTTTGATGCAACACAACTCTGGCCGCAGTTGATGAATCTGCCCTTTATTGCGCCGTTTGCTGCCTTTTCCACATTAGCATCTTCTAAAACTATGAAGGGATCGCTTCCTCCCAACTCCAGGACGCATTTTTTTAGTAATGATGCGGATTTTTGGCCAACCATTGCCCCTACCTTTGTGCTTCCGGTGAATGTGACTGCGTTGACGTCCGCTTCAATTAGATGATTGGCTGACTCTGAGCCACCAACTAGGGTCTGAAAGACTCCGTCTGGCACTCCGGCTTCCCTGCATGCCTTTTCGATTTCTATTCCGCACTGCATCGTAACACTTGATGGCTTCATGACAATCGTGTTTCCTGCAATCAGGCTTGGCGCTGCAAACCTTAGGGCTTGCCAATACGGAAAGTTCCATGGCATAATAGAGCCAATTATTCCAAGTGGCTCAAATGTGACAAAGCTTTTCCTTGCATCTGTGTTTAGTATTTCATCAGATAGTAGGGTTCCACCATTGTCTGCATAGAACTCTAGTGCCCATGCGCATTTTTCGACCTCGGATATTGCCTCCTTGAGAACCTTGCCCATTTCCTTTGTGGCCATTTCTGCAAGCCTTGTCTTGTTTTTGCGCAAATAGTCAGTTAGATGATATAATGCGGCGCGCCTTGTCTCTAGATCATTTTTCCAGCTGGAAAACGCAGTCCTTGACTTGGAGACTTGAGCTCTGACTTGGTCTTTTGACATGGATTCAAAAGTAGAGATCGGCTCGCCGGTAGCAGGATTAATCGTGGTGATGGTTTTGTTGCTCACTTGACTTTCCACGTTTCCTAGATCTTTGTTTTGTTGGCAAAAAACAAGCTGTTTACAGCATCATCAAGAATTTTTTTGTCAATGTTTTGAATTTTTTTCGCGACCTGGGCAATTTTGTCAGGAGCCAAGTCTTTGTCAATTGTAAGATATACGGTTAGCATTGGCAGATACAGAATCAGCTGTTGCATTTTTTCTCTGACAATGTGGACGTATTGTGTCAGGCCGTATGCTTTGTTAAAGTGCTCTCTTCTGCTTCTCCTCAATCCAACCTGATAGTAAAACATCATTCTGTCCTTGTCTGGCTCTATTGGTACGGATGACATCGAGGACTGGTCGATTAACACGTGGCCTTCCAAGTCTATTAGGCCCAAATGTACAATTTGAGAGTCGGTTTTGAAAATCTCACTGGCAAGCTTTCTGATTTCTTGGGACACCATTTAGGATTCACCCTCAAGGAGCATTATTGAGCTCTGATAATACTGGTTATATTTACCAACCATTGGTATTGCAAACCAACAATCACGATATAAAGATATTGGTAATAGGGTCGATCTTGGCATGGATCATCTACCAATGATTTGGAGTATCTTTTTTGGTAATGCGCAAAAGTCCACATCTGATTCAGAGACAACAAAAAGAACGTGACTGTCAATTTGAAAGCTCATCTCGAGAATTTTTTCACGCAATGCCATCGCGAATTTTACTTTGCCTAGCTGTGCATCGAATTCTTGGCGCATTTTGATGCGTAGTACTAGTTCCATGAATAGCATCTCGTCGTCTTTGACACTTGAAAGAGTAGACACTCCGTCCCTCATGCCGCCCTCGACTAGTCTTCCCTTGTTGTTTATGACTCCGGCAAACCGGATTTTAGGATCCAGATTCATGATTTGATTACAGATAGCAGAATAATTTGCAGACGTTGTCAACGATATCATATACAATAAACGAATAAAAGATTAGCTCCTGTAGAAAACCACCCCGTACCATTGTTTGGTATCAAATGGAATAAGCAGGCAATAACGTAATACTTTTCAACTGGTGAGATGTTAACTCAGATCTTCATCATGTGGAAGATTTGGTTGTGATTGCATAAAGTATGGCAATGACTTGTAATGGAATTTGTGTTAGATACAAGGCAGCAAAACAGGTAGGAAAGGATCGATATGCACTAGGGCAAAAACGATGTAATGGGTGCGAGATTTTTATCTCTTGGGATGGCCTGTGGTGTCCGTGTTGCAATTACAAGCTTAGATCCAGACCACGTTCTGGGCATTACAAGACTAGATTCATTGAGCAGACAAAAAAGCTCGAAATTAACACATAATCCGTGCGTGTATCATTGGTTGTTGAAACCACTCATTACCAATTACTACCAAATATTTATATACCACACATTGGTTGTAATAACCAATGGATGGAAAGAAATACCAAGCCCCAAGAAAGGACCAAGTAGACTTTCCTCCACAACAAAAGGTGCAAAATATGACAACAAACGAAACAACAAAAGACGTGTTTTCAGTATACACCAAGAGCTTTGACAAGCTAAAGAGCGCATTAGACAAATCTGCTGCACAATCACTGCAATCATACACAAGCCTAAACCAAGAACTAGTAACTTCTTGGACTAACTTTGTGCACACTGCAGTAACAATCCAGCAAAGCGTAGCCAACAAAGTTGGTATCAACTATTCTTTGCCAGAACAATCAATCACAGCAGTCTCTGATGCAACCGAGGCATTTGTAAAGGCAGTCGAGACAAACAACAAAGTTGTCCAGACAGCATTTGATGCAACAATCCAAAACGTAAAGACAATCAATCAAAACGCATCAGCCTTTGCAGACATGGGCCAAAACATCGTTAACTCTTGGATTAGCGCCTGGAAACCACGAAACTAAATTTACTCTCTTTTTTCTTTTTTTTATTCTAGATCTGAATATCGGCATTATTTTTGTAAGAATTGTATGATTTTTCCACGAAAAGTTCAGAAATCACAAAATAAGTTTTAACATTTTCCACACAAAATGTGCCATACCAAGACCAACCCAGATAATACTGTGATTATACAATACAGAATCGGCATCGGTAGCTGTCGCCAAAGTACAATCCCGTTTTTGGCCTTAAGCTAGGGGTGCCGGATTTTTTTGCGCTACTTGTTTTGCTTTTGAATTTTGTCTAGGGCTTCCTTTGATTTTGCTTCTGCGTCCTTTGCAAAGTTCTTCCAGACGTTTTGCCAGTTGTCGAAAAACGCCTTGAATGATACGAATCCCGACTCTTTCCAGAGGTCTTCCCATGCTTTTTGCGACCACTGGTACGGATTTTGCTCAAACTGCTTTGCCATGTTTTGCCAGATCTCGTTGTATTTTTTCATCTCATCAAAATTGGATGATTTTAGTGCCTGCTCAAAGCCCTGAATGTACAACTTGAACGCGCTTGTTGCCTGTTCCTGCATTGCCTGAAAGGATTTTGCCCACAGATCGGTTGCTTGGGCATAGGCATCCAGCATATTGTTTTGCTTTTGGTCTTTTTCCATGTAATGATAGAGATGTTGTTGCAAAAATAGTTGTTGATAAATAGCGTCACTGGCATACTGTTATGCCAATAGCAATTGGTAGACCAAGCTTCCAGCGTGCCAGTGACTTTGGTTACGGGTTTGGGCAAAACATGACTGTTTTACGCCAAATTGGGTTGAGATAAAATCTATTAAAATTGGCCGAAGGTTTTGCAGTCTTGTTTCAAAATTATAAAATTACTATTTTGGATGGCTCATCAGGTAAACAATTGTGGCTTTAATGGACTAGCAACACTGGACATTGTGCTCTCTCAGAGACGGCACGCGAGACACTCCCTAGTGTTTTGATTTTTTTGATCCCGTGCAAGCCTTGGCTTCCCATGATTATCAAGTCTATCTTTTTTCCTTTTGCAAATCTAAGAATTGTCTCTTTTGGGGAGCCCTTGATGAGATCATAATCAGCAGATGCTCCTTGCTCTTTGCAGTCCATCACTCTGTTGCGCAGTTCCAACTCTATTGAGGACAGCGATTTGTGGGACTTCTTGGAATCAGTTACTGTCTTGGTAAGCCTTGGTGGCAAGTCCTTGTCCAGGACCGTTAGAAACCACAACTCAGAGCCAAATTTTTTTGATATTTCCATTGCCACATCTAGTGCTTTTTTGGAGAAATTCGAGCTGTCATACGGAACGAGAATTCTCTTAAACACACCACATACAGGGAGCAACTAAATTAAATCATTTTTTACTAGATTTAGAATACGATGAATTGTGTAGAATTCGTGGTGCGCAGGTTCACATGATGTCAAGCTTGAGCCCAACAAGAGATCCTCCCGCGTACCAGCGTGTATAACATACGTAAAAGTACCATTAAAGGAACACTACTGATTCATACGATCAAATCGTACTTTGTGCCTAAATTTTTACAACTAGAGATACATCAGATATGGTGATTATTCCCTTGGATGTTGAATCTGCGTTCTTTTTTATCACATCAACTACCTTGTCCACCTGATCGTCTTCTACTATTGTTACAATGCAATCAATGAGATTATAGAATTGTTCTTCTAGTTTTGTTCCTCTTGCTGTATGAACTTTTCCTCTTTCGGCAGGACCTCGTCCTCGTGCGTAAAACACAGTTAGACCGCTGACTCCGGCCTTTTCGACTGCCTCAACTACAGGCTCTAGCTTGCCAAACTGGAAAAATGCCTCGACTCGCTTCACTGAGATGGAATTTGTAGCCTTGAATTTAACAGATTGGATTGATTCTCAGAGTTGATAACTTCATACTAGCGATTTTTTCCAAATGAACCCTGATGGTCAGGCAGACAGCACTTGCATTCCTTTAGGTAGCATTCAGATTGTTTTTCATGCCCGCATGAGCCACAATCACATGGTTTGTTGTTTGCCATTGTACCACAAAACAATTCATTGTTTTTATTATGATATGCAGCGAAACAGTTTTGAGAATCAAGTGTCAATATTAAATAGTTGACAGCGCATTGCCAGTGTTCTCAGAGCTAGTAATCTAGCCATATGCCGAAATCAGAGGCTCTTTTGATTTTTCACTTGGCTCAATAGAATAAATCTCCTTGACGTTTAGCGCCCAAACTTTTGCAGGTCCGCCCTTGAACCCAAGCTCCTTTAGCTTTTGCGCCGCCTGCGCATTCACGCCAGGATCAACTATTTCCTCTGCGTCGCCTTTGAGTTGAAATCCAGAACGATTTGCCTGATCCACTATGGCGACTGTGATTTTTGGCCAGGACTTGACATTGGCATATGTCTTGTTCAGATATGCATCAGCAAAGACAATTTTCTCATCTTCTAGTATTGCCATGACATAGCGTGGAGAAATGTTTGGCGTGCCCAATCTGTCTACGCTGCCAACTAGTACCACGTTTCCCTGTCGAATTATGAGCTGAACTATTTCATCGGTTACTTTGACCAAATTAGTTCTAATTAGAACATCAACGATATAACTCGTTATTTGATTATCAGATTTCTTTTGGCTTGTGCTGTGCTTCTTCGTCCAGCTTGAACTCTTCCTCATCTGCATACGCCTGCTCCGCATGCTCGCCCATGTCTAGGCCTATTTCCTCTACTTCCTTTGATACTCGAATTCCGATTAGGAACTTGATTACCTTGAGTATGGCAAATGTTCCTCCAAACCCTAGTACGGCTGCAACAGCTACGCCTATTCCCTGAATGACGATTTGATCCGGGTTGCCAAAGAGCAATCCGTTTGGTCCGCCTGGGTTGATTGCAGCAGACGCAAAGATTCCAATTGCCAGAGATCCAATTATTCCTGCAATTCCGTGAACAGAGCTAACATCCAGCGCATCATCAATTTTGAATCTGTCTTTGATTAGTAATACACCGCAATACGACGCAAGACCTATTGCAATGCCAATTACAAACGAGTGCTCTACGCTGACATAGCCAGATGCCGGCGTGATTCCTGCAAGGCCTGCAATTGCACCGTTGATTGCAGCTATTACGCTTGGCTTGCCTGTTCTCATCCAGGACAATCCCACCCAAATTAGGGCAGAAATGGATGATGCCATGTGGGTAACAATCACAGTGTTTCCAGCTACTCCGCCAGAAGACAATGCGCTTCCAGCGTTGAATCCAAACCATCCTAGCCACAATAATGATGAGCCTAGAACTGCGATTGGAATGCTGTGCGGGACCATTATTGCCGGTCCATAGTTTCTTCTCTTGCCTAGAACAATGGCAGCTGCCAGTGCCCCCATTCCAACACTAGTGTGAATCACAATTCCGCCTGCAAAGTCAAATACTCCAAGATCTCCTAGCCAACCTCCACCCCAGATCCAGTGTGTCAGTGGATAGTAGATCAGAGCAGACCAAGCCACGATAAATATGATAAATGCAGAAAACTTCATTCTCTCTGCTATAACACCAGTCAAAAGCAACGGTGTGATTGCAGCAAACATTAGCTGGAATTTGGCAAACAATACTCCAGGAATTGTCGGCGCAAACGGCAGCGAGTCATCCCATGGGACTCCTTTGAGGAAAACATAGTCCATGTTGCCTACAATGCCAGCAGTGTCTGGCCCAAACACAAGACTAAATCCAAATACAAACCACATCACGCTAAGAAGAGCAAGACCAAAGAAAATTTGCATGAAAATTGAAACGGTATTTTTTCTTCGCAACAGGCCTGCTTCAAAAAGGCCCAGTGCCGGAATCATCAATAGAACCAAGCTACCAGCAATTAGAATCCATGCTGTATCACCAGAATCTATTGGCACAATCGAACGGCAAGTTTTTTACTATTTAACCTTGCGTCAAAAATTCAGAACTGATTATCATTTGATTATCGAACGTATCAACTCTGAGATTAGAAAAAAGATATTTTACTGTGTGAATGATCTGAAAAACACTTGATACGAATTGAAGTCATTTTGGCAAAAAACGAAGTAATGCCGGTAAGCGAAGGCCTCAAGCAAATCAATGTCGGCGGCCTGACAGTATCAAAAAAGCGTGGTCGTGGAAAAAATCCAGGCCCTGAAATTCACGCATCAAAGGGAACCGAAGTCTTTATTCCGCAATTCTCAGACAAATATGTCATGGAAATAATAATACCAGAAAACATGGAAGAAAAAGCTATCCAAATAATAAAACAAAATGCCACAATAGGCAAGATTTTCATCCATCCAGTCCTTCGTACCTATGACATTAGAACAGGCGCAGAAGGCGAAAAGGCAATCTAGAATTTACCTACCAGCTCTCGCCAGCATGAAAGATGGTACCAGCTCTGTCGGTGTAACGTAACATCCAGATCCGACAGAGTCGTCTGCTGTTTGCATTTTTGGCATGTAACTGTGTGATTTTGTGTTGACATGAAAGGAGTTTTCGGGATTTGATTTAAAATCAGTTGTTTGTGCTGTGCAAAAACAATATGTGATGAATTTCTTACTTGGTAGTTGTAGGCTTTGCGGTTTTTGGTTTTTTCTTGGTATCTTTTTTCTTTGTGTCTTTTTTCTTGTCCTTTTTGACATCCTTTTTGGTGTCTTTTTTGGTGTCTTTATCGGATTTAACATCAGATTTTGGCTCTTCTGATTTTACTGGGGATGCTGTATCAGAAATGCTAAACTTGACACTGGCTGGAACATATGGATCAAAGTCTACCATTCCGTGTCCAATCAGATACATCTGTAGTGTGTATTCACCTTTGGATGGAATTGTAATTAGTCTAGAGTCAGCTCCGCTTGGCAATGGAATTCCAAGAATAGAACCGCTTCCAGTATTTACGTAAAATTCAGTTCCTTTGGAATCTTTGACGCTTAGTGCATATCTGATGTCTTTTGCCAGTGCGCCAGACGAATCAAAGAATGCTATGCTAAATGAGACATCCTTGCTTGCACCATATCTTGGATCATACGATACTGTTGCCTTGTATCCGTTTGAGAACTTGATATCAGTTGATTTGAGCGAAATGTTGTCAGGTGTAATTTGTACAATCATTGTGTGTTTGTCGGTTACCTTTTTTGCAATCATCTTTAGCTCTTCGCCAGAAACAGCAAAATGAAGCGTGTTATGTCCTTTGCTACCATATGTATCAAGGCTCAGGCCGCTTGCAAAAATTGGTACTCCGTTTATTGTGCCCTTGAAGCTATTGATATTTTGGAATGGCGTAAATGATTTTGGAATCTCAATGTCGTTTCTAACCAGTGTTGTGTGTTGTGCATGTTCCCAATGGAAAGGCATGGAAAATGTTATTGTTTTAGTGGATTCTGAAAACTCGAAACTAGTTATTTTATCTTGAAATGCACGTACTGTGACTGGTGTTTTGCCAGTTGCTGTGGCAAGTGAGAATTGTTGTTCTGATGCAATGTTGATTTTTGTCTCAAACTCAATGTCTTCTGCGGTCTGGGTTTTTGGATTTGTTGCACCAATGAT
This sequence comes from Nitrososphaerota archaeon, assembly GCA_016872015.1. GTDB lineage: Archaea > Thermoproteota > Nitrososphaeria > Nitrososphaerales > Nitrosopumilaceae > Nitrosotenuis. The sequence continues at coordinate 16,805 of VHBK01000025.1, forward strand.
TGCAACTTTGACTGTGTATTGTCCTGGCTTGTCAAAGACTGGGCCACGCATTATAGGAGTGCTAATTGCAGACGATTCCAATGCACTTGGCACTACGGGGTCTTTGTTTCCCTCGTATTGTGTACAGCGCCAGATTTCTTTTTCTGCACACTCGGATTTTGGTTGAACCTTGACCGTAAGCTCGCCGTCGGCGTCATAGAACATCTGGGACGCAACAAGCGTCTCTCCTGCAAATATCTGAACTCGATACGTTACCCTCTCTATGTTGGTGTTTGTCTTTGAATCAAAGAATCGCACGTTTAGCTTGGCTGTTGAATCCTTTGCAGGATTAAAGTCTGCAGGATCAAGTACAGCAGATATTGTTACGTCTTTGCCACCAAAGCTCACAGGCGGGGCAGCTGAGCCTCCATGGTGTTGGGCATATGCCAAATTAACTGTAAAAATTGTCGCTAAAAATGCCGCCAAAACCAAAAGCTTGTACAACTAATCATTTCAGCTTCGAAGCGATATTAAAAACTAGTTCATGATTCATCCTAGCATAATTTCAGGACTGATAATCAGACTAGGTTTAAAACTCTAGAATTTCCAGAATTATACTATGATTGCAGATCGCATGTTGCGCGACCTCTTGCCAACATCATTTACCGCAGTCCCCTGCGTTAGCATACAGAGGCAGGCAAAGATAGAGGAGGCAATAGGACTCTTGATTCCATACTTAGAGTCCATGGCAGACTCGCTAATTGTTACAGGCGATAGCAACGAGCCAATAGGAGTAGTTGGTGGACGAGAAATTGTAGAAAAAGTTCTGGCAAATCCATCCCGAAGTGTCTTTGAAGGAGAAATTGAAAAAATAATGTCCCCTACTGTGACACATATCTCTGGCACAAGCACAATTAGAAACATAATCCAAGACTGGCAAAAGACAGGCAGGGCATTCTCAATACTTCCAAATGCACTAGGAGGATTTTCAGTAATTTCTGCAAGAAAGATGCTCGAAGTGGGCAAAATATCAATGACAGACATGAGAATATCGGAGCTGCCAAAAAAGAAAATTCACACCTTTAGCACAAATTCCACAATAAATGAGGTAATCAATGCAATGCTCAAAAACAAAACCCGCAAGATCCTCCTAGAAAACACAAATCAGTTTGTCAGTGACAGAATAATTATAGAAAAAATTGCGTCAGACCTGAACTATCTTAGAAATACTGGCAACTTTTTGGACTTGCCGGTGACAGGATTTGGCCTAGAATATGCCAAGGTCATCACTAAAGACATCATGGTAAATGAGCTTGCAAGCATTATGTTTGGAATGCAGCACCCATATGCAGTGTACCACGACCAAGTCATCAGCCCCTGGGACATTTGCTTGGCGCTGCTTTCTGAGAGAATGGAAGAATACGACTAGAATTTTCTTAGTTTTTGTATTAAAATCACACTAGACACCACAACAACAAAGGCAACAACAGCAGACGGAAACTCAGGAATTACCCTTGTTCCAACTATTTCTACTTGCTTAGAGTTTTCAGGAAGGACAAAGATCATTGTGCGCTTGCCATCCTGTGTGTTGGATTCGTAGCCTTTTTCCTCTCCATCAATTAAAAGAACCAGTCTTTTTCCCTCCGCAGACACCAGTTCTTCGGAGAAACGCACCGACATTAGGTCATCCTGGTTTATGTCGTCTATTGATATTACAAGTGATTTTCTTTCCTTGATGATATCAATTGATGTGATCTGCGCTACAATGTCCTCATCGGAGCTCTCACCTTCTCCTACAGTACTAAACCTATAGAAAATTGTATAGTCATTGTTTTCTGCAGTGATCGGGTATTTTTTCATCATCAATTCCGCAATGTCCGTGTGCTGGACCTGGGCAAATGCAACACTAGGCATGACAACCAATGCAAACAACAAAACAAATTTCATCTCAGAATCGTCTTGTGTCGCCTTCTAGCAGGCCAGATCCATCATGGATTCTATCAATGTGTTTTGAGAGGTCTTCCTTTGATGGAAATTTGGATTCGCAGTACGGACATGTGAACTGTTTTCCCATGATACAGTTTTGTAATTTTGTTATTTGAAAGGCCTAGTCGATTATCAAATCAAGAACTCAGTTTCACTTTTGATAATTTTGTATTTGCTTTAATTATATTCAGTCTAAAATTATACTCATGATAAAGACCAAGTACCAAAGAATACTTGTTGCGCTAGATGGCTCCAAGAACTCGGTTCGCGGCCTAAATGAGGCAATTTACCTTGCAAGACAATGCCAGGCAATCATTACTGGCATCTATGTAATACCAAGGGCACCGCATCCGGCATTTCGCTCACCAAGATATCCAGAAAAGCCACGTCTGCGAGGAGCGCAAAACATTATGGATTTCGCAAAAAGATACTCCGCACAAAACGGCATCATGTTTGAGCAAAAAATTGTCTTTGGCGATGCAGGCCATACAATAGTAAAGTTTGCCAAGGACAAGAATTTTGATGTTATAGTGATTG
>VHBK01000026.1 GCA_016872015.1 Nitrososphaerota archaeon
TGCAAAAACGCCTTTGATACTCTGCACTATTATTTCGAAAAAATGCAGGAAGTATCATCACAATACCAATTCAAGACATTTCTGGTTGGCGCCAAGCTAAAACCGTCGGTACTAGACAGGGACGATCACATCAGATCCCAGTACAAGCTAAAGGGAATTGATGGAATAAAGACAAGCATTACGCGCGAGCTGGCAAAACAATTTTCTCGTAAAACCAAGAAAAAGCCAGACCAAACCGAGCCAGACCTTACCCTAACGGTTGATTTCAAGACCGAATCCTGCGAGGCTTACTCTAAATCCCTGTATCTTTCTGGCAGATATACAAAACCAACCAGGGACATTCCCCAAAAGCAAAAGCCGTGCTCAAACTGTCTGGGCAAAGGCTGCGTTACGTGCCACAGGCATGGCATGGCCGAGTTTGACAGCGTAGAGGGAATGATCTGCAAATATGTCTTTGAGAGATTTGGTGCAGCACAGGCAAAGATAACATGGATTGGCGGGGAGGACACCACGAGCCTTGTTCTGGGAAAAGGCAGGCCGTTTTTTATCAAACTCCTAAACCCAAAGAAAAGAAAACTTGTATTGCCAAAGAGCATTACATCCGATAAAATCAAAATCCACAATCTAAAGCAAATCCACAAGATTCCTCAGGGACCGATTCCGTTTTTGTCCAAAGTCAAACTATTCATCACAACAGAGAATCCAATTGTACAAGAAAGCCTTGCAAAACTAGATGATCTACGCAACAATACTGTTGCAATCTATGAAAAGTCTGGCAAGCGCTCTGAGAAGAAAATTCATTCTTCTAAACACACAATAGATTCACAAAACTCGTTCACACTATTCTTGATAATTGATGGAGGTGTTCCGCTAAAGCACTTTGTATTTGGAGACAACATTTTTCCAAATGTTTCTGATCTGATATCGAACAAGTGCACACTAGAAAAGTTTGATTTTGACCAAATACAGATACGCTAAGGCTTTTTACATGTGCTACTTGGAGTCATACCATTGGATCATCTAGTAAAGGTAAAAGAAGCATTACAAAAAGGAATCTTACCGCAGGACATCTATGATACCATAACTGAGCGATTTGAGCTTGTAACTGCAGGAGTTGCAAGAATAGAGAAAGCATCCAGCACAACATACCCAATTTACTATGTAGAGCCGTCTGCAATTCTGACTAGCGGCTCGGACATGTCATTTCAATACGGAATTTTGTTTGCAAGGACACTGCCTGTGTTCTTTGAGGAAAAATTTCAGGTTGTAATCCAGATTTCTGCACCTCTTGTGGCTTTTGGGCTCAAAGGAACAATTCATGCAATCTTGGCACACGAATTTTTGCACTATATAGAATTAATTCGCAAAATATCCAAAATGGAATTATTATCAGACGAGATATCGTCGAATTTATTTGAGAATACGTATGCCGACAGCACCAGATTATTTGAGCCAAGGGCAGTGTTCTCAGACCAAACCCTGCTCACACATATTACAAAGAAATTCCCAACCGGATTCAAGGACTACAAGCTAGAGGACAAGACAGAAAAGCTCTGGATTGCAAGACAGCTTCCGGCTACTAATATTGCGCTAGATGCCAATACTGTAAAATTGTCTGCAGAAATGCTATCCAAAGTAAGCTTGGATCCAATATTATTACAGAAAATCAAGGAATACGAAGAAAAAGAATCTAAACTGCGAAAGAAGAAACTCTACTGATTAAATTCGGTCAAACCGCACTTGCCGCAGGTTTTTCTGTTTTTGTGCTCTGACATGAATACGCCCTTGCCGCATCTTGAGCAAATCTTTCTAATCTTGGTTGCCTTGTCGCCTGCAATTTTATAGTATGATGCAACGCCGGTTGCCTTGGCTGCCTCTTTTTTGCCTGCCATTATGAGCTAGCCTCTGCTGGTTTTTCTTCAGGGGCCTCTTCTTTTGGAGCGGCTGCTGCAATTGCTGCCTTGATCTTGTCTAGTCTCTTGAAAATTGTCGGGTTGACCTGTTTTTTTGCCAACTCTTCATTTTCATAGACATAGAAAGTTCCTCTAACTGTTGGTCTGCCAGAGTGGCTTTTCATTGAAATTGGAATGATTACCTTGCCATCAAGCTTGAACTGCTTTGAAATCATGTCTGCGGCATCTAGCTTTTTGAGCTTGCCTGCCAAGCCTGGAAACTCACACACTATCTCTCTTCTTGAGAGGAATGTGTTGTTTACATCGCTTACTACTTGCATTGACATGTATTCTTGCCTCGTTTTTCTATTTCATATAAACCATTACGGAATTTCGCGAAGAGATTTAAGAAAATTCGACATTTGCCAATTGTTGGACAGATTCATGTTGCATCTAAAAAACACGGGCTTTACGCCACAGGACACAGGCGAGCTACTAGAGCGGGCAAGAACCTTAGGAAAGGGCTGCACAATTAGGGACTGTCGCGTCTCAACAAAATATGTAGAGTTTGATGTCTCCATTAGCAAATCCCGGCTGGACATACTAGTTGACAAGCTAAAACTCTTGGCCCCATTAGACCACGCAAGGCTGGTAGTAGAAGAGCACATGGAAAAAGAAGAAGGAGTGCAACATGGAATTTCCTATTTTAATGATGAGCGATTCTGGGAGGCACACGAAGTACTGGAAGGAGTCTGGAAAAAATCATACGAGGGCGAAAAGGAACTAGTCCAGGGAATAATACTGATTGCAGCTGCTCTGGTTCACTATCAAAAAGATGAAAATTCAATCTGTCTTTCTATTCTTGGACGAGCGCAAGACAAGCTGTCCAGATCCGGCGGAATGTATCATACAATAGATGTGGACAAGATGCGACAACAACTAGACAAAATAATTGATTCTGGAAAAATTTCTCTATTTACTATATGATCATCTGAATTGCTGTCTTGACTACTTGAGCGCCCTCTAATAATCCGATGCTGCCTATTTTTGCATTGTTTTCCGTGTATCTTGTACTGTTGTCCTTTTTGACCATGTCTCCTGAAACCAAGACAGGTACGGGATCGTCAGAGTGGCCCTTGTTAATGCATGGTGTGGAGTGATCTGCAGAGACCACAATTGCCACCTTGCTGGTATCTATATTGTCTAGCAAAGTGCCAAAGAATCGCTTGTCGATTTCTTCAATGTTTTTCATTTTGCCAATTGCGTCGCCGTCGTGGCCAAACTCGTCTGGTCCCTTTAGGTGAACATAGATGGCATTCTCAGTCTTCATTGCATTTGCAGCAACGCGGGCCTTTTCCTCATAGTCATTCAGGCCTCCTGCATTAAATGTGCGCATCTTGAGTACTTCAGATATGCCAATTTCCACCGGCATATCAACAATACAGGAAAATCTCATTGAATACAAGTCATTGATTGGCACCACCTTTGGATAGTGGTTACCTGCATCGCGAAGCAAAATAGAGTTTAGGAGCTTTTTGCCTTGTGATTTTCTTTTCTTGTTTGTCTCGCTTTCTCGTAAAATCTTGAGTGATTGTTCTGTGAACTCGTTTACTAGTCTGGCAGTTAGCTCCGAATTTGGCAGCTGGTTTAGCGGAAGGCATCGCTCTATTTTGAGATAGTCGCCTACTGCTTTTGCAATTCCCATGCCGTCCACTCGCGAATATGCCGGGTCTGTGTTTGTTATCTCTGATGATAATTGCTTTCCTTCACAGCGAATTCTGACTACTACTCTATGCCCAATTGTTGGCGCAACAACTACTGCTGCGCCAGGCTCTGAGAATTTTATTCTAGTTTCAATTTCCCTTGATACTGCCAGCGCATCTTCTTTTTCGATTTTGCGCCCGGCACGCCTGTCTACTATAATGCCAGAATCATCCAGTGTCGCAAAGTTTCCACGCAAAGCCAGGTCGCCGTCCTTAAAGTCAATTCCAGTTCCTATTGCCTCTATCACTCCTCGTCCAGCATATTCAGAGTGCTGGAACTTGTAGCCAAGCATGTTAAACACTGCAATGTCTGACTCTGGTGCAATTCCCTTTCCTACTGATATGACTTCTCCCATTGCACCGTTTTTTGTCATTCTGTCTAGATTGGGGGTTTGTGCATAATCAAGCGGGGTGGTGTTTTTCAGATCCGGATGTGGTAGGTCACCTACTCCGTCAAGCAAAACATAAACCATTTTGACTTTGGAATTGTCAGCCAAACTAAATCCCCTTTTTGAAATCTGATCCAAGATCACTTTAAACTTTGAGCTGACCCAAAATCAATTTGCGATCTTTGAAAAGGTTTTATCATACACGTATTCATAGTATCGAATATGGGGAGCATGCGAAAGGACTACATCTCGGAACGATTTGTAATTGTCTCCCAAAACGACGACAAAGTTGACGATTCAAAAAAATGCTCCTTTTGTCCTGGAAATGAATCCATGACAAACCCATCATTGCTGTCGCTTGTTGCAAAAGACGGAATGCTGCAAAGACTACAAGACTCTGAAGACAATTACGTAGAAGACTGGACAGTCCGTGTCTTTGAGAGCAAAAATGCGGCAGTTACAGTTGCGGCAGAAAACTCGTACAGCGAGCGACCATTGTATTCAGAACCAGCATACGGCTATCACTATATTGTCGTGGCATCTGAAAAGCACAAGGATTCTCTTGCCACTATTTCTGTAGAGCAGTGGTCCAACATTCTAGTTGTAATCCAGGACAGACTGAGATGGCTGTACACCCAAAGAGGAGTCACATATGTTTCAATTTACATAAACCATGGAAAAGAGGCTGGAAGCATCACGGCGCACCCGCACATCAACATGGTCACATTTTCCACAATTCCGCCACTAATAGAATCCGAGGCGGAATCCTCGCATAGGATCCTCAATGAAAAGGGAGCCTGTCCATTATGCCAAACTGTAAACACCGAGACTGGCGGACCAAGGCAAGTGCTCCAGACTGAAGGATTTTTGGCTTTTTGCCCATGGGCTCCATCACATCCATACGAATTCTGGATTTGCCCAAAAAAACACACTACGAGCTTTTCAAAAATAACTCAAAAGGAAATCAATGATCTTTCGCTTATTTTGCGAGCAACACTTGGTGGATTATCAAACTCGCTCAAGAATGTCTCGTATAATTTGGCGTTTCATCTGTCGCCAGAAAAGAAAAACAGCAGGCAAATTCACTGGCATATTGAAGTATATCCACTGACGTCTGCATGGTCTGGCCTGGAGCGGGGCTATGGGGTGTTTCTGAATTCAATTGCACCAGAAAAGGCAGCAGAACAACTCGGTGCTGCATGCAGAAAAGAGCTTGCAGGCCTAGTCGGAATAATCTAACCGTTTATTTATCTAAAATTATTTTTGCATAATCATGGCGGGAATTGAAAAATACATTGCAATTGCATCGGTTGGACTATTTGCAATGTTTGCCGGAGAAGTCAATGTGTTTTACAATTATCTGACGCATCCAAATGTCGAGACGGAACCAGAGGCAAAACTGCTAATGTACATTTCAATCGGTGCCGCACCTGCATCTGTAATGGCTGGAACTGCATTTATCATGTCAAAAAGATACGGCTCGCGACAAATCGGCTCACTAATTGTTGCAGGGGGTGCTGTCTTGCTAGTTGGAATGCTAATAGCAAATTCAACTGTACCAAGAATTGACGCAAACTATAGGATCTCTACTGTTGAGCTAATCCCGCAACTATTCATGGGAATATCTGTTGCTGTAATGGCAGCAGGAGCTGTACTATTCAAGACAAAAAAACGCCCTATCAAGGAATTCTTCTAGTGGTCGTATCGCATTCCATTTGAGTGCCTGACAAAGCCCAGCTTTTCATAGAATGGTTTGACTGTATCATCGCAGTCTAGAATGGTCTTGTAGCAGCCTTGGCTTTTTGCATAATCCAATACAGCACGAATTATTATGACGCCTATTCCCTTTGACTGGAATTCTTTAGACACCACCACATCTTCGATGTGGCCTACCTTGCCTCCATCATGGATGAATTTTTGCTCTATTAGTAGAGTAGTAGAGCCAATTATTTTCCCCCTGAATTCTGCAACAAAAACTACGTGGTTTTCATTTTTGTTTATCTTATCTAGGATCTGACCTGCTTTTTTTCTGTCAATGTCGCTTGTTTTTCGAAGGGAATCCAGTGATTCTAGGAATCCATTATCAAGATCCGACTCGATGATTTTGCGAACTAGAATATCAGACATTAAATCTTGCCAAGCTTTTCTCTGAATTCTTGGTATGCCTTTTTGTAGGATGCCTTGTCTCCAATGTCGATAAAGCCGTTTTTGATGATAAAGCTGCCGACGTCCTTTTTCTTGGCAAGCGCCTTTTTGATTACATCGTCCATTCCATATGGTTTTGCCTGTGGTATGTAGGAGAATATTCCTGGCTCCATTACATAACATCCAATGTTGATGTTTGCCTTGATCTCTGGCTTTTCATTCCATGCAGTTACCTTGCCGGACTTGGCCGTCTCTATTACTCCATATTTCAGGTTGGTCTTGTACTGGTGAAGGCTCATTGTGATAAAGGATTTTTTTGCCTTGTGCTGTGCAATCATTTTTTTGAGATCAAAATTAAACACGGAATCGCCATAAACGCAGACAAAAGTATTATCGACAAAGGATTCTGCCGTCTTTAGCTGGCCGGCAGTGGCAAGTGGCTTGTCAGCTATCGCATATTCTATTTTGACTTTAAATCTGGCCCCGTCCTCAAAATAACCCTCAATTGTTTTTCTCAGATAACTAACACACAGAACAATTTCGTCTACCTTGTTGCGCCGAAGCCATTCTATGAGGTGCTCTAGCAGTGGTTTTTCTCCCAGTGGGAGCATTGGCTTTGGCAAAAACGTCGTGTATGGCTGGAGTCTTGTTCCTAGGCCGCCTGCCAGAATTACTGCCTTCATAAAATTATACCAAAATACCAAGTATTTATGCACAATTACACAAAGATATTTGCGCCAGCCCTAGAGAATTTTTGCTAGTTTTTGCAGCACGTCAGATGGCGTGGTACCAAAGATAATGATCATCGGCTCTTTTCCAAAATCGCCCCTGTGGTATATCACATCTGGCGGCGTTGAGAGATTTTGTATTGCCTGGCTGACTCCCCAAGATATGGACGAGTTTTCTTTTTGTCTGCTGGACTTGGGTTCCTGCAGCCTGTTGTAGCTTGCAATTTTTGCACTTAACTTTGCAAATTTTTTGATTGTAGATTCATCGTATTTTATGTTGATGGCAGATCTTATTTTGGGAAATTTTTTCTGCATTGTAAGAACAGCAGTTGCCACGTGCTTTGATCCTCCATATTCCAGATTTCCTGCAGTTATGACCTGGGTTCCGGCCTTTACTATTCTGCCAGAGACTCCCAAAACCTCTCCAGTTGACTTTGCTTTTGGTTTTGCAAAGACAAAGTTTGTCTGGCATTCTGGAATGTGAGTGTAGATTTCCTTTAGGTTTTCAAATCTTCTGATGGACTCTGCAAGCTCGGACTGGTTCTGGTCTTTGCCAGGCCTTGTAATTTTTAGCCCACGACCAAGTCGCTGTGATGATTTTATGGAATCATACGTGAATTGTTTTGCAAATTGAGCAGAATCAAAAATGTTTCTTTTCCTTGCTATGTATAATGACACTGCAATAGCAAAGTTGCATCCACTGCCGTGGTTTTTGCCTGGTAGTTTTTTGCCTGGAATTGATTGGTGTCTTGTCCCGTCAAAAACAAAATCGCTGATCTTGCCACGCTCAAGGGCGTGGCCGGTTATTATGACATTTTTTGCGCCAAGTTTGGTTAGTGCCTTTGTGGCTAGGAGCAAATCAGATGGTTTTCTTATTCTTGTGCCTGAAAGCAATTCTGCCTCTGCAACATTTGGCGTTATTGTATTGCAAATAGGAATTAGGAGTTTTTTTAGCGCAGAGATTGCGTCTTTTTTTAGCAATACGCCACCAGTCGTGGATTTTATGACTGGGTCCAATATGATTGGAATCTTGGTGTTTTTCAGCTTTGCATGAATTGCCTTGATTGTTGTGGTGTCGTACACCATGCCTATTGTGATTATACTCACATCAAAATCTGACAAGACAGAATCAATCTGTGCTCCAATTGATTTTGCAGAGACCGGTTCTGCATAGCTGAACTGCTTGGAATTTTGTGCAGTGATTGCAGTAATTACGGAAAAACAATTTGCACCAAGTGCCTTTGCTGCCAAGATATCCGATTGTATTCCTGCACCAGAAGATGGATCAGAGCCGCCAATTGCCAAAATATTCATTGAGATTTGTTGTAAATTCTCTGAATTATAGTATTTGTAGAGTTGCTCACACCCTGCCTACTGTTTAAATCTAGATTCGACATAATGGTACCATGGGAACTCAGCTAGCTGCAGCTCGTCGTGGTGTTATAACAGACGAAATGAAGCAAGTGGCAAAAGACGAGGGAATAACTCCCGAATGGCTTCGCTCTAGAATGGCAACTGGCTCGATTATCATTCCTGCAAACAATGTTCGACCACAAAAGGTACATCGCGTCGGAATTGGAAAAGGACTCAAGACCAAGGTCAATGTAAACATTGGAACATCTACACTCAAAGTAGACCTAAACGAGGAAATTGAAAAGGCACAGGTAGCAGTAAAGCACCATGCTGATACTATCATGGATCTGTCCGATGGTGGAGATGTTGGCGCTATTAGGCGCGCACTACTAGAGGCAACGCCAATTACATTTGGTACCGTGCCAATTTACGAGGCATACAATCACGGAGTTGAAAAGCACAAAAACCCGCTGGATATCACTGAAGATGATTTTCTAAACGCATTTGAGAACAATGCAAAAGACGGCGTAGATTACACCACGATACACTCTGGCATAACTAAAGAAATCGCCAAGAGAATCCTCAAGGTTCAGCGATATGGGGGCGTTGTGAGCAAGGGCGGAACAATCACGGCTGCCTGGATGCTAAAATACGACAAGGAAAATCCCTACATTACTCATTATGATTACCTGATGGAATTGGCCAAAAAATACGACGTAACGTTTAGTCTTGGAGATGCGCTCCGACCAGGATCAATTTTGGATTCACATGACGAGCTCCAAGTGCAGGAAATGATCAACATTTCAAGATTGACTAAGCAAGCACACGAGCAAGACGTGCAGGTAATGGTGGAAGGCCCAGGACACGTGCCACTAAACGAGGTTGCTGCTAACGTCAGACTTGCAAAATCCTTGATTGGCGATGTTCCATATTATGTACTGGGACCATTAGTTACAGATGTTGCATCAGGCTATGATCATATTTCCAGTGCAATAGGCGCCGCAATTGCGGCAAGTGAAGGCGTTGACTTGTTGTGCTATCTGACCCCTGCAGAACACCTGGCGTTGCCAAATGCACACGAAGTTCGACAGGGATTAATCGCATATAGAATTGCTGCGCATGCGGGAGACCTGGTAAAGCTGCGCGACAAAGCAATCATCTGGGACACAAAGATGACTGAAGCAAGAAGAACACTGGACTGGGAAAAACAAATCGCACTATCCATTGATCCAGAAGAGGCAGCTAGAATACACAACAGGACAGGCCAGCACACTGGTAATAATGTCCCATGTACAATGTGTGGTGGAGCATGCGTCTATTTGATGCTGCCACAGCAAAGAAAGTACGTTAAAGAAAACGAAAATTTACAGCAAGTTGAGTAGGACTTCGTCCAAGTTTGGTACGGTTTCATACTGGTGTATGTCATCAGGACTAATCCACCTATAAGACGAGTTTTCCCAGTTTAGCAAGACCTCCATAGTCTCCATTTTAAACAAAAACGGAAAGATGTGCCACTGGTGGTCGGGATACTGTGGAGATGACACCGTCATGTCCTTTCCAGCCTTGAGAAGCTCAATTGACTCTGGCTTTGCGCCAATTTCCTCGAAAATCTCTATTTTTGCCCGGTGTAATGGGTCCTCATTTCCCTCTATTATTCCGCTTACTGCGCCCCACAACCCTTTCATGGATTTTACGTGGTTGCTTCGCTTTAGGATAAGGATTTTTTCTTGGGATACAACAAAGGATGTTACTATTTTGGTAGAACGCATTACTTTTCGATTGCGTTGATCATTGTATTTAGTTTCTTGTAAGATTCATCCAGGTTAGAGTTTTTTGCGAGGTTTTCATGAACAGTTCTGATGTAGGTGGTTATTTCCTCTGACTTTCCCTCCTGGATTGCTGTGAGCAGTCTTCCCACGTCCTTCCAGAATTCCTCTGCGGCTCTTCTTATTTCTGGATTGGATATTATGGTTTCAATAAGTTCGGTTGATTCCGTCATTATACTTTCTGAGAGAATCTTTTGAATCTTGAATGTGGTGCCAGACATGCGCTCTGTTAGTGATATTTTATCATCCTTGGATAGAATATTTGCAAATGCCAGATTCACTAGATGTGTTAGGCCTAGTATGATCGCAATTTTTTTGTCGTGCTCTATAGCATCTATTGTGACAAAGTTTGCTCCCTCAAAGAGTGATTTTACCAGTGCTAGTTCCTTTTTTGCATCCTTGATTGGAATTGAAATAATATTTTGTCCCTTGATTTTCTTTGCGCCTGGGCCAAACATTGGGTGAATGCAAACTGGGTTTATCTTTGATGGAATTTTCAATAATGCGGCCGCTGTCTTTGCCTTTTGCGATGTTATTTCTATGAGAAATGATCCACGCTTCATCTCCTTTGCAATCAGTCTGATTATTTCCGGTGTGCGTCTTGTTGGTGTGCATAATAGTACTAGATCTGCATTGAGTACTGCGCCGACTAGAGATGATGCCTTTTTGACTGACTTGTCAGTGATTGGGGCCTCTGAGTCAAAGCCAATTACCTCATAGCCAATTGATGCAAAATACTTGGTAAACCACTGGCCCATCTTGCCGCCTGCGCCCAAAACAGTGATGCTTTTTTTCATCTATTATTCCTCCAGAACCTCATGTAATATCATCATTCCCTTCTTTAGACTGCCCTCGTCCTGACACGCTGAAATCCTGATGAATCCCTTGTAGCTGCCAAACCCGTCCCCAGGTGCTACGGCAACGCCATGGTCTAAAAGCCTGTTGGTAAACTCTAGGCCGTCAAATCCCGGCCTGTCTATTTTAGCAAAAAGGTACATTGCGCCGTCTGGACTGACAAACCGCAATCCCATTTTCTCCGCCTCTTGTACTAGTATGTTGATTTTTGATTTTACCATTTTTGCGTTTTGTGTAACATCTGATTCTAGTGCTTTGAGTGCCGCATACTGGACTGGCTCTGCGACATTTGTTATACATAATGCTTGCAGCTTAACCATCTTTTCAATTATTTTTGGATCAGTAATGGTGTAGCCAATTCTCAGGCCGGTCATTGCGTGAGATTTTGAAAATGACTGTATCACAATTGCCTTTGGATAGTTGCTAGCTAGAACTGAGTTCCATTCTGAGAAAGCATATTCGGAATAAATCTCGTCAGACAAAACATACAGGTCGTGCCTTTTTGCTAATTCTATTATTTGGTCCTGTAATTTTGGCGAGAGTACCTTACCTGTCGGGTTGTTTGGATAATTCAGAACTATCATTTTTGTGTTAGAGTTTACCGTGCTTTCTATTTCGGAAATGGATGGGTCCCAGTTGTTCTCTAGAGTAGTAGCTATGGTTCTTACCTTTACTCCTGCATTTGCCGCGCAGTCACGATATGCAGGCCAAGCTGGCTCTATTACAATAATTTCGTCTCCTGGGTTTAGCAGAGTGGAGATTGCCAAAAATACTGAAAACCTTCCGCCGGGTGATACCAAGATGTTTTCTGTCTTGATATTTGCGCCAAACTTTTTGGTACAATACTGTGCTAGTGCTTCTCGCAATTTTGGCATGCCTTGTGCCGGACCATATCTTACTAGGCCCTTGTCGTATGCTTCTGCTAGTGCGGATTTTACGATTGGGTCTGGCATAAAGTCCGGCTCGCCTACCTCCATGTGGATTATTTTCTTGCCTTGCTGCTCGAGTGTCTTTGCCTTGAGAAATATTGTCAGGTGCGTTTGTTTTCCGTCTGACTGGACTTTTACTGACTCGTTTAGGAGGAAATTTAGGAATTTTTTGCCAATGGACTCATCCAGTCCAATTTGCTTGCAAATCTGGGACACTTCTGTGCGTAATTGCTCCTCTCTTTTTTCATCAAATACTGAAAGCCCGCTGTTTTTTTTGAGCTCGCCTATTTGCTTTGATACCTCGGTTCGCTCTTTGAGCAGCCTGAGCATTTCTATTGTTATTTCGTCTATTTTGTTTCGGAGCTGGTCAATGTTTGACATTTTCTACAAAACCGGCTTGATGAATCCACCGATGAGCGCATGATCAGCTAACACCAGTGACACCAATGAATCCACCACTGGGGGAGCCCTTGGGACAACGCACGGGTCGTGTCTTCCCTGCACTTGCAGTATTGCTGGCTTTTTTGTCTTGATGTCTATTGTTGATTGTTTTTTTGCTATAGATGATGCTGGCTTGAATGCTACTCTCATTGTAATTGGCATTCCAGTGGAGAGTCCTCCCAATATACCGCCGGCATTGTTTGTCTTGGTGTAGACCTTGCCTTTTTTTGAAATGTAAGGGTCGTTGTTTTGTGAGCCGTACAATTCTGATCCTGCAAAGCCGGAGCCAAACTCCACTCCCTTGACAGATGGAATTGAATAGATTGCCTTTGCAATGTCTGATTCTAGTGAGCTAAATATCGGCTCGCCGAGGCCCACTGGGAGATTTGTCGTAGTGGATTCGATGATTCCGCCTAGCGAGTCGCCGCTTTTTCTTGCAGATAGAATTGCTGCGCGCATTTTTTCCGCAGTCTTGAGATTTGGGCATCGCACCTCGTTTTGGTAAATTGCATTTTTCATTTTAGCATCAAATTTTTCATTCATGGAAATCTTTCCAATTTTTACAGTATAGGAATTAGTTTCAACACCTAGTGCTACTTTGAGCAGCTTTCTTGCAATTGCACCACCCATCACATGTGTGGC
Organism: Nitrososphaerota archaeon; assembly: GCA_016872015.1. Lineage (GTDB taxonomy): Archaea > Thermoproteota > Nitrososphaeria > Nitrososphaerales > Nitrosopumilaceae > Nitrosotenuis. The sequence goes on from VHBK01000026.1 coordinate 12,964, forward strand.
AGTGAGTCTTCCAGAGAATCGTCCGCCACCTCGGTGGTCATTATATTGGTGATATTTTACGAGTGCCGGATAGTCAGAGTGGCCTGGCCTCATCTTTGTTACCAAATTATCATAATCACGAGAATGCTGGTCCTTGTTCCAAATTATCATTGCAATTGGTGCACCTGTGGTATGACCGCGGAAAACGCCAGAGAGAATTTCGACTACATCTCCTTCCTTTCTCTGCGTAGACACTAGGGACTGGCCTGGCTTTCTTTGGTCGAGCATTTTTTGAATGTCTTTTTCTTCCAGTTCTAGGCCTGCAGGACATCCATCTAGCACTGCGCCTACGCATCTACCGTGACTTTCGCCAAAGCTAGTAAGCACTAGTCTCTGACCAATAGAGCTGCCCACCATTAGTAAAAATCAGCACCTGATGCTTATAACCTATATCGTTGTAATTTTTGCGCCGACTCGATTCATGTCTGCAACAAAGCTTGGATATGACACATCAACTGATTCTGGGTCGGATACTGTACACCCTCCAACGTACATTCCTGCAATGCAAAACGCCATGAACAACCTGTGGTCTTCTTCAGAATCTAGCTCTGCGCCTTTCAGTGTTGTTGGCGGATTGATTATCATGCCGTCTTCTTTTTCTGTTATTTCTAGTCCTAGCTTTTTTAGCTCCCGTACCAGAATTGCTATTCTGTCAGTTTCCTTGAATCTTGCGTGCTTTACATTGTATAGTTCTAGCGGTGCTTCGCACTTTAGTCCGAGAATTGCTAGTGGTGGTAATAGATCCGGAGTATTGGAGAGATCAAACCTTCCACCTGCCAGTCTTTCTGGGCACTTTACCTTGATTGCATTGTTGTTTAATGAAACGTCTGCGCCCATCTTTCCCAAAATGTCAATTATTGCCTCATCGCCTTGGGCTAGCTCGCCAATTGATACTTTGACTGTGAGCTTTTCACCAACTAGGGCGGCAGCCGATAATAGTAATGCGACGCTGGAAAAGTCAGATGGTATGGTAATTGTTGTGTGCTTGTATTCCTGGGGTATGATGTGGTATTTTTTGTATGGTGCTATCACTTCGACGTCGACGTCGAACTTTTTCATTGTGGATATTGTGGCATCCAAGTATGGCTTTGATACTAATTCTGATGAAATGTTAATCGTAATCCCGTTTTCTGTTAGCGGGGCTGCGATAAACAAAGCAGAAATGAACTGGCTTGATACGTTTCCAGGAATTGATGTTTCTCCACCCTTGATACTGCCGGTTACTTCCAGTGGGGGCCTGCCGTCGTTTGATTTGCATTTTGCACCTAGCGATTCCAGCGCATCAAGTAATGGCTTCATTGGTCTCTTTACGAGCGATTCATCGCCAGTAAGTATTGTCTTGGCATCGCGTAGAGCAGAAATTGCGGATGCTATGCGTATTGTGGTTCCAGAGTTTGATGCATCTAGTGTTATCTCTTCTTTTTCAAATTTTGATATTCCCTTTACCTTGAGGTTGCTTCCTGCCTCTGTTATCTCTGCGCCAAGCTGCCTGCAGATTTCAATTGTTGCGTTTGTGTCTCGGGATCTTAGGACGTTTTTGACTAGGCTCTTTCCGTTTACTAGAGATGCTAGAAATATTGCCCGGTGCGTGTAGCTCTTGTTTGGGGGGCACGACAGGGTTCCGCTGAGCTTTGATTGCTCTACCTTACACTTCATGGACTTCGGCTCGCTTGTTGTTTATTTCTGCTAACATGGTTGCTCCCTCATGCTCTGAGAAGACCTTTTTTATTTTTGGTGCATTGTCTTTTTTTACAATTGCTGCAATGGATGGCCCGTTTCCTGACACTGATGCACCCAGTGCGCCATTTTCAATTAGTAAAGATATTATTTTTGGATCCGAGTTTAGGACGGCAGATGTTGCATATCCGTTTAATGTCATGGCATTCCAATAATCGCCGTTTTTTGCAAAATTCCACGCACGATCAAATATTGTATCTAGTATTTTGAGCTGCTTGACATTTCCGCGCTTTCTTGATTTTGGGACAAACACTATTGCGACAAGGCTCGCTGGGGTCTTGTCTGATCTTATCGTCTTGCGGGCCCTATTATCGGTAACCTGGATTCCACCAAAATAGCACGCAGATGCATCGTCGTATGCCCCTGTCATGCTCACCTTTGTGGCAAGAGATGCGTTAATTCCTGCATTTAGGACCTGCGAGTCTGTGAAATTTGGCTTGAATATTTTGTGGCATGCAAGAGATATCACTGATGAAATTGCGCTGGAACTCTTGAGGCCGTATCCAGTCGGGATTTCTGATTGTAGAGAGATTATTATCTTGTTTTTTTCCAGCTCTTTTTTTGGCACTGCAAATTCCACTACCTTGTTTACAAGGCGCGAGCTGGTGTTTTGGTTGTCTAGCTGTAACTCGATTCCCTTTCCTTCAGATGTGGAAACCGTTGCCTCTACCTTGGCAGTTATTCCTAGTGTTGCGCCCTTCCATGTGGCAATTGCATTTACTAGGGAAATTGCGCCGTTTACTGTAGCCTTTACCTTCATCTAGAATCCTCCAAGCAAGACCTTTTTCATTGCCTCGTATGGGGCCTGGACTTTGTGCCATATTTGAAATGCTAGGGCAGCTTGGCCTAGAAGCATTTCATATCCGTAGATTATGGTAGCCGAATTTTTCTTTGACTGCTGGATTAGATCTGTGTTCATTGGCATGTAAATGATATCATATACTACGTGATTTGCGTTTATTGCATTTGTAGAAATGGGGCTGGGTTCATTTTTTAGTCCGACTGAGGTTGCGTTTATGACAAACTTGTATTTTGAGACATCAACATTTTGCAGGGTGATGGAATCAGCTTCTGCTCCAAGGTCTGATGCAAATTCTGCCAGATCTTGCGCCTTTTGTAGTGTCCTGTTTGATATGGTGATTTTTTTTGCTCCCTCCTTTACAAAGCCTGCAACTATTGCCCGCGCTGCACCGCCTGAGCCTAATACCAAGACTGACTCTCCGGAAATCCCAATATTTCTTTTCTTGATTGGCTCTAGGAATCCATCCATGTCTGTGTTGTAGCCTGTGAATTTGCCATTATCATTTGATACTGTGTTTGTAGCACCAATCACCTTGCATTCTGCGCTCGCCTCATCCAAATATTGCATCATCTCTATTTTGTGCGGTATTGTAACATTGAATCCTGAAATTTTTATCTGGCGCAACGACTCGATTCCCTCTTTGAGCTCGCCCCTTGGAATTCTGTATGCGATATAGGTGCAGTCCAAGTTTAGCGCCTTGAATGCTGCATTGTGAATGCTAGGAGACAGTGAATGCTCTATTGGGTCTCCTATAACTGCAAAGGTCTTGACCATTGTTATTTCTGCAGGGATTGCAGCGATTTAATCTCATCTAAGCTGAACTGGCCGGGTGCCACTGGCTTGCCAAGTGAGACGTAGGTGTATGGGGCACCTAAATGAAGACACAAAATTCTTGATATTCTACCATAGTCTCCCATTGCAAATGCAATTAGGCCCGTGCTTTGTTTTTTGTACAGGGATAACACAGATGCAGTATCATTGATTGATTTCGCAGTAGTTACTAGCTTGATGTAATTTGAGATCTTTTTCATTTTCTGATATTTTTGGTATAGTGTTGCAGTAGATGGTGTTCCTTCAAAGTCGTGCCATGACACCAAAATCTGCGTTTTTGTTTTTTTGATGTAATCTATTAGATCCTTGCTAGCTGCGGAAAATTCCACATCAATGAAGAATGGATTGTATTCTGCAATTAGCTTTAGAATGGAGACGCGCTCTTTTTCTGCACCCTGGAATCTTCCGCCCTGGTTTTTTGGGCGCAGGGTGAAAACACATCGCTTGTGGTATTTTTTTATCAGCTCCAGCGCTTTTGGGATGTCTTTGGGTGCTAGAAAATCAAATCGGATCTCGGCATAGTCGGATTTTCGCAGTGCCTTTTTGAGCATGGATAACACCTTGGCAGGCGTTGTCTCTGCTATGCTGACACAGGTCTTGTATGCCATTTATTTTTCTAAAATGTACTCGTCTGATACTTCCATTCCAAAGTGCCTACCTGTTGCGCCCTTTGCATGCACAAGAACGGTGTCGCCCTTTTTGAGGTGAGTAACAGAGACTAGGTGTCCGCCTGGTCTTACAAATCGAATTGTTTCTGCATCCTGTGCTATGATTCCGCCTACTTCATCTCCTACTTGGGCTTTTATCATTAGCATTGGGCGTCTCTCTATCTTGGATCTGCCTACGGTTGCGCGCCTTGCCTTGCCATGAGAGTTTATCACCAACACCTCGGCACCTGTCTCTAGTTCCGAGAGATACTTTGTTGTGCCATCAGGAGATATTGTATAACAGTGGACTGCGCCGGCATTAACTCGGAATGGTCTAGGCGATGTAAATGAAGAGCCGACTGACTCGTTGTGGACTAGAAATAGGAAATTTGATCTAGAACCAATTAACATTCCCTCTCCTTTGTGAAGCATTGATGCGGTATCTACGCAGACTCGCTCGCCATCACCAACCTCTTTGATGTCAATTATCTTTGCCTCTACCATTTCAAATGTTGATGTACCTAGGTACACCATTGCTTCTTTTACTTCGGATATTGTACCTGCCTCGAATATTACTCCGTCCACTCCAATTTCTAGAATGGAAAACATTTTGCGCACTTCCTCAGGTGTTCTTGCAAGAGCAAAGATTTCAGTGTGGATTTTGTGCAGCTTTGCGATGATATTTTCCAGTGGAATTATCTTCCAGTCAGCTACCTCTATAATTACAAAGTCTAGGCCCTTTTTTGCCTCGGAAAATATTTTTTCAATGTCATTGTTTGATAGTACCTTGAATTTTTTGCCTGCTTTTTTGCCCTTGGGTTTTTGAGCGTCTTTTTCCAGTACCACTAGCTTTGCGGCAGAAGAAGGATAGATTGAGGCAAGCTTTGATTTTGGCGGGATTGCCCTTGGGTCTGCGTATACTGTTTTGATTCCCTCTGACTCTAGGCTTGATAAAAATTTGGTCAAGGCCGCCTTGCCTACCTTTGGCAAGATGACTAGCTCTCTATTTTTTTGCAATTCTTTTTGCTGCTTCTTTTGCAGTTTCCTTTCTGAAAATGATTCCAGCCAGTGCGTCGACTATTTTGTCTGGGTTTTTATGTGCAAAAATGTTACGGCCGTATGTTACTCCTTTGGCACCTGCCTTCATCGCATCCTCTGTCATTTGGAGTACATCCTCGTCTGTCTTGGCTTTTGGCCCGCCTGCAATTACTACCGGCACTGGGGTGCTTTTGACTATTTTTGCAAACGAATCAATATCGCCAGTGTATAGTGTTTTTACAATGTCTGCGCCAAGCTCGGCGCCAATTCTTGCCACGTGGCCCACAATTTCTGGGTCATGTGGGTTTTTGACATTCTCGCCCCTTGGGTACATCATTGCAAGTAATGGCATGTTCCATTTGTGGCACTCTGATGCAGTCATTCCTAGTTGCTCTAGCATTTCCGGCTCTTCCTTTCCGCCCACGTTGATGTGAAGTGATACGCCGTCTGCTCCAAGTCTGAGTGCTTCCTCTACTGTTCCAGATAGCATTTTTCTATTTGGCGACATGGATAGTGATGTGCTAGATGAATAATGTACTAGGATGCA
>VHBK01000027.1 GCA_016872015.1 Nitrososphaerota archaeon
CAGCCGTAGCCGAAGCGTCAGTGGGCGACAAATTCCCATCTACGCCAGTAAGCTCCAAGACAGCAACCTCAACAAGATACCTCTAAAGTATCTCTTTTCTTCTTTTATTATTCCAAAAATGCCCGTTTCACTATGTGTTCCGCTGTGAAATGGCTATAGTTTCTGTCTAGATTCCTTGATGGACTTGACCTTGTTTTCCTCGCCTTCGACTACGCTGTCGATGCTGGCAAGTTTGCTTCGTAGGTTACCTATTAGGGCGCCAACATCATCTGCCTGCTTTTCTACTTGGGCACGCTTGTTGGACAGATCCCGGATTCCGCGACCCTCTTCCTCTATGTATTCTCCGACTTTGACTAGTTTTTCCTTTAAATTCTGAATATCTACGGATTCATCCTCTATTTCCTTGACTAATCTGGTTCGCTTGTCCTTGAGGTTCTTTATCATTAATCCGACATAGTCAATGGCTTCTTCCAGCTTGGCACGCTTGTTCATCAGGTCTGCAATGCCAATTTCAGAGCCAGATGGAGCCTGTTCCGCTGTGCGTTCCGCTTCAACTCGTGGTTTTTCCTGCTCTAACATGCCAGTACCCTGTTCAAATTCTTCCGTCTTCTTAAATTTTTCAAACATTTTGTATCGGTTATGATGATTGATGCCATTTTATTCCTAATAAAGATAAAGTAAGACAAAATCCCACAAGTAACAAAAATTTCTAACCTTGGTTTTTAGTCTATTTTTTCTCCCCCGCATCAAAAAATGCCCAATTTCAGCCGTTTCAGAGACCCGAAACACCCATTCCGCTGTGCGTTCCGCTTTGAGGTTTCAAAATGTCCCTAATCTAGACTGCAGTGTATTACTATACCATGTCAAAACAACAATACAGGTCCGAAATGGGCATAATGGGAGATATCCTCAATGTCACCATGGAAGGGGGCAGACAAGGAACTATCGTCTCTGCAATATCTAGAAGGGCAAACCTTTCGCACTATGCCGTAATTGACAAGTGTGAAAAGCTCTCTACAGCAGGCTTGGTCCAAACCGTCAAAACCGAAAAAAACCGACTATACACAATCACCGAAAAAGGCATCGAGTTCGTCCAAGAGTTCCGCAAGTTCCAGTCCATCCTAGACACGCTGAATTTGAGGTATTAACCATGAATAACCAAGAGGCAGTACTCTGTATCCAAGAGGAAATCGTTCCTAACCTAGAAGGAATGCTTTTTGTAAGGATTGCAGATATCCTCATTAGAATGGTAAAAGCACCGCTACTGGCAATAGGACTTCTTCTTACAGTAGTACTGCCTGCACAATCTTTTGGTTCCCTTCGAGCCGTCGACTTTACAGTTTACCCAGATGGCACTACTCATATTTCTCAACAATCATCCGCTGACCCAACCGAGCCAGAACTAAAGGTCACGCTTTTTGGCAAATCCATTGATAATTTTGTAGTCCAGGACGAGGATGGCTTGCTGTTATCGTTTGAAATTGATAGCAAGGGCGCCACAATCCAGACCTTTGGCGCATCCTCTGTTTCTATTGAATACGATAGCTATGACCTGGTTTCAAAGAAGGGCAAGATCTGGACCTTTGCAATAGACTCTCCAATCGACTATACCATCACAATGCCAGATGAGGCAACCGTAGTAGATATTGCAAATCCAGACAGCATTGACACTATAGATGAAAAACGCATTTCATTACTCAAAGGCAAAAACCAGATAGAGTATTTCTTTAGCACATCCGGTCCAGCGCTTTCTGCACTAAATGCAATAAATGAAGTCAAGTCACTAATTGAAAAAGCATCGGGCAAAAACATCGATATGACATCCGCACAGGAAAAGCTAGACTTGGCAATCTTTGCATATGACAACAAAAAGTATGCCGATGCCGAGGATCTGGCACTGGAGTCAAGTGCACTAGCACAGCAAAAAATAGACGAATCTGAGAAAAACAGCCAAAACTCAGCAACAAACCCTATTGACTGGTTCAAAGACAACATCGCAGGAATCGCAACCTCGATTGTGGCAATAGGCGGTGCAGTCTCTGTACTTACAATTCTTCTCAAAAAGACCAAGAGCGCAGTCAAAAAGACAATGAGGCCTCTGCTCAGCAAGGACGATGAGGATTCAGAGCCAGAACCAGAGGTAGATTCAGACGAGATAGTAACTCAGGAAATGAGAGAAGACGACAAGCAACTAGTATCATATTTAGAGAAAAACGGAGGCCAAGCCTTTGAGCGTGACCTGCGAAAGAAATTCCTTCTGCCTAGAACCACAATGTGGCGCGCAGTAAAACGACTTGAGCGACAAGGTGTTATAGAGATAGAGAAAAAAGACTTTCAGAATTTGGTCCGACTAAAGAAAAAGGAGGAATCACAATGAAAACCGTACTGACACTTGCATTGTTTGCCCTGGTTGCTAGCATGATTGCAGCACCGGCATTTGCAGATTCCAAGCTAGAATCGTTTGTGAATCTAGCAACAAAGGCAAGAGACCAAGTAAAGATCCAATTAGACAGAATGCCGTCTGCGTCTGAAGAAGCCAAGTCTTTGTACGCACAAGGAAATTCAGAAACTGAGCAACTAATCGCGGCTGTCAAGGCAGACGATGCCGTAGAGGCAAAAAAGCACTTTTTGGCGGCAATGAAGTCATTCAGACAGCTAACCCAAATATTCTCTGAAACAATCCCAACTCCTGAACCAGTAGCATCAAAGATGGCAGCACCAGTAGCTGATTTTGATTATAGCAACGCACTCAAGAGATTTGAGGCAAACATAAACATCCTCAAGGCAGTTGCCACCAAGAACAATTTGCCAATTGACTTTAGCAGAATAGATGGCCTGCTCCAGTCTGCCAAATCGAGCCTTGCAAGTGGCGATATGACAACACTGGAAAAAACATTCATAGAACTAAAAACAGCAGGGTCTGATCTTCAGGCAACAATCAAAAATATGGTAACAGAGCGCTCCAACACAAGGGCAGTCTCTTTTGCAAACAAGTACATAACCAAAATTGATGCAATCCTCGCACAAGCCAAGGAACTAAACCTATCAGAAGAACAAATTGCAAAACTCCAAAAGGCAAAAGAAGAGCTTGCGTCAAGTGGCGATCCAACTCAAATTGTCATCAAAATAAAACGAGTCTACCAAATCAACTTGGATCTGCTTGATGCCAAGAACCAAAAAATCCTCTCAGAAATATCCAAGCTTGAAAGCAGGCTATTGCTATTGGAGCCAAAAATCGATGATACCATCAGACCCAAGTTTGATGAGGCAAAGTCAATCCTAGCATTACTCAAAGACCCAACATCAACTGATGACCCAATAAAATTACTGAGGGCGCTAGATTCAACAATAAAATCAATCGAGTCATATTTCCTATCACAAACCCAGCCAACAAACACTGTATCCGAACAAGAAGCACCAAAAGAGACACTAAAACAAGAATCATTCCAATTATCAGAAACCACAAAACCAGAACCTGAAGCAAAGACAGACACAAAACAGCAAGAAAAAGCCCTAAAACAAGAAAAGCAAAAAGGAAAGGACCAAAAACCGCAAAGAAACGCAGCCGAAATATCAAAACTAGAGGCAAAGCTAGCAGAACTTGAACCTCACATTGATGATACTATCAAGCCAAAGTTCGATTCTGCAAAATCCATGCTTGCCAAACTCAAAGAAACCGGCGCAGATTCAAAAAAGACAATTCGGACAATCAATGCACTAATTGACGAAATCTATCAATACCTAGATTCTGCGGAATCTGATGATTCCGAAGTTCCAAGAGAGAACACCAAATCCAACAGATCCTAACAAAACTTCATATAGATTTTGAAGTCCAGCAAATTTGCATGGCATCAAAGCAGATCTCTGTTGGAGTCGGCATACCGATGATAATAGTTGGCGCATTGATGGCATTTTTGTGGGCACCAACAAACGCAGAATGGATTGAGACAATCGAGTTTGTCGGCGGCCTAATCGGAATTCTGGGTGTCATCTTTTTTGTAGCAGGCCTCATGTACACAAAGCAGCCTGTTCTGACCTAGTCTGAATTAAATAATGACTGTAATTAGATCGTCTACTTGAAAGTAAGACTCTTTGAGATATTCACATCACTTGAAGGAGAAGGAACTCTTTATGGAACAAAAACACTCTTTGTAAGACTAGCAGGATGCCCCTTTACCTGCTTTTACTGCGATACCAAGGAATCACTCCCGATGGATTCGGGGCAGGAATACGAAATTGCAGATGCCTGCGCATTAGTTGAGAAAAATCTTGCAGAAAATACCTACAAGGTCAATTTCACAGGAGGCGACCCACTAGTACAGGCAGAGGCAGTCTCAGAATTGGCAAAATTCATACAGTCAAAAAAAATCCCAACATATCTAGAATCATCATGCTTTGATTCTAAAAAATTTGCCAAGGTTCTGCCGTTTATTGATTACATCAAAATTGAGCTAAAAACCAAAGACTCGGAATTTGTCGATGCAAAACATTATTCCACACTCGTAGAAAATGCACTGGACTGTCTGAAACAATCAGTTGCTGCAAAAAAACCAACCTACATCAAAATTGTTGTTTCATCAAAAACAGAACTGGAAACATTTTCAGATTTGGTGCAGAAAATTTTCAAAACTGTTGGCACTAGGGATCTTAAGGGTTTTATAATACAACCAACATACGGAATAGCAGAACCAACATTGCAGAAACTTTTGAGCTTTTACGATGCAGTTTATTCTTACTATAATGAGGTACGTGTCGTACCGCAACTACACAAGCTAATAGGTGCACCATGAACAAAGAGCGAGTACGCAAGCTAGTCCGTGAGCTAATAATAGAATTAGGCGAAGATCCAACACGCGAAGGACTGCGTGGTACGCCGGAAAGAATTGCAGACATGTACGAGGAAATCTTTTCTGGCTATGATTCAGATTCGGAATTATCGGTCCAGTTCTCAGAGGACTCGGACGCAGTTGTAGTAAAAGACATCAAATTCTATTCCATGTGCGAGCACCACATACTTCCATTCTTTGGCAAAATCAGCATAGCATATCTGCCAAATGGCCGAGTCTTTGGCGTATCCAAGCTAGTAAGGCTTGTGGAAAAATACGCACAACGCCTCCAAATTCAGGAACGCATGACAAAAGACATTGCAGACGAGTTGTATGCCCAAGGAGTCAAGGGAGTAATGGTATTATCCGATGCAGAACATTTTTGCATGAAAATGAGGGGAGTCAAAAATGATGCAACGATGACTTCGGCTGCATATCGGGGATACTATGAAAGAAAGGAAAACCGCGAGGATGTTGTTGCCATAATTCGCAACTCTAAATCGTCACTTCTTTGAAAAAGATAAATAATCAAGTGCGAGGTTAGCTTTTCGTGGGAGTACACAATAACGTTCACATTCCAGGGGAATCTTGGCCTCACTTTACATGGCTTGCAATAGAGTTCTTTGTTGTGCTAGCCATAGCGGCTCTGAGTTCTCGTGAGCTCACAAATATTATAGCAAAAGACGCAACTCCGGCAATGCAAAACTGGTACTTTTTTGGAATAATTGCAGCAATGGTTCTTGGCTGGTATATGGGTATACGACATGGAATTTTGCGCAAAAAAGTCCTAGAAACTAGATACTAGATATTTTGTCTTGTCTTTGATTTCTGCCTGCACAAATGCGGCCTTTCTGTTATTGCAGGATTCGCATTTTCCGCAATGATATCTAGAGTTTGCATAACAACTCCATGTCTGAAATATTTTATCGCCAAATTTTTCATATCCTGACTTGATTAGAGCGCTCTTTGATATGCCTGCGGAATATGGCGACCAGATCTGGATCTTGTTTCTAATTCCCAGATTGATTCCGTCAATTTCTCCCTGATTTAGGGCAGACTCCAGCTTTTTTGCAAATATAGGCCTGCAGTCTGGGTATTTTGTATCGTCTGTGTGGGCGCCATATGCAACAAGGGATGCTTTTAGCGAAAAAGCCCATGCGGTTGCAATTGTTACAAAAATTGCGTTTCTGATTGGCACCACAATGGAGTACTCAAATTTTGATGGAAGCATCCTTTTGGAGCTGGTAAGGACATTGCTTGCCCCATAAAGTGACTTCATAAAGTCAAGTGGAATTATTTTGTGTTCTTTGAGGTGGAGTGCCTTTCCTACTTTTTTTGCCGCCTCTAGTTCCTTTGAGGCTCTTTGTCCGTATGAAAATGTGATCCCATACAAGTCATATTTTTTTGCCAAATGAGCCCCAAGACACAACGAGTCTAGCCCGCCACTGAGAACCAGGACTGCTTTTTTCAATTTAGATCGTCTTTGTGCCGCCACTTGGCTTGCAAATCACAACAGTACAGTCTGTTTTTGCAGAGGCAAATCCCTTTTTCATTGCACTTGCTATTTTGGCCAAGTTTGCCTTTTTTGTAGCAAATGAAATCACAGAAGGCCCCGCGCCAGAAATTGTCACACCTAGTGCTCCTGCCCCAAGAGCGTTTTTCTTGACCGAACTGAATCCTGGGATAAGATGAGCCCGTGCAGGCTCTACTATGATATCGTGAATTGATCTGCCGATCAGATCCGAGTCTTTATTCACAAATCCCGCAACAATTGCAGCTGCATTTGACAAATTAACCACCGAGTCTGCAAGCGCTATTTGCTTTGGCACAACGCTTCTAGAGACTTGGGTCTTTTTTGCAGGAACTAACATCTTTGGCACTGCAACAACCAGTCTCAGGTCTGATGGAGGTAAAATTTTGAGCACATCAAGTGGCTTGGTCCTAACTATGACAAACCCACCCAAAACAGACGCTGACACATTATCATAGTGAATAGAGCCTGCACTTGCACGCTCACCAACTCCTGCACATTCCACTAGGGTGTTTCCGTCCAGTTTTAGGCCAAACAATCTATCAAATGCAATTACAGTAGCGGCTGCAGACGCTGCACTACTTCCCATCCCAAATCCAGCCGGGACTCCTTTTTTGATTTTGATTTGGACGCCGCTTTTTATCTTGAATTTTTTCTTCATGTACTGGACTACCAGTCCTGCAGTGTTCTTGCTTGGGGAAACAGGAATGGAATCGTCAGTAATTATTGAAATTCCGCTTTTCTGTTTTGTCAAAATGACAGTATCGTAAAATGCATCTAGTGCAAGGCCAAACACGTCAAAGCCTGGACCCAGATTAGCAGTAGATGATGGTGCTTTGGCAGTAACCGAGTTCATCAGTCTTCAGTTTCTTCTCCTTGGTTAAGAATTCTGCTCAGCGAGCCTTCCAAGTTTACCATTCCCTCACCTGTTGCATTAGAGACTGGAATCAATCCTTGCGCAAAGCCAGACAAGTTCAGGCTGCGCAAAATGTTTGTCACAAGTACATAGGTCTCACCATCTGCTTCTGCAGAGATGGCACTTTCCAGCGTTTTTAGATTTGTAGTCCATCGCAGTATTTCTGAGATTTTGTCTGCAATCAAGTCTGTTTTTGTTAGCACATTAATTGTCGGCATTCCCATTCGGAGTCTGATGGATGTAGCAAGAAGTGCCATGGATACAAAATTGACCGCAGTTGTAACTAGGACACCGTCATACAAAAACAGCGCGGACTTTTGGTCTGCCATAAAATTATTCACAAAATATGGGCCGCTGGTACGATATGCAAACAACTCAATTTGCCCGGGCGTGTCCACAATCAAGTAATCTGGATTTATCTTGTCTGCTTCTTCTTGCAGCTCGTCAAGCTTGGATGCAATCAAGTCGTTTGCCATCATCAGTGCACCGTTTGGGCCAAGATCATACTGCTTCATTATGGATACAATGTCTACGGAATCCCTGATGTCAATGTCTGGCGTGTATGGTAGTGAAATCACACCTGGATCCAAATTCAAAATTGCAGTAAATGCTCCGTTTCTGGTGTAGTATTCATGAATTTTGGATGTGAGCAGTGATTTTCCAGAGCCTGCAGTTCCCGCAACAAAAATTGCTTTCAATTTGTAAATGTCTGACTTGTTGGCTTATATTTGATTCAGTTAGAAACCTGCTAAAATGAAATGGCGAATTGTTGCATTTGCAGCTAGCCTTGTTCCATTTTTGATAATTACCATATCCTTTGATGTAAAGCCAGAGGACGTTTTTGCGGTAGGAATTGTGAATTTTCTTGCGGCCTTTGCGGCAATGATGGGCAAACTATTCCTGCAGGGAATAAAATTTCATTACATCATCGGCGTATTTCATGGAAAAATAGAATCATTTTGGCGAACCGTCATTGTCAGAATTGGCTCTGAATTTGTAACAATGACTACACCAATGTTTGTTGGAGGAGAAGTAGTCAGAATCTACTGGATGAACAAGCGTGGCATGAATACATCAAAGGCATCTTGGCTTGGAATATTTGAAATAGTAACTGAGGTTTTGGCAGCAGGTGTTTTGTCATTGATTGCAGGAATAATAGCCATTGTAGCCGGACATGTAATCATTGGCGCAATTGTTCTGGGCACTACTATTCCAGTTGTGGGATTGTGGACGGGATTGTTCTTTTTGACTGCCAAGCGAGACTTTCAAGTACCAAAAATCTTTGTAAATCTGGTCTTGCGCCTCCGCAAGGAAAAAGGCCAGGAATATTTGGACAAGACCAACGAGTGGATGGCAGATGTCTGTACAATGACTCGACAAAACATTCGTGCACCACACGCAAAAAAGGCATTTGTGATATCATTTTTGATTTCACTTGCATCTTGGCTCGTCTTTGGAATCTCGTTCATGTTCATTTCATTTGGAACCGAGCAGACTGTAAGCGCAATAGATTCTATTTTGGCAGTAATGGCAGGCAACGCAATTGGAAACATGCCTATTACGGTTGGGGGTTCGGGTCTTGCGGAATTTGGAACATGGGCATATTTGTCGCATTTAGATGAGTTCAAGCTGGAGCTGCCAAGTGACAGCGTAGAATGGGATGCAATCATTGCCTGGAGAATTGCGACATATCAATTGCCAATTCCAATTGCGTGGTTTTTGCTAATGAAGATGGCACTGCGCAAATACCAAAAGCCAGCTGAATAGAAACCAACATATCATTACTGCATAATTTCACAAAACATGTCATTCAAAGACAAAGTTGTTATTATTACTGGCGCATCAAGTGGGATTGGCAGATCAACTGCATTCGAGTTTGCAAACAAAGGAGCAAAACTAGTCCTAGTATCACGAAGAAAGGAAAAGCTAGACGAATTACAACAATCGCTCAAATCTGATGTCCTGGTGTGTCCTTGTGATGTATCTGATAAGGGCCAAGTCAAAGCAATGGCAGCCCAAGTTCTGGATAAATTTGGCAGAATAGACATTTTGGTAAATAACGCAGGCTTTGCGATTTATGGAACAGTATCAGATCTCTCAATAGAAGAAATTGAATCCCAGATGAGAACAAACTATCTGGGAATGGTATACTGCACAAAGAACTTTTTGCCGACATTTCAAAAGCAAAATTCCGGACACATTGTAAATGTGGCATCTGTTGCAGCTTCATTTGGCCTGCCAGGGATTGCTTCGTATTGCGCATCAAAGTTTGCAATGCTTGGCTTTTCTGAAGGACTAAAGCACGAACTAAAGGGAACAAAAATTGGCGTAACTGTCGTCAGCCCAATAATGGTTCGAACAAATTTCTTTGATCATGAATCATTTAGTAAAATGCCAAAATATTCCCCAACCTCACTAGATCCAAAAACAGTGGCAAAGGCAATTCTGAGAGCAGCCGAATCCTCAAGACTGGAAATCATTGTGCCGGGTATGGTGCGTATCGGAGTCTGGCTAAAGCACACAATACCTTTTGTGATAAATCCTATCATGGGTACAGCATTTAGGAAACTGCAAAAATAATTCTATTCTGATTCTTCCGAGCCAGAATCATCTGATGCGACATCCATCAGTGTCAGCTTTTGCAGCTCAAACTGGTATATTGCCGACATTTCAATTTCTTTTTCTTTTTTTAGAAATTCTGCTGTTTTCTTTGCCAGAGGTGCCTTTAGCATGTTTATTGCAAATTCATACACGACTCCTGTCTGGCAGTCAGCTGGCTTAACATTTTTTGGCAGATCAAGCGTTACTATGTGGCGACCGTCCTCTACTGCCTCGTATAATTGCGCATCAATTTTTTTGTCAGAATCGTACACTTCTAGAATATAGCCCATTCTGGTCAACACTTCTGGCTTGGCAAACTTGGCATTCTTTATGTCATCTAAAACCCAGTCTGGGAGCTCGTCCTTCTTTTTTACCAAGAAACACCAATCCTATAGCTTGTCTTTTTTACTTTTTTGCCACCAATCCAAGTAGTCATAGTGCTTATCTTCTTTGGTTGGGTCTCGTCTGTTTACCTTTTCACGAATGTCGCCTACTTGCTCTCGTGTGGCATACAGACCACATCTTTTGCAGATGTAGTGCTTTGTTACTGGATCAAACTTCATGGGGATTTCTATCTGCTCTAGGAGCTTTTGGACTCCTTCTTGGCTTTCACTGGCAGCCTCTCGCTCAATTACTGCCTTGCGTTCTCTTGCTACACATTCTGGGCAATTAACCAATGAATTTGCCAGAAAATTTTTCCATAAAAGCGTTCGCACTGGAAAGCCAAAATCTGGTACGCGGATCATTATCATCATCCCTTTCGGTCATTTCGCCCATCGAAATACCGCGTACCAGACCATTCTACTGCGATCAAAAAAGCTATTATCTCTTATCGTGATTCAAGCATCTCTGCAGCTAGCTTGGCAGTGGTTCTAGCACCGTTTGCCACAAAGTTCTTTTGGTATTGTTTTACTGCGTCCACAAAGGAATCATAGTTTTCCTTTAGATGCGAAATGCCAGAGACAAGCTGCTTTGTACTGTTTGCCAATATTCCAAGATTGCGTTCTTGCGCCCACTGGATCTGGTTTGTCTGCTCATCATATACTGGAATGCCGACTATTGGCTTTGCCTTTATTCCAATGATTTCGCCCATCACAGTATGCGAGCCGTTGATTACTGCATAGTCGCATTCTTCTAGGACTGTCTCTTTTTGTGATTCTGATAGGAATCCTATGTCGATTTGAACCCAGTCGATCTTCTTTTCTAGCGCCTCTGAAATTGAATATGTTTTGCCATTTTCATCCTTTACTTTGTCAATTGACTGGTCAGCTCTTGCATGCGATATGACTCGTTTTGCCTTTTTCATCTGGGAAAATGCTTCTTCGTATTTTTTTCCGGTGATGTCGTTTGTGGACTTGTTGCCTGTTCTCATCCAATAACCGAATTTGTTGCCTTCAACCAGCTTTTCCAGATCGGATTTTGCATCAGATTTTTTCTTTTTGTCAGATGCGAAATGGCCCACATACACTACTTTATCTTTGATATTCTCTGGAAAATTGAGATTATACTCACACATAGTATATGGAGGCGGCGAGTCGGCAACTGCTATCTTTGTTGCCTTGGCAATCTGTTTTGATACGTACCATACTCCAGGATAAAAGTAAAATCTGGACTTCCAAAGCCTTGGCCTAAACTGGTTTGTTATGAATATGGATGGAATGTTTCTATTTTTTGCCAAAACGTTTGGACCCATATCACCGTCATTAATCACTAGATCAAACTTCAGCGAATCAAAAATCTCACGTTCCTTTCTTAGATAATTTACAACTTGTCTTACTACCGGGGGATTGTCTCGTATTGGCAATAATGTGTTAATCATTGATAAGAACACATCAGGCCCGTATTTGCCGTCAATTGGAGTCGGGGCTAGTGCTTCGTGCACATTATTCTTGGGGAATTTCTGCAACAATTTTTGATAAATTTCGTCCTTGCTTGCAAAATGAGCCTCATACTGTGGAATAAAGCTGGGCAGCTCCTCATTTAGCGACATCATTCGGGAATAGTGACCATTTCCCCACGAATAGATGAACTGGCCTACCTTTTTCATTGCAACACCTCAAATTCTGCGCAATAAATTTTCAGTGCTCAAGAGAATCCAAAATATCGTGGACATTGTTTGGGCCAATCTTGACTGTGACTGATTGGTGCGACTTGACTGCCTTTTGTATGATTCCAGATAAGTCGTCTTTATTCTTGGCAAATCTGAGCGAGCCAAGTTTTTCTATTCTGGACAGATATTTCCCAAGGCCGATCTCTTTTGCAGTATCCATGATTGCATGATCCAGCCCGGCAAGCGCAATCCATGGAATAAGCTTGCTTTTTGTCACAATGTCTAGGCTTTGCTCAATTAACCAAATTGGAAACACGAGTGGCGATAGGGAAAGGCAAACACGCTGGATCTTTTGCTTTTTTGCAAGCTGGCACAAAACTCCAGATGTCACAAGAATTTTTTGCTGCATAGTCTTTGCAGTGTCTTTTATTGCAATTTGGCAAAAGTCAAGCGTTACTGACGGGCTTGGCAGTTTTGGGATGATCCTATTTGTCATCTTGACTAGCTCCATCAGGTTTGCATCCGTAGTATAGCAAACCAAAATTCTAACATCAAATCCCTGCTTTATTGCCTCAAGGCAAGAAATTGCAGAGAGCTCATCAAAGACACAACACAAAATCTGTTCATCTTGGGAATTGTACGGGACTCCGCCATGGCCCCTCTCCAAAAATATCGAAACATATGCGTTCTTTTTGGTAAGATAGCAATGGATTAGCTTGTCATGTTTTGCCTCAGTTCCCGGCCTGCAGTCCGTGTCTGTAGTTTTTTCAATTAGTGCAGATGTTGCAGCAATCTCTACGTCTTTTGGCAAATAGCCAGACGCATGGCCTTCTACTTTGACATAGAAAACTTCACCTCGCAACAAAAGGCTGCCGCCGATTTTTGCAACAGTAGATACTATTCCATTGAACTTGTTCTCAGTGCGTCTTGCAATGGAGACCTGGCCTACTCCGAAAAGCTGGTTTATTGCAGACGATGCAAAGACTGGATCGTTTGCATCTATTATTATGAGATCATCATCTGTTGAAATTGCAGAATATCGCTGATTCTGGATTTTGAGAATTTTTTTGATGTTTGATACTAGCAGGTTTTGCTTGTTTTTGGCAAAAATTGACGGAAAAACAACAACAAATGCAGGCTCGTTCATTTTTTTTCATGCCAAAAACCTGCTTATAATTCTGAATGATCCCTCCAAATAATTATAAGACAAATTTCGACCATTACTTACAGTTGTACACGCAAGAAGAAATCGATAAAGTAAACGCCCGACTCAAAACTCCAGAAGATGCACTAAGGTGGGCGTATGAAACATTTGGCAACAAAATTGCCAAGGCGTCAAGCTTTGGCCCAGAAGACAGCGTTGTCACCGATATGATTATACAAGTAAATCCAAAGGCAAGATTTTTCACACTGGATACTGGCCGACTAAACCAGGAAACCTATGACGTAATGGACGCAATTGCAAAAAAATACAATATCAATTTTGAGGTAATGTTCCCAGAGACTTTAGCAGTAGAAGAAATGGTTCGCACAAAGGGGATCAACCTATTCTATGACTCTGTAGAAAACAGAAAGCTCTGCTGTGAAATAAGAAAGGTTCGCCCCCTGAACAAAATTCTCTCAACACTGGATGCCTGGGTTACTGGCCTGCGACGGGACCAAAATGAGAACCGTTCCCACGCCGCAATGGTGGAACTAGACCACCTCCACGGCGGAATAGTAAAGGTAAACCCAATCATAGAGTGGACATGGGACCAGGTATTGTCATACATCAAAGAGCGCAATTTACCATATAACAAACTCCTAGACGGCGGTTACACCAGCATTGGTTGTGAGCCATGCACCAGAGCGATCAAGCCAGGCGAGGACCTCCGTGCAGGGAGGTGGTGGTGGGAGTCTGATACACATAAAGAGTGTGGCTTGCACATGAAACACTGAAGGCATGGACGCAATACGACCACACGGTGGAAGACTGGTAAGCCGAATTTCGCAAAAAAACACGGCAGGAATGTTTTCCATTTCTGTTAGCGAAGATCTGGCAAACGACGTTGAAAACATTGCAGACGGAATTTTCAGTCCGCTGGAAGGATTCCTAGTACAATCAGACTTTGATGGTGTGGTATCAAAAGGAAGACTGGCAAATGATCTTGCGTGGACCGTTCCAATAGTGCTTGATGTAGACAAGGAAACTGCGCAAAAGGCAAAAGATGCAGGCGATATTACACTAAAGACAACCCACGGCGAGTTTGCCGTATTGCACATAGAGGATACCTACACCTTTGATAAAACAAAGACATCGCAGGCAGTCTACGGCACAACTGATGTGAATCATCCAGGCGTTGCAAAGACCATGTCCATGAATGACTATCTTGTAGGCGGCAAAATCGATTATGTCAAAAGGCCTGGAGCAGACCCAATTCGAAAATACAGACTGACTCCGACTGACACAAGAAAGGCATTCTCAGATGCTGGCTGGAAAACCATAGCTGCATTTCAGACAAGAAACCCCCCTCACGTTGCGCACGAAATGCTGCAAAAAGAGTCGTTTTTGTCATGCGACGGCGTATTTGTAAATCCACTAATCGGCAAGAAAAAATCCGGCGACTTTGTCGACGAAGTGATTCTAGAATCATACATTGCCATGATTGAAAACTATTACCCAAAGAACAGGTGCACACTTGCAACCCTGCACACCGAAATGAGATATGCAGGACCAAAGGAAGCAATTCACCACGCCATAATGAGACAGAACTATGGCTGCACCAACATCATAATTGGCCGAGACCATGCAGGAGTAGGCAAATATTATTCTCCTTTTGCGGCGCAAGAAATCTTTTCCGATTATCCAGACTTGGACATCAAACCATTGTTTTTCCCGGCATTTTACTATTGCAAAAAATGCCTTGCGTTTACAAACGAGCGCGCATGTCCACATTCACCAGACTTTCATGAGCAAATCAGCGGAACCAAGCTCCGACAAATCATCGATGAGGGCAAGTCTCCATCTGAGTTTATCATGAGGCCAGAAGTGGTCAAGGTAATCCAGTCATTCAAAAAGCCGTTTGTAGAATGAAATTCCTAATCTTATTCTTCCTTGCAACATCTCTTATCATTCCTGTATATGCGCAGGAGCACAGCAATCCCTCATTGTTATTAGAAACCATTAGCGTTCCATCAAGTGACTTTAACAAAATACGAGAAGACACCACAATAATTCCACTAAAAGAAAAGCATCCTGTGTCTTGGCAAGTCACCATCAATAATGATCTTCTTTATTCAAATCCAAATGGAAACGCCATACTGCGTCTATATGATGCAAAAATAGAAAACAAATTCATCGAAATAGGCATGGGAAGTCCGCCTGAGCGCAAGTTCTGGGTTGCACTCAACTTTCCAGAAGAAGGATATCTGCCAGCAACAAGACTAGACAAGAACGGATGGTTTGATGGAGCCAAAATTATTGCGGGATACAGTGACTCGCAGGGAATAACAGTGAACAACGGCCAAAGAGTCGTAGTCAGTGGAATTGATCTGAAAAACTTTGTAATTGGCAGCTATTCCGTATATGGAATGAACGAGCCCACCGATCCTCCGGCAATAAACTCTGGAACATTTACCATGGATGTTCTGTCTGGTGATGCATCAAAGAACCCATTTCATTATTATCCGTTCTTTGTGGCAGGTGGAGTTGGCGCACTAATTGGCGTGTTACTCCTAACTAAGCGCCGTTCTTCATAGAATAATACTTGCAGAGCTTTTTTATTTTGCAGACCTCACACATTGGGGAAATTGGCTTGCAAATGTTTTGGCCATACATGACAAAGGTATCGTTTATCTGAAGCCAGAATTTTTTTGGGATTTTTTCCATTAATTCTTGCTCTGTCTGCTCTGGCGTCTTGGTCTGGACGAGCCCTAACCTGTTTGAGATTCGATGCACGTGAATGTCTACGGGTATTGCCGGATGCTCAAACGCATACACCAAGACACAGTTTGCTGTCTTTCGCCCAACCCCTGGCAGGCCCACCAAGGCATCCATGTTTTCTGGGACTTTTCCCTTGTATTGTGTGTAGATTATCTTTGCTACTTGTATAATTCGCCTTGCTTTGACGTGATAGAACCCAATAGAATGGATGATTTTTTCAACATCCTTTACTTTGGCCACTGCCAATTCCTTTGCATTTTTGTAGCGTAAAAACAGTGACTTTACTACTCTTGCAGTGTTCTCGTCCTTGGTTCTTGCCGATAGTATGGTGCCAATAAGTATTGCAAATGGATCTCCCTGCTCGGATTCGCGCAGCTCCCGCAGTGCGGTCATTCTTGGGGGCTTGACTGCATTCATGGTTTGAATCATTCCGGAGAGAATCTTTTGCATGATTTTTTTTGTGCAAATCCAATAATAAACCTGCAATTATTATACCAAAGACAATAACTCTAGTCATGGAGCTAACAAAAGAAGAAGAACTTGCACTAAAGGGAGAATATGGAGAAACACTAGAGACTGCATATCGAATTTTGGTTGCAACAGGCGAGGCAACAAATGCGCAAAAACTAGTCCCAATCCAGTGGGCACACCTTTCTGGAGTAAACTATAACACAATAGGTGATGCAGGAGAAGAATTTTTATCAAAACTATCGCAAGACGCCAAGGTAAAAGTAATGACTACGGTAAACCCGATGGGCTTTGACTTTGATTCTGTATCAAAATATAATTTGTCAGATGAATTTGTACAAAAACAAAAAAGCATTGCAGACTCGTACAAAAAAATGGGAGTCATTCCGTCTTTTTCATGCATCCCATACGAGATATTTGATCTGCCAGAAAAGGGAACCCAGGTCTCTTTTGCGGAAAGCAATGCAGCAATCTATGCAAATTCTATTGGCAGCCTAAAAACAAACAAGGAAAGCGCATTTTCTGCTCTAGCTAGTGCGCTGACAGGCAAATCGCCATATTCGGATCTCAGAATTGACGATACACCAAATCTTACAATTCGAATGAAGCTAGAAAACCCAAACGAGCTTGAATTTGGAATGCTTGGCTATTTTGCAGGCAAAATAGCTGATAATGCAGTGCAATTATCTGGCGTTTCAGGCATGGACAGACGCAAATGCAAGGCATTGTGTGGCGGCATGGGCACATCTGGCAGGTGTGGCAAATTCATTCTGGGAGAAGAAACGCCGGCCTCGGAAAAAGTCGACTTTGATAAAAAGGAAATGCAAAAAATCCATGATGAGCTAAACACAGCAGATAAAGGTGATATCATAACTCTGGGCAGCCCGCAGCTGGGACTACAAGAAATAGCTGATCTTTCCTTAATGCTAAAGGGGAGAGAATTCTTAAAGCGTTGCATGGTTTTTTGCCCAAGATCAGTACAAGAGCAGGCAAGAAATCTAGGATACACAAACGAAATAGAGCGAGCAGGCTGTGAAATATTATCTGACTGTTGTACTTGTCTTTCTCCACTTGTTGACAAAAACGAGATAGACTCTGTTACTACAAACAGCATCAAGGGAGCATACTACCTGAACAACTCTAATGGTGTTGGCGTAAACCTCAAGCCACTATCGCAAATAATATCAGATGAAACAAGATGAAGGTTATAGTTGCAGGAAAAGCACAGGGAAAAATTCTCAAGACAAACATTCCGATTAATTTTCTTGGAACAGTCGACAAAAAGACAGGAATAATTCATGATTCAAAGCATGACTTGTTTAACATGCCGATGAAGGACTCGATTCTTGTTTTTCCAAACGGCGTTGGAAGCAGTGTCGGCGCCTATACAATATATTCTATAAAATCAAATCATTCTGCGCCGGCTGCCATGATCTGCAAAAAAGTTGATCTGACTGTGGCCTCTGGATGTGCTCTTGCAAACATTCCGCTTGTAATTGCAACAGAACAGGAATATGAAAAACTGCAAAATGGTTCCAGTATAACATTGGATACTGATTCTGGCAAGCTATAACTCTTCTCGAATTATTATTCCATTTGGCTTTGTTTCCTTGAAGATTATTCCCTCAAATGAAAATACTCTAGTTTGTTTTTGCATCCAGCATTTTGAGGGTAGGCCGGCTTTTTGGCAGGTAT
>VHBK01000028.1 GCA_016872015.1 Nitrososphaerota archaeon
CGGTAACCGATTCTCTTACTACACAAAACGTCGATGCGGTATTGCTAGTTGCGCTGTATCACGAAGGAGGCCAAATTTTCAGAGAATCTTTTGCAACCACAAACGGCATACTAAGAATAAATGTAAACCCAACAGATGACACCGAAATAAAAATATCAGGAACAGACCCAGTACAGATTTCTGGCCCAATCCTAAATTCCGGAGGCCTGTACCGCTTTGACGTAGAGATAAAGAGCCTTGATTCTAACGAGCTGCAAAACCAGGCCTTTTCCACGTATATCACATCAATTACAAACCATTACTATGATGAGCAAGGCAAGGACGGAACACCTGTAGAATTTCGCGTCAAGTCATATTATGATGGGGTTTCAGGCTTTGACTATTCACCGGAAACCAACTCTATCACACTAGACATGCCTTTTGAGTGGAGCGAGCAGAACATTTCTCATACCCAGGTGGTCCACGAAGAGATTCACTTTCCAAAGGGCTTTGCGGACTTTATGGTGCCAAGCTATTCAGGTACCGTAAACGGGATAGATCTCTTCAAGTCGTCAGTAACAATAGATGACTATTCCATAGAAGACGAGCGTATAGTCCATTTTGTCCTAACACAAGACACCATACGATACCTCAAGCAGGCCCAAAAAAGCGCAGGAATTGAAAATCCACAGGGAATGAAGTTTGAGCTCAAGGTAGGTGAGAAGCTAGTCTTTCCAGTAATTGCAATGACAAAGGACGAATCGCTCCAGGTGGACATGTCTTGGGAGCCAGAGACAATAGAGCCAGGCAAGAACACCAAATTCATCTACACCTTCAGGGACGGAAAAACAGGTGAACTACTACGAAACACATCGTACAACTTTGTAATATTACAAAGCGGAAAAGAACTGTACAAAAAGTCTGCAAACGCCCAGATTGGCGGAGACTATGCAGACTATACCTTTACAGAATCACAGAAAGGCCAGACTACAATTCAATTCAACAATTTGCGCGGAACAGGCCAGGGAACAGAATTTACCATAATGGTTGTGCCAGAGTTCGGCCCACTTGTAATTCTAGTTCTAGGTTCGGCAGTTGCAGCAGTTATAATATTTAGAAGATCAGTGCTTTTCCAATAGCTTCTTTGCGCTATTTGGGTCTAAGATCATCAGCATTCTTAGCTTCAGTCCGCTTGATGAGAAAAATTCTGCGGAACATGCAACTAGTGATTGGGTCTGAATTCCAATCTCCATTGCAGGAATCTCCAATATTGACATGAACGAATCCACTGCAAATCCAGGAATGTCTGCACTTGTCTTGCAGCCCTGGTCGTTTGCCAAGGCGTTGAAAAACGAACCTGAGAGAATGTTTCCTGTTTCTGATAACGAGGACTTTGAGAGCTTGGTAAAAGAGTCCAGCCTTGTTTTGCCCAAAAGTTTTGCTGCAAATTTCTTGCCGTCCTTTTCTGGCATGTAATATAGTACGCCAACGTCGATATCGCCTGTCTGCTTTAGATATATAGCAGACATGTTTGTACCATCAGAAAATGCCGGGGTTAGCTGGTCTAGCTGTGTAATATCCAAGAATTCCGTTTTGCCAATGTGATGCTGGATTGATTCGCCCAAAAGCGTTCCCAGTGCTTGTGCTGTACTAGTTGACACACATTTTGAAAAAATCTCGGTTAGACGGTTCAGATCGTTTTCCGTTACAGCCAGAGTTTGCATCTAGTATATCAAGTCCTATTTCTGTCGTAGCACCTTGTTTATGACAAGGCCCACAGTTGTTTTATCAAATGGCTTGACAATATAGTCACGAGCGCCAAGCTTCATTGCATCTTGGACAATTTGCTTTTGCTCGACTGATGTTACCATCACTACTTTGGCAGTAGGATCTATTTTCATTATTGCGCGCAGTGCCTGAATTCCATCTGCTCGTGGCATGTTTACGTCCATTGTGACCAAGTTGGGTTTGCTTGTCTGGTATGCCTTGACTCCTTCCACTCCGTCTCCTGCTTCGAGAACTTCAGTTGCAAGGCCGTTTGACTTTATTATATCCTTTAGTACGGTTCTCATAAAGGACGCATCATCGACTACAAGAATTTTTGAACTAGAAGTACTCATTGTCCTTCCTCCATTACAGATGAAATATCACTAGTAGAGTCCTGCAATAGTTTTACAACATCAAGTAAAACCACCAGTTTTTGGTTTATCTTGGCAATTCCCTTGATGTAGTTGTGCGATTCCAAAACTGTTTGTGGCGCAGAATCCAAGTCTTTTGTCTGGATTCTCATTACTTGGTCTACTTCGTCGACTAGGAGGCCCGTCTGGGATCCGTTTACGTCAATTACAAGAATTCTTTGTTTTGTCGAGTTTGTTTGTCCTTCTGATGCAATACCAAGTCTTTCTTTGACATCAATTATTGGTATGATTAATCCACGCAAATTCATTATTCCTTTGACATAGGATTTTGTCTTTGGAATGTTTGTTATGGATTCGACTGCACGGATTTCGCGCACTTGTTCTATTGGAACGGCATAATCTTCATTTTTTTGCCCATCAACTAGGCAAAATGTTACTGCTTGAAAAGACTCAGGCGCAAGTACTTGGGTTGACATTAGAATGCTCCTCCGAGCTCAACTATTGTTAGCAATGGATTTGTTTGTGAATTCATACAGGTTATTTTTTTGATAAAATAATAATTTAGAGTGTGTTTGCGGTGAACAGACAAAAAAGAATTTTTCATAATTGCACTTCCACTTTTTTATAGATTCGCTCTCTGGCAAATACGCATGAGAACAGTTTTGCTGCCTCCACGCTCATCATTGTTTCGTCTTGGCCTATCGCCAAACACCCATTGGCGGCAAGAGATTTGTGGAATTTTTTAAACACCAGCTCCTGTGCAGGTTTGTCATAGTATATCAGGACATTTCTGCACGTGATCAAGTCAAGCTTGTCAATTGGATACGACATAATATCGCCTTGCTCAAATGTTACGAGTTGCTTTATCGAATCACTTACTGTGTAAGAATCTTTTGCAGTACTAATTAGATATTTTGAAACCAAGTTTGGTGTGAGATTCTTTATGTTCATGTTTGTGTATTGGCCTTTCTTTGCTCGGGTGATTGCCTCTGCGGAGATGTCTGTTGCGACAACGCTAAATTTTGCCTTGTTGCCCAATGCTTCGCTGAGCAATATAGCTAGGCTATACGGCTCTTCTCCTGATGCGCAGCCTGCGCTCCAGACCTTCAGTGGTGTATGTTTTTTTGCAATTTCTGGAATTATTTTTGATGAGAGGCACTCCCACACAAACGGGTCGCGATAAAATTCAGTCACGTTAATTGAGAAGCTCTTAAAGAGAGATGCAGGTTCATTTTCATTGGATGCCAAGAGTTGCGCATATTCAGAGCCATCCTTTGCGCCAACGGATCTCATGCGAGCACTAATTCTTCTATTTAGGAATGGTTTTTTGAATTGTTTAAGATCTTTGCCTAGCTTGTCCTTCATTATTTTGCCAATTTGCTCTAGTTGTTGTTCAGATACTGCTTCTGTGACACTCAAATTGTGGTTACCCCCTTTGCTCTGTCCTTGATAGTCATTACCTGAGATACAACATCAAAGATGACCCAGCGTCCACCTTTTTCGCCAACATCTTCAGACACTATTGGTATTTTGTTCTCGCCAAGTATTGCGCGGATGGCATCTACATTTCTTGTGCCAATATTGAATACATTCTTGTTGCCTTCTGTCTGAAAAACGCTGGCACCGCCTGCCATCTTTGCCTTGAGTCTAGTACGCATTGCTCCATTTGCAGTTAGTTTGTCAAGCAAGACCTTGATTGCAACATCAACAAACTTTCCTTCCGGTTTTGGTACTTGTTCTGTGGTGTTGTTTTTTGGCAACATCACATGTGCCATGCCAGCGACCTTTGCCACATTATCATAAAGACAGATTGCAACGCATGAACCAACAAATGTCTGCAGTGTCATCTTGTCACGACTAGACAGTAGAGTCAGGGGACTTTGAAGACACTACCACAATAGACAATCTTTCGTCGGATCCTGCAAACCTAATTTTGGATCATTCCAAGTCAATTTTTGTTGGAAACAACGATGTCTTTTCAATACAGTTGATAAATTCTGAAGGACTGCCCACATATGCAACAAGCGATGTTGCAATAAGTCTGGTTGCCAAAGACCAAGGACTAGTGGAAATGCCCTCATCAATTACAATACCTACTGGAAGCTATTACGCATTATTTGACGTGGCTCCAAAGGCAGCAGGTACAACAGAAATATCTCTATTATCAAAGGAACTGCCTCTGGTATCAGAAGAAATAACAATTACCAGCCTTACTCCAACGCTTACAATCACTGCGCCAGATACTATTGATTCCTCTGAGACATTTATTGCAACAATTTCTGCTAAAGCAAACGAAAAACCACTCGTAGGACTCAAAGTAGATTGGCAAGTAAGCGGTGGAATTATGCAGATCTCTGATCCTCAGACAGGCACAACAGGAGATGCTACAATATCCATAGTTCCAAATAGCCAATCAGTCGGAATTGTAGGCACAGTTAGCGGCCAGTGGTATTCGCCTGCCTCAGTATCAAAGTCCGTAACAGTGAACTCGCCTGTAGCGATACTTGGTGGAGAAGAACAGCCAGCCAAGGAAGACTATTCCATTGAGATATTTGGAATCGATCCAATTTTGATCATAGTTCCTGGTGCAATTGGTGCTGCGGGATTTATGCTAAAGAAGAAAGGCCAGCTCAAGATCAGAAACTAGTTTTCATTTTGCACAAAACAGAATTTTCTGTTTATTAAAAAACAAAAAATTCGTATGTTCAATTCGAACATCAGCTTGATTATCAAATTTCCAAGTCAAACCTAGTTAGAAAATAATTAGGATGTGAATGAATTAGCTAATCTAAAATTTAATCTTGGAAAAATGCTTGGAAAAAGCAAGCCAAAGTCTCTGGTGTTCCAGTCTTTGTTAAATGGAGAAGACATCACACTTGATGTCTGCTCATTTGAGGAAGTCCTGCCGTATTCTTTGCTGTCAATTCCAGTATCAACCATAACTCCCCACGACAATGTCTGGATTGCCTCATCAATGTTATCAAGAATTGCAGATGTCACAAATAATCTGGTTGTAGTCGAGGACGAGTTCCCAATAGGCACGATTAGCACCCTTGAGATAATAGAAGGTTTGCAGAAAAATCCGACCTCTTCGTTTTTCTCAGAAAACATTACCAAGATAATGAATCCGGACTTTTACATTGATTCTAGGACAGTCAACATTTCTGCAATACTGGACAGGATGGGAAAAAGCAAAAATCCCTTTAGCATAATTCAAAACGACAAGACCAGCTTCTCACAGTTCTCAGTCAGGCAAGCACTAGAGATAGGTGCCCTATGCAAGACAGACATTGGTGCTTCGTCATTTGCACAAAAACGCATCCCACGATTTAGTCGCGACAACACCATATCAGACATAGTTGAGAAAATCAGAAAGGAACAGACAGAATTTGCGTTATTGGAAGACGAGTTTACATTTGTAAACTATGACATGATACTGGAAAAGCTAAAGGAGCTAAACAACACACAAAGCGAAGACCTGCTGAATCTTAGCGCAAGCACACTTAAGACAATTACTCCAATGCTCATATCGGACAAGCTTAGCCTAGCAGAGATCTGCAGAATAATGCTAAATGTAAAACACCCGTGCGTTATGACCCAAGACAAAATAATCACTGCGCGCGATGTCTTGGAAGTTTTGTGCAGGGAGTAATACATGTCGGAAAAATCACTTGCACGTCTAAAAGACCACCTAGACTCGATGAATAAAGAGCTTGATTCTACCACATCACAAATCAAGCAAATCGAAACAAAAAACAAAACAGAGCGCAAGTCCATGCAAAAAATTGATGATCCCACCATCAAGTCCCTGAAGAATCAGGAAACTGAGCTGATCCAAGAAATATCTAAAATTCAAAAAGAAATTAAAAAATCAAGATCCAAGGTACTGCTAATTGCAGAGCTTGCTGTTTTACCTGCGATATTTCTGATATTGCTAATGTCTGGCGTAACAGACACAATTTTTTCCAACTTTGAATCCAAGGAAAGGCCAAATGTTCTCAGGACAAAATACTTTACGGAAAACCTTCGCGGCGACACAATAGACACTTGGAAGTCATGGAGACTAGTTGACAGCACACTGAACATCAATATTCTCAAGTCACCACGCGTAACAGAGCACCAGCTAGAGGTCATAAAAAACGCAATCGTATCAGAGCAAACAGAGGAGTTTGACGATTCCCTAGTTCACAAGGGCCCCAAGGGCTTCAAGTCAACATATTATGTTGGGTGGGCAGGAGCACTCAAGGAAGCTACAAAAGAAGAAACAAAATACAACATCCCAACTAATTTTGAATTTGTTGGAAGTAATGGCGGCGAAGGAGACATTATCATAACACTATCTAACATAAAGGACTCTGATGGATACACTGGCTATACAAAATCAATTACTGAAGACACTGAAATTCTAAAATCATTTATCACAATTTATGACATTTCCAATTTATCAGATGATCAGCTGGAAACAATAGTGCGACACGAGTTTGGCCATGCACTAGGCCTGGGCCACTCTACTGCCACAGAAGATCTGATGGCACCAACAATTGACATGACCATTCCATATATCACAGACTGCAACATTGACGCAATTGTAAGCCTGTACAATGCAAAATCAGACGGCCAAACTGTTTGCCAAAAATAACTAAAATCCAGACTCGTTTAATACCAAGCCAAGCAGTGCGGCGCGCGTAAATTTCCCATATTCTGCCTGCTTGAAGTATTTTGCCCTGGCTGTAGAGTCGACATCCGTGGAAATCTCATCTACTCGCGGAAGCGGATGCAAAACGATTGCGTTTTCTTTCATCTTGTTTACAACATCTAGGCCAATTTTGTAGCTGCCACGCACCTTTTGGTATTCCTCCTCGTCTGGGAATCGCTCCTTTTGGATTCTGGTGACATAGATCACGTCAAGCTCGTCGATGAACTCGTCCAGATTTGTGGATTCCTTGAGTGAGACCTTTTTTTGTATTTCATAGATAGAGTCCGATCTTATCTTTAGTGATTCTGGCGATATCAGCCGAATATCCACATCATAGTTTGATAGAGCGTACAAAAGTGAATAGACAGTCCTTCCGTACTTTAGGTCTCCTACTATGCCGATTTTTAGGCCGTCAATTTTGTTTTTTTCCTTTTTTATTGTGTAGAGGTCTTGGATTGCCTGGGTTGGGTGCTCTTCTGTTCCACTTCCCGCATTGAGAACTGGCTTGTCAGAGATTTCAGATGCAAATCTACTAGAACCATCAAGGGGATGACGCAGTGCCAAGACATCAGAGTAAATTGAGATCATCCTAATTGTATCTGCTAGGCTTTCGCCTTTTTTTGTAGAAGAAGAAGAGACATCTGCTATTCCAAGCGAGGTTCCGCCAATTAGTGCCATTGCTGCCTGAAAGCTTAGTCGGGTTCTGGTGCTTGGCTCAAAGAAGAGATATCCCAATGTCTTGCCACGGCCTACCTCGCGGCGCTGAGTTGGGTCCATTTTTATGATTTTATCAGTTGCAGAAAATACTGCCTCGAATTTTGCCTTGTCAAAATCCCGTACAGATATGATGTCTTTGTGATAAAAATCGTTCATTTCTTTCAATGATATATACTGGTTAGTATACAAAGTATTCTGATGCAGGAATCAAATCTCATTGTTCGCCGAATAAAGGATGGCACAGTAATTGATCATATTGAGGGAGGCAAGGGCCTCAAGGTGTTAGAGGCAATGGGCATCTCTGGGCAGGAAGGCGACGTCATAACAGTAGCACTCAATGTTCCAAGCGGAAAATATAGCAAAAAAGACATAATCAAAGTAGAAAATCGGTACCTCCAAGACTCCGATACCAACAAGCTTGCAGTAATATCGCCCAAGGCAACAATCAACATAATCAAGGACTATAAGCTAGTAGAAAAGCGCCGGGTCACGCTGCCAAACAAAATTGAAAAGATATTTCGCTGCTCAAACCCAGACTGCATCACAAACAGCAAAGAAGACATTGAATCAGTCATGGAAGTAATCGACAAGACCGGCCTTGTGCTAAAATGCAAGTATTGCGCAAGAATTTTGGATGTAAATCAGCTGAAATATAATTAAAACAAAGAATTTTTTGGGTTTATTGTCCCAAGATAATGAACATCATGACGATTCCGTAGATTGCGATTGACTCGACCATACCTACGAAGATGAATACTTTTGACTGTAATGCTGGGTTTTCACTAATTACGGCAAGACCTGCAGATCCTACATAGCCCAATCCGATTCCTGCACCAAATGCTGCAAGACCAAATGCTAAACCTGCGCCAAGAATTTTCAGTGATCCAGAATCACCAGATGCTGGTGCTCCCTCTTCTGCTGCAAATGCAAGGCCTGTCATTGCTGAAAGTGATACAACTGTTGCCAAAAGCAATAACGCGAAGGATTTCATTTTCAGATTTGCTCCAAGGACTCCTTTATTTAAATCATGGTGTGGATTTTGAAATTTTATCCAACGTTTTTGTTTTGAAATGTTTTAGATCTGATCGGATGGAATCTAGCTGAGAATCATTTTCGGATTCTAGTGCGCTGCTTGCTTGATCAAGTAATTTTTTGATATCTTGTTTTGCCATTTTACTTCTTCTTCTCCATTACTGCCTTGACTTTTTTTAGTCTTGCGAATTCTTCTCTTTCTCTTTCCTCCAGGGTTGCCAAGATGAACTTGATTCGCAGCCTGTACTGCGGAATAATGACATTTTCTAGTGCATTTAGGAGTTTTTGCGTCTTTTCTAGTGCCTTTGCAAGAGCAAAGATGGAATTCTCATATTCAGCCGCCTTGCAAATTTTTGGCAATAAAACCTTGATCTGCTTTGCTGCTCTGTCTATTGAAGAGTTGGTGTCTGCAAATCCATAAGGCATTGATTTTGTGTCTTTTTCTGTAACGTTTAGTGTTGGGATTGTAACATCTACTACTCGCTTTACCTTGGTGTCCACTTCCATTACTGCCGGAGTAGATTGTGCCACCGAGTCTACAGTTGCAGTACCTAGCGACAAATAAGCATCGTTTACTGATTTGTATACGTCTTGTAGTGGCTCCCAGATTCCACCACGAGCTTTGTTTGCTTCTGTGATCATTTCTTCAATGTTTTTTAGCAAGACCTTTCTTTTGTCGTCAAGAATTTTTTGCACCATTGATGCGACTTGGCTTGAACGCTTGTATTTGAGCAACTCAATTTTTGTTGCTGCAACGTTTTGGCCAAACGACATTTAGCTATCGTTCCTTGTAGTATTGGTCGATAAACTTGTCTTTAACTTTGGTTAGCTCGTTCTTTGGCAATAATGACACTACTTTCCACTGGAGTCCTAGTGTTTCCTCTATGGTTCGATTCTCATCTACTCCCTGTGTGAGGAATTCTTTTTCAAATCCGTCGCCTACTTCAAGATATTTGAGGTCCACACCTGTGAGGCCTGCTTTTCCGACAATTCCTGCCAGTGCTCGGACTTCTTGTGCACGAGAATAAGCATCATAGTTTTGATTGGAAATTTCCTGGTGGTCTCCTCTTGTTCTGCCTTCACCGATTCCGTCCTTCATGATTCGTGACAGACTCATCAGGATGTTTACTGGCGGATAAACTCCTTGTCGGAACAAGTCACGTCCCAATACAATTTGTCCCTCCGTGATGTAGCCAGTCAGGTCCGGGATTGGATGAGTGATATCGTCTGATGGCATGGTCAAAATTGGCATCTGAGTTACACTGCCCTTTTTGTCTCGCAGTCTTCCTGCTCTCTCGTAGATTGTGGACAGATCAGTGTAGAGATATCCAGGATAGCCTTTTCTTCCCGGCACTTCTTCTCTTGCTGCACTAATTTCTCTTAGTGCCTCTGCATAGTTTGTCATGTCTGTTAGAATTACTAGTACGTGCATTCCAAGGTCATATGCTAGGTATTCTGCTACTGTTAGTGCTACTCTTGGTGTGATGATTCTCTCAATTGCAGGATCGTCTGCTAGATTCAAAAATAATACACTACGTTTGAGTGCACCAGATTCTTCGAGGCTTCGTCTGAAATATTCTGCCTCGGAATATTGCACGCCGATTGCTGCAAAGACTACTGCAAATTCATCGGATGTTCCAACCACTGCTGCTTGTCTTGCAATTTGTGCTGCCAAAATATTGTGTGACATGCCAGAGCCAGAAAAGATTGGAAGTTTTTGGCCTCTGACTAGTGTTAACATTCCGTCAATTACGGATACGCCTGTTTGAATGAAATCTCGAGGATATTCTCTTTGTTCTGGGTTCATTGGTGCGCCGTTGATGTCAATGAATTTTTCTGCGATTGGGTCTGGCAGTCCGTCGATTGGTCTGCCTAGGCCGTCAAAGACTCTACCCAAAACTTGTTCAGATACTGGCATTTCCATGACTTTGCCTACGAACTTTGCGCTAGTTCCAGAAACTGAAAGTCCTGTTGTTCCCTCAAATACTTGGACAATTGCTTTTCTATTTCCTACTTCGAGTACCTTTCCTAGTCTTCTCTGTCCGTCTGTAGTTTGAATTTCAACCAGCTCATCGAATGCAACGCTTTCCACTCCGTCAACAATTACTAGTGGTCCTTTGATCTCTGCAATTTTTGAATACTGGACTCCGCCTTGTGCGCTCATGCTGAGACCTTTACTCCAGAAATGTTCTTGAATTCAGATTCTATTGTACTAGACAGTGCATCCAGCTTTGCAAGTTCGTCTTCTTTTACTTCCATTCTTGCTTTGAGCAGTGTTGCAATTACTGGCATTGCTCTAATGTCTGCAAGCGATGCGCCCTCTCTGAGTGCGGCTTGGCCTTTTCTGTAAAAGTCAACTAGTAGTGTTAAGAGTTTGAATTGTTTTTGCGGGCTGCAATAAGTGTCTACATCATCAAAAGAGTTTTGCTGTAGAATTCCAATTTTTACCATTCTTGCTACTTCGAGAATTAGTTTTTCCTCGTCTGGCAGTGCTTCAGGGCCTAAGAGTCTGACAATTTCTTTTAGAGTGTCTTCTCTTTGCAAAATTCCATATGCTTCACGTCTTAGCTCAAACCAGTCCTTTGATACATTGTCGCCCCACCATTTTCCAATGTCTGCTAAATATCCAGAATAGCTGTTCATCCAGTTAATTGATGGATAGTGACGCGAGTATGCTAGTTTTGCATCTAGTGCCCAGAAAGTTTTGATGAATCTCATTGTATGTGTAGTGACTGGTTCTGTAAAGTCTCCACCAGATGGAGATACTGCACCGATTAGTGTTACAGAGCCGTCTCTGTCTGGGCTTCCTTGTGCTCGGACACGTCCTGCTCTTTC
This sequence comes from Nitrososphaerota archaeon, assembly GCA_016872015.1. GTDB lineage: Archaea > Thermoproteota > Nitrososphaeria > Nitrososphaerales > Nitrosopumilaceae > Nitrosotenuis. Next base: position 11,398 of record VHBK01000028.1, read on the forward strand.
GTAAAATTCTGCTAATCTAGATGCTAGATATGATGGATAGCCTTCTTCTGCTGGCATTTCTTCGAGTCTTCCGCTCATCTCTCTTAGTGCTTCTGCCCATCTTGATGTGGAATCTGCTACAAGGACAACGTCCTTGCCCATGTCTCGATAATATTCAGCAATTGTTACTCCGGTGTAGATGCTTGCCTCTCTTGCAGCCACTGGCATGTTGCTGGTGTTTGCGACAAGGACAGTTCTGTCCATGAGTGGTTTTCCGGTTCTTGGGTCTTTGAGGTGTGGAAATTCAACAAGTACTTCGGTCATTTCGTTTCCTCGCTCTCCGCATCCGATATACACAACAACTTGAGAGTCTGCCCACTTTGCAATTTGGTGCAGTGTTACGGTTTTTCCAGTACCAAATGCTCCAGGAATTGAACCTGTTCCGCCCTTTGCAATTGGAAAGAATGTGTCAATTACTCTTTGGCCAGTCAATAGTGGGATGGTTGGATCGTATCTTGATTTGTATGGTCTTGGCTTTCTTACTGGCCAATAATGATACATCTTAATCGGTGTCTTGCCATTATCAGTAGTTGCAAGTTCTGTTTCTAAATCATAAGTGCCTTCGCTAACAATTTTTGTAATTTTGCCGCCTGCATGGTCTGGTGGAACCATGATACCATGTTCGATTAGGTCGGTTTCCTGCACAGAGCCAATGATGCTTCCTGGCTGTACGGTATCTCCTACTTTGACTTTGGGTGTAAACTTGTATTTTTTATTCATATCAACTGGTGTGGTGGTAATTCCTCTGCCAATAAAAGAGCCAGACTTTTCTGCCAGATCTTTTAGCGGTCTCTGAATCCCATCATAGATTTGGCCAATGATACCTGGACCTAGCAAAACGCTTAGTGGATTACCAGTACCTACTACTGGCTCGCCCGGTTTTAGGCCGCTGGTTGATTCGTAAACTTGGATAAATGCTACATCGCCTGTGAGACGAATTACTTCGCCGATTAGTTTTGCATCGCCGACAGAAACTGTCTCGTACATTTTTGCATCAGACATGCCGTCTGCTTTTACTGCAGGACCACTAACCCAAACAATTCGACCCTTTGCTACCATTCCCTTCTACCTTCCGAATTTTGATGCAATATCCTTCCTTATTAAAGGCTTCAGGCGATCTAATCTTGCATCAATGGTGTTGTCAAATTTCATGGTGCCATCTTTTGATTGAACGCGAATTCCACCAAGACATTCAATTGCATCGGATGAGAGTGTTGCTCCTGAAAACTTTGATAGTAAAGACTGGACAACGGACTTGTCCTTTGAATTTGTCTGAATTATAATTTCTGATGTGCCAATTGTATCAATCGACTCTTGTAACAACGATGAGATTAATTTGGAATAGTCAGATCCACGTTCTGCACTTTGGAGTTTTGCAATCGCTTTCTCAAAGACCTTCTCAATTGATTCTTCTACCAGCAAGAGTTGCTTGTTTCTGGAATCTAGATCGGCATTTCCTATGATTTGTTTTTCGAGCTTTTCTGCTTCTTTTTTGCCCTCGGCTAGAATTTTGTCATGTTCCTGCTCTAGTGTTGCCTGTGAGTTTGCAAGAGTTGCTTGTGAGGACTTGAGGGCTTCTTTTAGGCTTGAGACGATCTGTTGTTCTGTGTTTTGAAGAATTTTTTCTACAGTTCTCTCTAGTGCAGAATCAACGCCCATTGATCTGGCTCCAATAGATTAATGGATTTTAATGTTTGGAAAGATTTTAAAATCGTCCAAAAAATCGAATAATTGTCTTGGTAGTAGCCGATCTAAAACTTGGTAGCATAATTTTACCTAGATCGGAATCTCCGCTTGCAGTTTCCCGTCTTGCAGAATTTGAATGGTTTCACAAAATAGAGACGGAAAACGACATTGTCACCCCCGAAGTTGATGATTTACTATTACGTGCGCAAAAATCCTACCAAGCAATTGATGATGTGGTAAAGGGCTTGCAGATTCCACTACAGGTTGGAATCATGGAAGTATTATTCAAGGGAACAGTCATCAAAAAGAAACAGTACGAGCTTGACGAAATGCAGACAATGGTTGATGACTTGGAGAAAAAGAGCCCAGGAATTGTTGACGGCCCGGCAAAACTACTCGAAGAGATGGCTGCGACCCAGCGCTCACTAGATGAATACACAACCTTGAAGGAAACACTTGACGTTGTCAAAAAGCTAAACGTCGATGTTGGCGGCTTTGGCTTTATGAAATATTTCTACACAAATCTCTTTGTCATAAACACAAGCGAATTTGCCGAGGTAACCAGAACACTTGAAGGCGTTACAATTTACAAGTACGAGCTGGACACAAAGGACAAGCTTGCAGTGATCATAGTTGCTGGCTCTGATGATTCTGATAAAGTACTCAAGGTATTTCGTGGCTTTAACGCAAATCCATTTGTAATACCACAAGGACTGCCGCAGGTTCCTGTACAGGCATATTCATTGATTGTATCCAAACTAGCAGAGCTAACCAAAAAAGAAAAAGAGCTTGCAAAAGAAATTGCCAAAGTCAAAGTAACAATTCGCAGAGACATTCTCTCGCTTCATGAGAGTGCATTTGTTGCAAAAGAAGTACTAGAAACACTTCGCAAGCCAGGCGGAACAAAGAGATTTGCAGTCATACAGGGATACATTCCAAAAAACATGGAAGGCAAATTCAAAGACGTAACAAAGCAATGGATGTCAGTTACTGAAGACATCAGGGACCCAAAGATGGCTCAAAGCAGACCGACACTCTTCCAAAACAAGAGATGGGTCAGAACCTTTGAGGTAATCACGCAAAGCCAGGGCATTCCAAGACGTGGTGAGGCAGACCCAACGCCCATGATTTCACTAATGTGGCCAATATTTTATGGAATAATGTTTGCAGATCTTGGTCATGGATTGTTGCTTATGGGTCTTGGCTTGTTATTCAAGATGAAAGGCCAAGGCATCATGGCGAGATGGGGAATGCTCATTGCCATTTCCGGTGCATCTGCAGCAGTCGCAGGAGTAGGAGCTGGTGAAATGTTTGGCTTCCACATTGATCATTTGCAACCATTTGAGGATCTGTTGCACGGACCACTACAACCAGTGTCTTGGCTAGTTGGAACTCTGTCTGTTGCGGAACTGACATTTGAGCAAGTAATCAACATACTCAAGGTTTCACTATTCTTGGGAATCATTCACTTGATTTGGGCATTCGTACTGAGAATCAGACGACTGCGCAAGGAAGGCCACAAACAAATGATGATCACAGAAGCAATTCCAAACCTTACACTGTATGGCGGCATTGTTGTAATAATGATGTGCGCAATTGGCGCAAGCTATGATGTCATGAATATGTATTCTAGGACTCACATCGAAGTAGTTCCATGGGTTACAGTATTTTTGGGCGATTGGGCTCGAGTTTGGATTGTTACAAGAATTGCAGTAATCGTTGTACTTGGCTCAATGGCAACAATGATGGTTGGTGGAATCTTGCATGCAAAGCACCATCCAGAAGACGGTGGAAGTGCAGCAAACGTAGTCATGGAGGTATTTTTGGGCAAAACAGTAGAATGTCTTGCGCACACTATCAGCTATGCACGACTTGGAATCATGTTGCTTGTTCACGCTGCATTACTAATGACAGTCAACAATGCATTTGCATCAATGGGAGGCTGGTCCTCGCCTGGCGGAATTGCAATGATTGTTGGTGGAAACTTGGGAATTATGATGATTGAAGGACTAATTGTGTATATCCAGTCCTTGAGATTGCACTTGTACGAATTCTTTACCAAGTGGTATGATGGAGGCTCTCAGCCATTCAAGCAAGTGGTGCCAGAATTGCTCTACAATCAGCTAATCTGGAAGAAAAAATAATTCACTCTACAGGCAATTCGATTCTGTTTGACCATTCGCCCCAAGAGCCAAGATAAACTTTGATTTTTGTAAAGCCAAGTTTTTTTAGAGCCAAAAAAGAATTTGCTGCTCGATATGCACCCTGACAATACGTAATGATTTGCTCATCTTTTGGAATTTTGTATAGTTCTGTCAGCTGTTTTTCATTTTTTATTGTGCCATCTTCAGAGATGTTTGCAGAAAAATCAATATTGATTGCTCCAGGAATGTGGCCACGTCTTGCGCCACGAA
>VHBK01000029.1 GCA_016872015.1 Nitrososphaerota archaeon
GAATTATGATGATATTACTAAATGGAAATCAGAATCAGAAAAGACGGACCCTAAACTAGTATATGATCTGTTAAACCAAACTACTAGAAAATACATAGAGTTTGAAACCGAGGCCGAGTTTGTCCGGTTTATTGTATGGAATATCGGCACATATTTTCATACGATTTTTGACTCATACCCGATTTTTGATTTTACAGGAACAAAACGAAGCGGTAAATCCAAAAATCTTGCATTCCAATCTTTGACTTGCTTTAACGGATTCGTTTCAGCCAACATGACTCCATCATCGCTATTTAGAATCAGAGAGGGAACAGGGGCCACAATCTGCATAGATGAAACGGAACAGTTTAGCAACAAAAACAACACGCAGGCCCAAGACTTGAGAACTCTGCTATTACAATGCCATATCAAAAATCAGTTTGCAGTTAGAGTCGAGAAAAGTGACGAGGGTAATTTTACAACTAGGCAGTTTAACCTATTTGGCCCTACAAGCCTAGGGCATATCAGCAGTTTTGATGACGTTTTAGACGATAGGTGTATTCCACAAGTGAACAAAAGGGCCCTAAACAAGAAAATTCTTGATTCATGGCCCGATAATTCAGATTCAAGCTTTGAAAAAATTAGAGGCTTGTGTTATCGGTTATTCCTTGATTATGCAGATGAAATTTATGAGTTAAGAAGCGAGGCCCAAAAATTTCTAAACGTTTCAGGTAGAGAGCAACAGCTATGGAAGCCACTTATGGTCATGGCGTTGTTTTTCCAAAAACATGGCGTTGCTGGCCTCATTGATCAGATTAAACAATCATCAGAAAAGACTAGAGATGATAGGCAATTACAAGACGAACAGGAAAATTATGATTATAGAATTTTGGCCTACCTTGATGAATTAAGAGAGAGCCTACAAGCAGATACCTGGCTAGTATCCAAAGAGTTGTATGATGGAATAATCAAGGAATCAAAACATGGTTTTACTGAACATAATTTATGGCTAAAGTCGTTTACCGCAACGTTAAGACGTTTGGGATTAAAGTCAGCAAAAAAACATAAGGGCATTTCATGGCTTATCACTAGCCAAAAGATAGATGAAAATAAAATCAGGCTAGGTCTAAAATCTAGTTCATTTGATTCACCAAGTTCACCTTTAGGCACAAAAACACCCGATTTGCCTAATTTAGCTCAAGTTCATTCAAGTTCACCAAGTTCACCAAGTTCATTCCCTATCATACCCATTCAGGCACAGAATGAACGAAGTGAACGAAATGAACGAAGTGAAGAAGAAAAAAATAATTCAAGTTCACCAAGTTCACCAAGTTCACCAAGTTCATCAGATAATCAATATGCCATAATCTGCAAATCTTGTAATAATGCAGGCCCGTTTAGGATAAAAGAGGACAAAAAAACCTTCGAGTTTCATAAAAAACATGAATTGATCTATCTTTCAAAGATTGGTTGGTTTTCCTTATATCCGGCATTTTAGGCTCAATAATCGTGCTAAAAGAAATTAACAAATGGCAAAATAGACCATAAATCGTTTTATCACCCAATTTTTGACTTAAAACTATTGACCAAGTCAGTCAATTTTGTGGTGTTGGGTGATCAGAGCATAGCAGTCGGCCTTGGCAAAAAAGGAACCGCTACCGATATGACCATGTATGACAAAAAAGAATCTGGAGTCATTCGTACCTATACCACACCTAGTGGGTTTCCAGACAAAATACAGCCTTTGCTTCAGACAATAAACCTGGCAGAACATGTGATATTGCACATAAACAAGCTAGACAAATTTGCCGGTGAGCAGATTGTTGCATTGGACATGTTACAGAAAAAGTCTGGACTGCTCTCTTACACATATGATGTAGATGAAAACATGTTAAACACAATGATAAAAAATACCGTTTTGATTAATTATCCGAAAATCCAACAGGACAAAATTAAGGAAGAATCCGACAAGCTAACACAGATCTCACAAGACGGTAGCGCACGTGTCGTAATTGATCATTGCTTTGATGTTAAAGGGGTTGGAACTGTTATATTGGGAAAAGTAGAGCGTGGAAAAATAAAGCAATATGATACACTCAAACTCTTGCCTGCAGGAATAGATGTTCTCATAAAATCAATACAAATGCATGATGAACCTGTGGACGCAGCCGTCTCTCCAGGACGAGTAGGCTTGGCAGTAAAAGGAGTAACTCCTGATCAAGTTGGAAGGGGAGATCTGCTTTGCGCGCCAGGCCCTGAATTTGTATCGACTGAATTTGAATTAGAATTTACAAAGAGCCCATTTTACAAAGGCGATATTGCACCAAACCAGATGTGTCTTGTTAATATTGGCCTTCAAATCAAGCCTGCAAAGTTTGCCTCGATATCTCCACTAAAATTAACACTTGAAAAACCCGCAGTTCATAACAAAGGAGATATCTGTGTTATATTAAAGCCGGAATCTACTAGTATTCGATTACTTGGTAGCGGCAAAATCAAATAGAAAATTAATTACCATGCTGTACAATATTAGAACATGAAAGGCCTTCGGGCATGTCCAATCTGTCATTCATGCGGCTCCAAAAAATTTGAGCGGCTTGAGGGGGATGACACAGTTCAGGTAAGATGTGTCTCTTGCAATAAGGTTCTGACCATATGATTTTGATGGTTTTTATTGTCTATATTTTGGGATTGTACTATGGCAAAGACCTGGAAAGATTCCGATATCAGTTTAGATCCTATTAAAAATCAAACAATAGCAGTAATTGGCTATGGTATCCAAGGTGATGCGCAGGCAAACAACCTCAAAGATTCCGGCCTCAAAGTTATAGTGGGCCTAAAAGAGGGTAGCCCAACATGGAACAAGGCAAAAGCAGATGGCCACACCGTAATGTCTGTTGCAGAGGCCACAAAGCAAGGCGATATTATTCACATTTTACTTCCAGACATGATCCAATCACAAATTTACAAGGATGAAATTGGACCAAACCTTTCTGCTGGAAAGGCATTGTCGTTTTCACACGCAGCTGCAATCCAATGGAATTGGATTAAGGCGCCAGACAATGTTGATGTTATCATGGTTGCGCCAAAGGGCCCTGGCTCTAAGGTCAGAGAAACATACCAAGAAGGATTTGGAACACCTGCAATTGTAGCAGTGTATCAAGACAAAACGGGAAAAGCGTGGGACCGAGTACTCGCAATTGGCAAAGGAATTGGCTCTGCACGTGCTGGACTGATTCAGACAACATTCAAAGAAGAAGTAGAAACAGATTGGTTTGGTGAGCAGGCTGACCTTTGTGGCGGATGTGCATCAATGGTAACAAACGCATTTGAGACTCTAGTTGAAGCAGGCTACCAGCCCGAAATTGCATACTTTGAGGTATTGCACGAACTCAAACTAATTGTGGATATGATCCAGCGTTATGGAATAAACGGAATGTGGAGACGTGTCTCAGAGACTGCAAGATATGGCGGTCTGACAAGAGGCCCAATGGTTATGGATAAGGAAAACAAGGCAAAGATGAAAAAAGTACTAGATATGATCCAAGATGGAACATTTAACGAAGAATGGATTTCTGAATATCGCAAAAACGGTAAAAATGCATTTGACCGCTACATGAAACAGCTTGAATCACACCAAATAGAACAAGTTGGAAAACAAATGCGCAAAATGATGTGGCCAGACTCTAAAGAATAATCAGATTTTTCTTAGCTTTGCAACGCCAGCATTGATGTGCTCTATGATTGCTGGTAGTGGAGATCCCGGTCCAAACACCTTGGAGACTCCAGATTTTTCCAGGCCACTTTTGTCTTCTTCTGGGATTACCCCTCCACCTATTACTAGAACATCTTTGAGGCCTTTTTTGTGCAATTCTTTTACTACTCTTGGAAACAGTGTATTGTGGGCGCCATTTAGAAGGCTTAGTGCAACTGCATCTACATCTTCATCTTCAGCTATTTGCGCTACGCGCTCTGGCGTGGCAAACAAGCCTGAATAAATTACTTCCATGCCTGCATCTCGAAACGCTCTGCATAAAACAAGTGCGCCTCTATCGTGCCCGTCGAGGCCTAGCTTTGCGACTAGGATCTTGATTCGACGAGTGGCAAGCTTTTGCTTCATCTGAGAGTGTTTGATCGAACTGTATTTTAAAACTTTACAGTTTTTTATCCCTGGTTATATCTTGCAGTCTGGCAAGCTCGTACAAGATTTGGTCCCTCATTTTTTCAAGCTCCAAAATTCTTTCCTTGAGCGAATACCTAGTAATCATTTCTGCAGACAGGATGGATTTTGTGTATTCTTGCTTTTTAATGGTTTTTTCCATCCAGTCATCCAACATGTAATATCTGGTCCCGATAATTGATAAAATGCATGTGTTCTGCGTCAAGCTAAGCATGTGTTAATTTTGATCGCCAGGAACACTAATGTACATAAAGCCAATTGGCACACCGTGCATTGTGCATGTAATCCCTGTACATTATGCTCTTACATTTGAGCCGCTTTTTTCCAATTTCACATTCGAGGGAAGAGAAACAATTGATGTCAAAATAACAAAGCCGACTAGCACAATTGTTCTAAATGCAGCAGAATTGAAGATAAAAAAATGCAGTGTTGAATCCTCAGGTAAATCATATGTAGGGCAAACAAGACTTGATGAAAAAAATGAATCCCTAACAATAAAACTAGGTGCAAAAATTAACAACACCGCAAAAATCCACATCGAATTTTCTGGCATTCTAAATGACAGGCTGGTTGGATTTTACCGCAGCCAATATCAGGACAAATCCGGCAAGACAAAATATCTTGCAACCACACAGTTTGAGGCAGCTGATGCAAGGCGTGCATTTCCGTGCTGGGACGAGCCTGCAGTAAAGGCTACATTTGACATATCGATAATCACAGAACCAAATCACACCGCAATATCTAACACAAATCAGATTGCCAGAAAGAAAATAGGCAAAAAAATACTGTATAGATTTGCAAAAACTCCTATCATGTCTACGTATCTGGTGTATCTTGGAGTTGGCGAGTTTGAATTTCTGAGTGCCAGATCTGGCAAAGTCACAATGCGAATTGTTACTACAAAGGGTAACAGCAAAAAGGGAAGATTTGCACTTGATTTGTGCAAAAAGCTAGTAACATCATACGAAGATTATTTTGGAATAAAGTACCCGCTGCCGAAACTAGACTTGATTGCAGTTCCTGACTTTGCATCCGGCGCAATGGAAAACTGGGGGGCAATTACGTTTAGAGAGACAATTTTGTTATTTGACGAAAAGACTTCGTCTACGCAAACAAAACAGTTCATAGCAGAAGTAGTATCGCACGAGCTAGCACACCAGTGGTTTGGAAATTTGGTTACTATGGAATGGTGGAATGATCTGTGGCTAAACGAATCATTTGCGACATTTATGGCGACAAAATTTGTCGACAAATTCTATCCTGAATGGAATCTCTGGGATCAATTCCTCGAAGACACGATGAATACTGCGATGGGCCTTGACGCATTACATTCTTCGCACCCAATTGACGTCAAGGTAAACTCGCCATCCGAAATCCGGGAAATCTTTGATGCCATATCTTATGACAAAGGCGGCTGTGTTCTTAAAATGCTGGAAAGCTTTGTAACGGAAAAAAACTTTAGGGCAGGGCTGCGAGCATATCTTAAAAAATTCTCTTACAAAAACGCACAAGGAAATGACTTGTGGGATGAAATTGGCAAGGCTGCCAAAATGCCGGTCCGCTCAATGGTGAATTCCTGGCTAAAGCAGACGGGATTTCCGTTGGTAGATGCGCAAAAGTATGACTCGCATCTAATGTTGTCGCAAAAACGATTCATCTTGGAAAAAAAAGGTTCAACAAAAGGCCTCTGGGAAATCCCAATAGTGATAAACGACAATGGCAAAATCACAAGCAAAATCTTCAGAACAAAGCAACAAACCATTCCGGTACATTCCGAGCAAATATTGGTCAATCCTGGTAGAAATGGGTTTTATCGCATAAAATATTCACAAGACCTAATGTATGAGCTAAAAGAAATGATCCTGCAAAAATCCATCTCACATATTGACAGATGGGCAATACAAAATGACCTCTTTGCATTATGTGTATCGGGAGATGGAAAAACTCGCGATTATCTTGATTTTACTTCATCGTATGAAAACGAAGATGATTACCTGACGCAATCAAACGTGTCTGGAAATCTTTATGCGTTATTCCACAGAACAATAGAAGAGCCGTACAATTCCGAAATACGACAAATAACATACCAATACCTTCGCAAAATGTTTGATACGCTTGGATGGGATGCAAAACCAGACGAGCCGCACACCAATGTATTGTTGCGTAGCTTTGTAATTGCTGCACTAGGCAAAATGGATGATGATGAAATATTGTGCGAGGCAAACAATCGCTTCAAGCAATATTTGCAAAAACCAGACTCGTTAAATCCCGACATTCAGGATGCGGTGTTTTCACTTGCCGCATGGAGTGGCGCTGTCTCTTATGATAAGTTGCTACAATTGTACAAAAAGGCGCCATCCCAAGAGCAAAAAATAAGATTTCTTGGCGCATTATCTAGCTTCAAAGATCCGAAATTACTGCTAAAAACACTGGATCTGTCGCAATCAAAGGATGTTCGCTCTCAAAATATGCACATTCCAATTATGCGTATATCAGCAAATCATCATGGCAAAAATATACTATGGCCGTGGCTAAAAAAGAACTGGAAAAAACTACGAGTCAAAGTAGGAGTCGGTAGCCCGCTCCTAAACCGAGTGGTCTCTAGCATTTCTGCAGTGGCAGAAGAATCCATGCAAGGCGAAATAAAGCAATTCTTCAAGAAAAACCACGCCCCTGGAACGGAGATGACACTGTCACAAACATTGGAGCGAATTCGAATTCACTCTCAATTCCTCAAACAATTACGTGCAGAGTTTGCCTGATGAATAAAAAAATCATTTTGGCATCAATTGCAACAATAATTGCATTTGGGATTGGGATTTCAGTATCTCAAAGCATCTCTGTGCAACAAAAATACCAAAACCTACTGTATCTGGATGGGACGTTCTATCCGGAAAAACATCTAGTGGAAATCACATTTGCCGACAAGACCCAAAAAACTACCAGTGTTGTGCTGGAAATATTGGGAATGGAAAAATCATTCCAAAGAACGTTTGATGGGTACTCTTTTACCATCACAGTACCATTTGAGGAAGAACCACAATATGGTTGGAAGGTAGTTCCAATCACTTTAGTGGTGGATCATCCTGAATTTGGCAAGATTGGTGTTAAAACCGACATACATGATGTAGGCAAGTCAAGCAGCACAATCTTTACCCAACTCTAGTGCAACAAGAATTTATTGTAGGTGCCAAAAACTAGTTTGTTTGTTACTTGCTGATCTAAAAAAGGCAAAGCGTGGAGCAATTGCAAAGGCAATCTCTATTGTTGAAAATGATGAGCAAGAAGCACGCAAGCTAATCAAATCGATATTCAAGACATCTGGCAAATCCGTCATAATTGGAATAACCGGCCCTGCAGGCGCAGGAAAAAGCTCACTAATTAACAAGACCTCAGTTGCACTCAAAAAACTTGGGCTCAAGGCAGCAGTCCTTGCAATAGACCCGACAAGTCATGTCACAGGGGGTGCAATTTTGGGCGACCGTGTGAGGATGACGGAATCTACCGACTCTGGTACATACATTAGGAGCATAGCGTCAAGAGGTGCAACCGGCGCAGTCTCACGCTCTATTAGAAATAGCATCAGAGTACTGGAATATGCCGGCTTTAATCCGATTATAATAGAAAGTGTTGGCGCAGGACAAACCGAAGTAGAAATTTCCAACATTGCCGATATCACAGTGGTGGTGTTCAATCCACACACTGGAGACAGTATTCAAACAATCAAGGCTGGTCTGACAGAAATTGGCGATATCTATCTGGTTAACAAGTCTGATCTTGATGGAGCAACACAACTCTTTGAATCAGTCAAAGAATTCATTGGCATGACTGAGAGAAATCCTGTAATACTGCAAACCTCGGTTACAAAAAACAAAGGAATTGATGAATTTGCAAAAAAACTCAAGGAAATGATGGCGCAAAAGCAAAAAGCCAAAAAGGAACACGACGCAAGACGATTAGAAATTGAGCTAAAAGATATTGTTTTAAATAATGTTAGACTCAAAATTGATGCATTGTTGGAATCTGACAAAAACTATTCCAAATACCTAAAGAAGCTCCAATCAAAGGAGATGGATCCATTTGAGGCAGCAGACAGAATATCTGAGAGGATAATCAAGTGATATTATGGCACAAAAAGAACAACAAAAACCAAAAAAGATTCTAACCGATTCTAATTTTCCAGTATCTCGTGTATATCATGGCACAAAAAAGAGACCAAAAGAAGAACCAGGCAAGTACCCATTCACTAGGGGCATCCATGCAGAAATGTATCGGGAGCGATTCTGGACAATGCGTCAGTATTCTGGGTTTGGTGACGCCAAGCAAACAAATGAACGTTTCAAATTCATGCTAGAGAAGGGACAGACTGGACTATCAATGGCATTTGATCTTCCAACCCAAATAGGTCACGATGCCGATTCATCCCAAGCAGAAGGCGAAGTGGGAAAAGTAGGCGTATCAATATCTTCACTCAAAGACATGTTTACTGCATTTGACGGAATTCCCTTGGGCAAGGTCAGCTCTTCCATGACAATCAATTCTACTGCATCTACATTATTGGCATATTACATTGCAGTAGGTGAATCGCAAGGATTTGCAAGCACAGAGCTTAGGGGCACAACACAAAATGACATTCTCAAAGAATACATTGCAAGAAACACGTACATCTATCCACCACAACCCTCCATGAGACTAATTGGTGACATGATTGGATATTGTGCAAAGCACGTGCCTCAATGGTACCCAGTTTCAATTTCAGGCTATCATATGAGAGAGGCAGGCTCTACTGCAACACAAGAAGTTGCATTCACACTGGCTAATGCTATTGCATACATTCAGACCTGCCTTGATAGGGGACTCAAAATAGACGACTTTGCACCAAGATTGTCGTTCTTTTTCTGTTGCACTATAGAATTTTTCGAAGAGATTGCCAAATTCAGAGTTGCAAGAAAAATTTATGCAGAAATTCTCAAAGAAAAATTCCACGCAAAGGATCCAAAATCCCTACAGCTAAAATTCCATACCCAAACAAGCGGCGAGTCATTAACTGCACAGCAACCAGACAATAACATTGTCAGAGTAGCAATACAGACAATGGCAGCAGTCATTGGTGGAACCCAGTCACTACACACCAACTCACGAGATGAGGCGCTTGCATTGCCCACTGCAGAGTCCGCAAAAATAGCTCTGCGAACTCAGCAGATTGTTGCCCATGAATCAGGAGTTACCAAGACAGTAGACCCACTGGCAGGATCGTATTATCTAGAATATCTGTGTGATGAAATCGAGGCTGGAGTACGTAAATACCTCAAGCAAATTGAAAAAATGGGGGGTGCACTCAAGGCAATCGAAAAAGGATTTTTCCAGTCGGAAATTAGGCAAAACGCATACCGGCTCAAAAAAGAAGTTGATGCTGGCGAGCGAGTCCTAGTGGGAGTCAATAAATTCTCTGATGAAAAAGAAGCAAAACAAGAACTGCTCAGAATTGATGATACTGTAGAGAAAAAGCAAAGAGCAGCACTCAAAAAACTACGATCAGAGCGAGACAACAAAAAAGTTCAATACGCATTATCTAAAATGCAGTCTGCTGCAGAAAAGGAGGAAAACTTAATGCCATTTATCCTAGATGCGGCTAAAGCATATGCCACTACTGGTGAGATAAGCAACACATTCAGGCAAGTATTTGGTGAATACAGGCCAAAGGAAGTGTTCTAGATGAAAATAGATCACATTGCAATCGCAGTAAATGATGTAATGGCTGCAGCAAAACAATACCAAGACGCACTAGGTGTTGAAAAAATTGTATATGAAACAGTAGAGTCTGAGGGAGTCAAGCTGGCCATAATAAAACTAGAAAATGGTAGAATTGAGCTAATGCAGCCAACACGAGATGACAGCCCAATTAAGAAATTCCTAGAAAAAAAAGGTGAAGGACTACATCACATGGCGCTAGCTACTGATAACATAGAATCAGAATACCAAAGAATGGAAGGATGCGGAATCCAGTTTTTGGGCAAAATCCGTCCTGGCTCTGAAGGAACAAAAATCACATTCATTCATCCAAAATCCCTAAGCGGAGTCCTCACTGAGCTCTGCTCTCATCCAAAACACTAGGGCAGAAACTTTATTGGAATCTGGCTTACATAACATATACATGCGTTTCCAGTGGAGGATTATTATTTATTGATGCCAAAACTGGCTAGAATTTATGTGTGGAAAGTGGAATTTAGGCACGGATTATTAGAATTTTCTAACCATAATCGGAATTATTCCGGGAATAATGAGAATTATTCTCAAAATGGTGGGAAATCATGAAAAAATCCGATATTGACGCCATTTTAGACAAAATAGACAAGGAGAACAGTATTTTCAAGAACAAAGCAGCCCTTGATGTTCTTCGTACTCCAAAACGCATCATTGGGAGAAACAAAGAAGTGGAGAACCTGGTTCGGTTTCTTGCCTCATACAAGCAGGGCACAATTCCACCATTTGTCTCAGTATATGGAAGAAGTGGATCTGGAAAGTCTACACTTGTGAGATTTGTATGTGAGAGCCTTGATGGTGTCGCACTTTGTTTTGTGAATCTGAGGGGTGCCAAGACCATCTTTGAGTGTGCTAACTTGATTCTCTCTGAGCTTGGAGCAGAAGCGCTGCCAAGCGCAAAGGGGCTTGGGGCAGTGATCTCGGCAATCAAGGACGTAATTGCCTCATATTTGCAAGAGGCAAAAAAACAGGTCATCGTTTTGGCTTTGGATGAATTTGATATGATTTTTTACGACAAGCGCAACAAGCCGTCTGACTTTGTGTACAAGCTTGTGGTTCTTTGTGAGCAGCTAAAAGAAAAAAATTATCAGATGTGCATTATTGGAATATCAAATAATGTAGTGTCTGAATATGATTTAGATGAGCGGGTTCGCTCAAGAATTGGCAACTCGGAGGTATATTTTCCGGCGTATGGGTATGATGAGACACTTGAGATCCTCCAAATGTGCGCCAAGGAGGCCTTTAATGAAATAAATGATTCTATTTTACAGTATTGCGCCAAACTGAGCTCACGAGACCACGGCGACGCAAGGCGCGCAATTGATCTTTTGCGAGTCGGAGCAGAAATTGCTGGCGCTAAAAACCAAGCATTATCCACAAAACATGTCGATCAGGCCTATACCAAATTGCAAAATGACCGAATATCTGAGATAATGAGTCGCTTCACCCCACAATTCAGGTATGTTTGTGGAGCAATTGTGTATCTCAGCTATATTATGGAATTAGAGCTGATTCATACCTCAAAAATCTATGATGAATACAAACTCATCACGCCAAAAAAGTCACAACTTACACATCGCAGAATATCGGAGATTCTAAATGACATTGAAAACACCGGGATGCTGACATCGCAGACGCATTCAAGAGGAAGGCATGGATATGGAAAACAGTACAAACTTATGTTTTCTCCAGATCTTATCGGACCTGCATTAGATACAAAATCGTGGGATGATTTGGTTGCAATGAAAAAACAAATGGAAAAATCAGGACAGCGAGAGAAACTTAGAAAGGATGTGGTAAAAATATTCAATGCATTTGCACATGGAAGAGTGCCTAATATGACAAACATTGGATGGAACATACCCAATAAAGATACAACGAACTCTGATTTGGGAAACAAAGATTACAAGTAATCTCGTTATCTTTACCTGTGCTTGCATTCGATATCAAAAACGACTTGATTTTGCTTAGTTGGATGTTAAGCGGGATTTTTTCGTGTTTTGCCTTTTGTATTTTATGATCTGGATTTACAATTTGGTTTAGGTATGGCTTGAATTTTGCATCAAGTGTGTCGCGCCAGCTCTGACCTTCTATGAGTGCTATTTTCTGCAGCTGTTTTTTACCTGATTTCTCTTTTTTCTAAGATCTGAAATTGAGCTCATGCATTATGTTGCGAAATTTGTTTAAAAATATCGTCTGGCGCTGCTTTTTTTATACTTCAGTGGATTTACCTATGTAGATTCTGTCGTTTTCCTCAATGAATGTCAAGTATCCTTCTTCGATATGGTGCTTCTCACGAACTTTTTTTGGAATTGTCACCTGAAACTTGTATGTTATGGTGCTCACACCAAGAATTTTTTTTCTTTTTTATTCTAGCATCTTTAGAGTGTCTGATGCTGTAATGATTCCAATTATCTTACCTGCCTTGGCAACTAGAATGCATTTGGAATATCGAATCAATGGCACCAGTGCTCTTGCCGGCGTTTGATGGTCGACTATTGGCGGCCTTGCCTCCATTACATCTTCCAGCTTGATTCTTTTCCATGATGATTCGTCACTGTCTGCTAAGTGTTTTACCACGCCGTCTTCTGTTATTGCCCCTACTGGCTCGCCTGAGCTGAATATTGGAATCTGGCTAATTGACATTATTCTCATTCTGTGTATTGCGTCATGAAGAGAGTCTGTTGGCTTTAGTTTGACTATTTCTTTACTGCAAATGTCTCCTGCCTTGTTTGGGTCTGCCCGTCCTTCCAGGGTTGCGAGGCTATCAAAGATTCTCTTTGCAGTTTCGTAGCTTGGCTGGCTTCGGCCTGACTCGATCTGGTTTATCATTGAGGTGCTAACGCCGGTCATCTTTGCAAGCTCTTTCTGTGTGACTCCGATTTTGGTTCTGGCCTGCTTGATGCTGTCTATTCTTGGAAGCATGACTATATGATAAATGGTAATCCTATGAATTTTACTGCAAAGCTCATATTCGTAGCAGGAACACCAAATCTGATGGGATTTTTTGGCGGAATTGGGAAAAAATACCCGAATTGCAAAACTACTGAAGATTGGTTTTACAAGGGTAATTCCTTTGCATCCTCTGGTAACTATGAAGAGGCAATTCAATGCTTTGATGAGGCAATCAAGCTGGACATTAACAACTCTCAGGCTTGGAACAACAAGGGCTTTGCACTAGATGAATCTGGCAAAACAAAAAAGGCAATTCCATGTTATGATGTGGCACTCAAAATAAACCCAAAAAACGCCGATGCATGGTACAACAAGGGCACTGCAGTTGGGAAATCTGGTAAATTTGAAGAATCCGTCAAATGCTTTGATGAGGCAATTAAACTAAACAGGAATAATTCCTTGGCATGGAATGGCAAGGGCTTTGCATTAGGCAAGACAAAAAACCTCGACGAATCTATCAAATGCTTTGATGAGGCAATCAAGCTAAACCCAAACTATTTTGATGCCTGGTACAACAAAGGCTTTGCACTAAAGATCCTAGGAAGAACAGAGGAATCTGACAAGTGTTTTGAGCGCGCAACTGCCCTAAAGCAGAGATAATTGAAAAAGTGAGGATATCTGGTAGAACACGGTCGACAGATGATATCCTCACCCTGATTTGGTTGGTCTTGGCTGGTCCTAAATCGGTATTTCCGAATGAACCTTGTGTATTGTGCGTAATTTAACAAATAAAGGCTTACGTAGGAATTATCAGTGAACATTTCAAATTTGTTGTTCAAAAAAAACACACTAGTTTTCAAACCCATCTGAAATCATAACAAAACCACATTGAACATACTGGTAGCAGAAGACAACAAGTTTACCGCAAGGCAGTACAAGATATTGCTGGAAAAAATGGGTCATAAGGTAGTTACAACAGAAGACGGAAGTGAATGTGTCAAAAAATACAAAGAAGCATTCTCAAAATCCGAATTTGACTCACTAGACGAATCTCCATTTGATTTGGTGTTGTTGGATCATAATATGCCGAAAAAAACAGGTGCACAGGCAGCAAAAGAAATACTGGCAAAAAATCCAGACCAGAAAATTCTCTTTGTTACTGCATATCAGAGATGGGCAGTAGAAGACGATACTGATGAGTTATTTGACAAAATAGTGTTGCTGGAAAAACCATTCACTCTTGGGCAGCTGTCGCGTAAGATAGAATCACTAGGTTAACGTCTAGATTTTTTCTTTGCTTTTTTGCCTTTGGCTACCTTTCTAGGAGCCTTTTTTTTGGAAGGTGTCGAATTTTGTTGTATTCTTGCCTGAGCAGCTGCTACTATTGCAATTGGGATTCTGTGTGGTGACGCACTAACATAGGATACCCCGGAATTATGGAAGAATTTGATAGAGTTTGGATCTCCACCATGCTCTCCGCAAACCCCTATTTCGATTCCCGGCTTGACTGATTTTCCGTTTGTGATTGCTATTTTGACTAGGCTGCCGACACCGTTTACATCAACTGTTTGGAATGGGTTGCGCTCTAGGACTTCTTTTTCTATGTATTCTGGGAGGAATTTTCCTTCGGCGTCTTCTCTTGAGAAGCT
>VHBK01000030.1 GCA_016872015.1 Nitrososphaerota archaeon
CACAAAAGAAATTCAAGATCTTTAACGCAAGAGTGAGAACAAGTGGTAGTAAATCTTAGAACCAAAAAACGACTCGTATCACGAGTTGTAGGAGTAGGTCTATCTAGAATCAAGTTTGACCCAGAAAGATCAGATGACATCGCAGATGCAATCACAAGACAAAACATCAGAGGCCTGATAACAGCTGGTGCAATTACAATCAAGTCGGCAAAAGGCACATCACGTGGAAGAGCCGAATTCAAGAGAACTCAAAAGAAAAAGAGAGGAACCACAACCGGTTCTAAGAAAGGTCGCAAGGGCGCCCGCGTAGGCAAAAAAGAAGTCTATGTAGTAAAGGTTCGAGCATTACGACACCGACTCAAGGTAGCAAAGGACAGAAAGGAAATCACAAATCCGGAATTCTGGACAATCTACAAGAAGATAGGCGGCAACACTGTCAGAAACATTGCTCACCTCCGAAGCCTAATTGAGGAAATTAAAGAGCACAGAAAGTCTAGAACCTAAAGACTGTTTTTTCCCAATCTTTTACCTTACCATCTGAAATTTTTATGCCTTCATCAGATAGCATTTTTGTCTTGACTTTTTCGCCATAGAAATAGCCTCCAATTTTGCCGTCTGATTTTACGACTCGGTGACATGGAATGACAACCGGAAAGGGGTTACGATTCATTATCTGCCCTATGACGCGCTGTCCATTTTCTAATCCGACTGCTTTTGCTAGCTCGCCATATGTAGTGACTTTGCCTTTTGGAACTGCAAGTAATTTCTTGTAGACTTTTTGGTCCAGCTTGTTCAGAGTTTGATCACTTGGAGATCCGTAGTGCTCAGAAAGTCAAGTACTTTTTGTTTGTGATGACCTAGGCCTGCCCAGTCAAGGAGTGCTGTTTTTGCTTCCTTGTTTTGCGATATAATATGTGAAAAGAGCTTGTTGTCTAGGAATTCCAATGCATGTTTTGGCATTACTGTTCCTAATGCATGGGTTCCACGGATTAGTTCCTCTGTGAATTTTTCTGGATAGTGAGTGCTGCCAAAGCAGATAGCAACTGGAGATTTTTTGATCGGCTCCGACATTGTTTCTAGGACTAGCTTTGCCACAGACCTACACAAAGATTCGTCTGTCCATTGCTTTTCTGTTGTGCCAATTTCAATGAAAATTGTCGGCTTTGATAGTGCAGTAGGTCCGTGATGTGTTGCCTCTATTATTACCTGAAAGTCGGAAAAAGAATCCTTGTTGTGATATAATTTTTGCATGTAGGCTTTTTGCAGGTGAGGATGAGGAATTGACACCTGTCTGTCATTTCCTCCAAACTGGGCAGACGAAAAATTCCCTGTACTGTGGCAGGTAAGTGCAAGCTCGCCTGACTGGGCGGCATGCTTTGATAAAAAGACAAATCCATCATAGTGATATTTTTGCTCCAGCCAGTCTGCAGAAATTGCAGGGCTAGGAATTATGACCAAATCGAAATTTTTGCCCCGAAAAATGTCGCCGTCCTGTGTCATGTTTTTTGAGAGAAACTTTGCCATGTTGTGCCCGGCTGGGTCTTGTTCGTATGCGACTAGTAGTTCCATGTCCCAAAAAATATAAGGACACCATATTAAACTCCACCAATGGATCTGAATCAAACCATAAAAAACATGGTAAACACCATGAAGCTTGCCAAAAAGTCCGACAAAGAGGACTATATGCAACACCTAAGGCTGGTTCTCTTGGGAATCGGCGGTATCGGGGCGATTGGATTTATAATTCAGTTTGTATTTTCGGTGTTCAGATTCGGATAGATGGAATTGTCTCAAGAAATCAAAACTCATCTTTTTGCAATAAGGACCACTGGAGGTCAGGAAAAGGTAGTCATGAACTTGCTCCAAAGCAAGATTAACAATGGCCAGATCAATCTGTATTCAGTTTTACTAGTGGATAATCTCAAAGGATATATCGTAGTTGAGGCAAAAGACGCAAATTCGGCATTCAACTCTTTACAAGGAATAAGACACATTCGCGGACAACTCCGTGGCGAAATGGAATTCAAAGACATTGAGGGATATCTCGTTACAAAGAGCACTGCACCTACAATTGCAGTGGATAATGTAGTTGAGATCATCGGAGGTCCATTCAAGGGCATGAAGGCAACAGTAACTAGAGTAGACAACGACAAGCAGGAAGCAACAGTAATTCTGCTTGATGCTCCATACCAGCTTCCAGTAACTGTAGACTCTAACTATCTGAAAATATCCACATCCGCTTAGGAAGGATTAAATCGTCATCTAAAAGAGCACAGACATGGCCGATACACAAACAGTTTCTGCACTAGTAACAGGCGGAGGAGCATCTGCAGGTCCACCATTAGGTCCAGCATTGGGTCCACTAGGCGTAAACATCATGGAAATCATCAAGGCCATCAACGACAAAACAGCGGACTTTGAGGGAATGAAGGTCCCAGTCACAGTATCAGTCGATACCAAGACCAAAAAATGGGAAGTAACTGTCGGAATTCCATCGGCATCTGCCTTGATCCTAAAAGAGGCAGGAATTCAGAAAGGCTCTGGAACCAGCGGCTCAACATGGGTTGGCGACATTACAGTTGATTCCATTGTCAAAGTTGCAAAGGCAAAACTAGAATCATCATATGCTACTTCAATAAAATCAGTTGCAAAAGAAGTTGCAGGAACATGCGTATCACTTGGAATCAAAATTGAGGGCAAAAGTCCTAAAGAATTTGCCGCAGATGTAAACGCAGGAAAATACGACAGTAAATTCAACTAGATTATTTAGCTACTAGATACGACGGCTCTTTGTCCGTTTTTTGCAGCTCCACGAAGGTTTCTGTGCTCTGGATTCCATCTATTTTGCCTATTTTCTCAATTACTATGGTGTGTAGTTCTTCTAGGTTTTCTGCGTGAACAGAGGCCATGATGTCAAATCTGCCTGTGACTTCAGATATTGACACTATCTCTGGGGTTTGGAGTAGTTGTTTGTGAATTGAGTCCTTTAGCTTTGGATCTCGGTTTATGCCAATTGTTGCCTTGACGCCTATTCCTAGCTGGGACTCGTCTACTAGAATTGTGAATTTTTTGATTAGCTTCTTTTTTGTGAGGCGCTTTATTCTAGAATACAAGACAGATGCGTTTATTCCCATTTTTTTTGACAAATTTGGTACAGAGATGCTCCCATCACGAGTAAGCTCGTATAGTAACTTCATGTCCAAATCATCTAGTTTATGCAATGTTTTCAAAAGAGTCGATTTGATGTTAATAAACGTAAGTTTAGGCGTGAAAAATTGCACATAATCCAATGCGCTGCGTGGAAATTAGAAAATTTTACAATTTACAGCAAAACCCATGCCTGCCAACACTAACGATTTTAAAGAGGCCTTTTCGCAAGATTTTCGTTGATCAACGAAGCTGAACTAGTTAAAATGATAAAGGATGCCAAGGACACCGACAAGGAACGTAAGTTCAAGCAGACCTTGGAAATGTACGTCATCCTAAAGGATATCGACGTAAAGAAAGGCTTTGCCATGAACGAGACAATTCAGCTTCCAAAGAAACTCTCCAAGCCAACAACAGTTTGTGTGATGGCCGGAGGAGACATGGGCCTCAAAGCAAAGAGTGCAAATGCCGACAGAGTGGTTTCTGGTGATGAACTAAACACACTTGCAGCAAACAAGCGAGAGGCTCGCAAATTTATCAATAATTATGATTTCTTCTTAGCAGACACACAACTCATGACAACAGTCGGTAAGGTGCTAGGTCAGTTGCTTGGTCCAAGAGGCAAAATGCCAATTCCAGTTCCATTCAACGCACCAATCGAATCATTTCTTGACAGATTTAGATCATCAATTCGAGTAAAAGTAAAGAATTCCTTATCCATGTCATGCAAAATTGGAGACGAGTCCATGGATGACGGCGACCTAGCAGCAAACGCTCATGCAGTACTAAACGCAATTGAGAAAAAGCTTCCAAGTGGAGACAAGAACATTAGAAGAATCATTGTAAAGACATCAATGGGCAAGCCAGTAAAACAAGTACAGCAGGCGAGAAAGTAAATGCACGAGAACAGAACAACTTATCCTGTAAAAAAGACAAAGATGTACCAGCAGCTGCAAGAACTTCCAACAAAATACAAAGTAACTGCACTAGTCAGAATGGAAAAGGTTCGCTCATCACAAATGTTGCCACTAAGAAAAAAATTCCTAGGCGAAGTTGAAATTGTTAGCATCAAAGACAAAGTAGCGCAAAAGGCACTAGAAAAACTAAGTATTCCGGGAATTGCAAAGATGGCAGAAGCCCTGACTGGTCAATGTGTTTTGATGTTTACAAACATGTCACCATTCAAACTCAACGTTTTACTTGGCAAGAACAAAATCATGATGTTCGGTCGTGGTGGAGACATTGCAAGTGTAGATATCAACGTACCAGCAAAGAACACAGGCATTGCCCCAGGTCCAATGCTTACTGAATTCAAAGAAGCAGGAATTCCAACCAAAATCGACCAGGGAACAATTTGGATTCTAAAAGATTCTACTCCAGTCAAAAAGGGTCAGCCAATTCCTGACAAGCTTGCGACATTACTGCAAAAACTAGACATCAAGTCAGTAGAGGCAGGAGTCCTACTTGATGCAGCACTAGAAGAGGGGATCCAGTACAAGCGAGAAGAACTAATCATAGACTTGGAATCATACAGAGGACTCTTTGCTCAAGCACACCAAGAGGCAGTATCGCTGTCTATTGAGGCAGGATATATCACAAAGGACAACATCAAGCAAGTCTTGGCAAAGGCTGCACACGGCTCACGATCCGTTGCAATCGAGGCAGGCTATATCACAGAAGATACCAAAGAGGCAGTACTCCAAAAAGCAAATGCCCAAGCCCAATCTGTTGCCTCAAAGGCAAAAGGCTACACTCCAGCATAAAATTATTTTTCTCTCGCCCTAGGCAAATTCCAGTTGTACTTCATAGCCACCAGCCTCAGTATTGTAGTCACTATGATTCCAATGATTGATGCCAGATATAGTGGGATTTCTGCGACCAGCAATCCATAGAATATTACAACTCCGACAAAACTTGCAGTGACATATAGCTCTTTGACAAAAATAAATGGTACCTCATTTACAAAGACGTCTCGCAGTATTCCACCGCCCACTGCTGTCAGTATACCTGCAAATGCGATTGCCAGAAAATTTAGTCCAAAAATATTGTACGCAAATGTTGCACCAGTAATGGAAAACACTCCAAGACCAATAGCATCGAATTTCAGAAACAGATTCCAGTGCTTTTTCAAATAAGGATGTAAAAAGAACAGTGCAACGCCAGACGCCACGCTGATTCCTACGTATAGAGGATCGACTATTGAGTTTGGGGGGAATCTGCCTATTATTACATCACGGATTGTTCCGCCTGCCACACCAGTAATTATTGACAGAATCAAAATCCCGACAATGTCGGACTTGTGCTCAATTGCCTTGAATGCACCGGTTACTGCAAAGGCCATGGTGCCAAAAAGATCAAAGACATAGATCAGAAACAGAAACGGTGTGTCTGCCACTATACCGTATGGCATATCGTGCTAGATAAAGGTAAAAATGAAAATTTTGTGGAATTAACCGAATAGTGAAGCGAGGCCTTCCATTGCTTGCTCTTCAGATTTACCTGCTGGAGCTTCTTCTTTCTTTGCCTCAGCTGCTGGAGCTGCGCCTGCACTTGCTGCTGGAGCTGCTGCAACGGCAACTGGAGCTGCCTTGATTGCTTCTTCAATGTTTACATCAGCTAGTGCAGAAACCAATGCCTTTACTTGGGCATCACTTACTTCTGCGCCTGCTGCTTTGATAACACTACTAACGTTAGCTTCGTTAATTTCCTTCTTTAGTTTGTGCAAAATTAATGCAGCGTAAACGTATTCCATTGTATCGTGACTTTTTTTGGGGATAATATAAAACTACGTCTAGTTTAGGATTTTGAGGCTTCTACATATAGAATAGAGATTCTGCTTTAGGTTCTTGTCGTATAACGTGTCCTTTCTTTGCTTGAGTATTCTCTTTGCTTGGTCGCGCTCTGCTCCTTCTGGTAATGATAATACATTGTTGATCAACTCTGGCAGTGATTCGCGAATCCAGCCGTCCAAAACATAGAATGATTTTTCAGACATTTCCACCACATTGTTCTCTTTGATATTCAAGGTGTCATTGAATGTGTCATGCTCGGTTCTGTATACTAGTCCAAGAATGCAGCTTTCCGGTGTTGGGTTTTTGAGAATTTCTTCTGATCTTGGCCCTGCCTTTCCTTGTGAGACTTTGTTTTTGAGGCCTGCCATGTTTATGATTAGGCCGCTAACGCCGATTTTGTCGCCGTCAATTCCAGTTACTGCGCCGACGATCACGTTGGTGTATTGACCATCTGGCTTTGTCGCAAAGACATAGCTACCTTCTTGGAGCTGTTTTGGTTTTCGGCCGAACATTGATCAAATTGCAAAACTTGCGTATTTAATTGATCCTAAACGGTAATTCTTAATATTAGTCAGCCAGAGTTTTCTTCAGAATGAACAAGGACGAGATACTTGCCAAGTTTTCAGCAGAGCCGGAACGATACTACAAAATCAGATTATTCCAAGATCAAGGCTTTGCAAGAAAATCATGCAGTGTTTGCAAGAGATTTTTTTGGACTCTGGATTCGGCAAGACACGCATGTCCTGATCACTCTGATGACACTTATTCGTTCATTGGCAACCCCCCGACATCAAAGCGATTTGACTATACCGAAGCCTGGAAGCAAGTAGAATCGTTTTTTGTCAAAAACGGCCATACCTCAATTAGTCGCTATCCTGTTGTGTGCAGGTGGCGAGACGACCTGTACTTTACTATAGCATCCATTGTTGACTTTCAAAGAGTAATGGGCTCCAAGGTTGTCTTTGAGTTTCCTGCAAATCCGCTGGTTGTTCCGCAGACATGTCTTCGATTCAAGGATATAGAAAATGTTGGAGTAACAGGCAGACACTTTTCCAGCTTTTGCATGATTGGTCAGCACAGCATTCCAAACGACAAGGGCTACTGGAAGGACGAATGTGTTGATCTTGACTTTAGGTTACTCACCGAATCATTTGGAATAAACAAAAACGAAATCACATTTGTAGAAGATGTCTGGGCTGGTGGCGGCTCGTTTGGTTCATCATTGGAATATTATGTTAGGGGCCTAGAGCTTGGAAACGCAGTCTTTACTGAATTCCAGGGAGAGCTTGGAAATCACACAACATTGGACCAGAAAATCATAGACATGGGTGCAGGCCTGGAAAGATTCGCATGGATTACAATGGGAACGCCGACTGCCTATGACTGTTGCTTTGGCCCAATAACGCAAAAACTATTCCAAAAGATAGGAATTGATACAGACTCTCAAATCCTGACAAAATACTTTACCGAGATTGCAAGAAATCTGGAAAAATTCCCAGACCTATCCCAAGTAAGAAAAGCGGCAATCAAGGCATCTAATTTGTCTGAAAACCACCTCTCCAAGATGATTACACCACTTGAAGGCCTCTACATGATTGCAGACCATCTGCGAACCCTTATCTTTGCAATATCTGATGGCGCATTACCAAGCAACGTAGGTGGTGGATACAATCTCAGAATTATCCTTCGAAGAATTATGGCTACAATAGACAGACTCGGACTAAAACTAGACCTAGACGAGCTAATTGATGCCCACATTGACTATCTAAAAAATACCTACCCAGAGCTGGAACAGTATCGTTCTGAGGTAAAAATAATCATTGGAATTGAAGTTGGTAGATACCACGAGTCAAAATCCAGAATGGAAAAAACCGCTCAAAACCTCAAGGCCCAGAAAAAAGCGCTAACCGTAGACGACATGATTCGACTATACGAATCAGATGGAGTCACGCCAGACTATCTCAAAGAATATGATGTAATATCGGAAATTCCTGACAGCTTTTACAGCAAACTATCTGAGCTGCACCAGTCTGAGAAGAAAAAGGCTGCAGAGGAGTTTGACTTGGCTGGCATTGCAGACACTGATCTGTTATTTTACAAAGACGATCCACCGAAATTTGACGCCAAGATACTCAAGGTGATCAAGGGCAAGTTTGTCATATTGGACAAGACTTCATTTTATGCTAGGGGTGGAGGACAGGAACCAGACCATGGAAAGATCAACGGCCAAGATGTCATTGATGTTACTAAACATGGCAATGCTGTGTTGCATGAGATCAGGGGAGCAGCTCCCAGGGAAGGCGACACTGTACATTGTGAATTAGATGCAGCAAGGCGCGCAAACATTACAAAACACCATACCAGCACCCATGTGGTAAACTCGTCTGCAAGAAATGTCTTGGGCTCTTGGGTCTGGCAGCATTCTGCATACAAGGAAAAAGACTATGGAAGGCTCGATGTGACGCATCATTCCAGTTTATCAGATGAAGAGGTCAAAAAAATTGAAAACTATGCAAACATGATAATTCAGAAAAATCTCCCAGTAACAATACAGGAATACGAGCGTGGCCAGGCAGAGCAGACATTTGGATTTAGGATATACCAAGGAGGAGTCGTGCCTGTCAAGGCAGTTCGAATCGTCAAAATTGAAGACTTTGATGTAGAAGCTTGTGGTGGAACGCATGTCAAAAGAACAGGCGATCTTGGACTAATCAAAATCACAAAGACAGAGAGAATTCAGGATGGAGTAATTCGAATGGAGTTTGTGTCAGGCCAAGCTGCAATTGATTTCGTTCAAAAACAGGAAGGCGATGTAATGAACATAATTAAATCACTTGGAACAAACCGGGAAAAACTGCTAAAGTCGTTTGAGCATGCAATGATTGATTCAGAGGCCGCCAAGAAAAAGCTAAAGCAGCTAATCAAGCGAACAAGTCTGACATCTGCAAAAGAAGCAATAGAGTCTGCCAAAGTTTTCGGTCCCGTGAAATTCTATCATATAATAGAAGAAGAACTCGATGATGAATTCCACATTGCAGTAGGCGATGAGGCAATCAAGGCAGACCCGACTCTGATTTATTGCGCATTGATTGTAAAAGGATCTGGAATTAGAATAATCGTGTTTGCCGGAGAAAAGGCAAGCTTCAAGGCAGGAGATCTAGTCAAAGAGATTTCATCCAAGCTTGGCGGCTCTGGTGGAGGCGATGCAAGATTTGGCCAAGGCGGCGGAAAAGACGTATCAAAACTAAATGACGCATTGACCCATGCGGAATTTTTAATCAAAAAGACAGTGAATGCATGATTCCCTGGAATGACATTGAGACAAAATGGCGCGCCAAGTGGTCACAGAGCAAAGAATTTGAAATAGAGCCTGACTCGCGCACAAAAAAATTCATCACAGTTGCATATCCGTATCCCAATTCACCTCAACACATTGGCCATGGTAGGACATACACATTGGCAGATGTCCACGCACGATTTTTGCGCATGAATGGGTATAACACTCTGTTTCCGATGGGATTCCACTATACTGGTACGCCTATACTAGGAATGGCAAAGCGAGTCCAAGAAGGCGACAAAGAACTAATCGAGAATTTTGAAAAACTATACCATGTCCCGCCAGATACCATCAAGGAATTTGTAGAACCTGTCAAAATTGCGGATTATTTCCACGAAGAAATCAAGCAAGGAATGATAGAGATGGGCTATTCCATAGACTGGCGACGAGAATTTACCACAATAGATCCGGTTTACAAAAAATTCATCGAGTGGCAGTTTAGAAAACTAAAGTCGCTCAACTTTGTAGTGCAGGGGTCGCACCCTGTTGGTTGGTGTCCCAAGGACCAAAATCCAGTATCACAACACGACACACTAGGCGATGTAGAGCCGGACTTTACTGAATACATTTTGGTAAAGTTCCACCTAGATGATGTAATAATTCCAACTGCAACACTGCGCCCGGAGACAATATTTGGTGTGACAAACCTTTGGATAAATCCTAACATAAAATACAAAAAGATCAAGGTAGACAACGAAACCTGGATTGTAAGCCCAGAATGTGCATACAAGCTCGAATTTCTAAACAAATCCATTACAGTTATTTCCGAAGTTTCCGGATCTGAGCTGGTAGGAAAAACCGTTTCAATACTGGACAAAAAAGTTCCAATGTTTCCTGCAAGCTTTGTCGAATCACAGACAGGAACTGGAATTGTAATGTCGGTTCCAGCTCACGCGCCATTTGACTATCAAGCACTAGTCGACTATCAAAAACAAAATTCTAGTACAATACAGCCAATTCCAATCATCAAGACAGAAGGCTTTGGCGAAATTCCTGCTAAAGAAATTGTTGAGAAAATGGGAATTACAAACCAGGACGACCCCAGACTCGATGAGGCTACAAACGAGGTCTATTCCAAGGAATTTTACTCTGGAGTACTGCGTGAGAACACTGGAAAATTCGCAGGGCTCAAGGTTTCTGAAGCAAAAGACACGATAAAGGCTTGGCTTGCAGAATCAAAGAATTCGGATATTCTGCTAGAGCTAAACGACGGACCTATCCGATGCAGATGTGGAGCAGAATGCGTTGTAAAACTATTGAACAACCAGTGGTTTCTCAATTATTTAGACCAAGCTTGGAAGGACAAGACAAACCAGTGCTTTGAGAAGATGAGCATTCTGCCAAATGAAATCAGAACTGAATTCAACTATGTTGTCGGCTGGTTGCGACAAAGGGCATGTGCAAGACAGCATGGCCTAGGAACTAATCTACCGTGGGACCAAAACTGGATTGTAGAAAGCTTGTCGGATTCCGTAATCTACATGGCGTACTATATCTTGGCAAAATATGTCAATTCTCGAGAATTAAAGGCAGACTCGCTTTCTGATGAATTTTTCGAGTTTGTGTTTTATGGAAATGGTGATGCAAAGCAGACAGCTGCAAAATGTGGTGTCCAGGAAAATGTTTTACAAAAAATACGAACCGACTTTGCATATTTCTATCCAGTTGATGCAAGACATTCTGGACGCGACCTGGTTCCAAATCATTTGACATTTTTCGTACTGAATCATGTCGCAATATTTCCAGAAGCACTCTGGCCAAAACAGATTGTGGTAAACGGTTCAGTACTGATGGATGGCAAGAAAATGTCAAAATCAATGGGAAACATCATCCCGCTACGAAAAGCAATCCAAGACTATGGTGCTGACCCGATTCGCCTTGCTATCATCATATCTGCAGAACTACTACAAGATGCTGATTTCAATCTGGAATCAGTCAATACAATCAAGGGCAAGCTGGAGGCAATCTACGAGGACTGTGTCAGGCACAAGCCAGGCATGCCTGCCAAGCTGCAATCAGAAGACAACTGGATTCTTGGCAGGCTCGATCATCTAATTATTCAGACAACTGGTGCAGTAGAGAAAATGAGATTGCGAGAGGCTCTGCATCACATTTTGTTTTCATTTGAATCTGACTTGCAGTGGTATCTAAAAAGAGTAGAAGTCAAAAGAAGAACAGACGTTTCTGGAATATTGCACAAAATACTTGCTGTGCGGGTTGCAATGCTGTCTCCGTTTGCACCACATCTAGCAGAAGAAATGTGGGAGCGACTGGGCAATTCTGGCGTAGTGTCTAGATCAGCTTGGCCTGTCCCAAGCAATTCAACAGATTCTTCGTCAATACAATCAGAGGAATTATTACAATCCACAATAGAAGACATCAAAAATGTTCTCAAGGTAACAAAGATTACTCCACAAAAAATCGTCCTGTACACTGCAGATCCCTGGAAGGTCAAGGCGTTTGGCAAAATTGCTGCAAGTGTAGTTGCCGGTCAGACAAACATTGGCGCTATAATCAAGGATTTGATTGCAAATCCAGAAACTGAAAACATCAAAAAAGACCCAGACTTTGTCAAAAAATCTGTCAACTCTATTTTGGCAGAGCCTGAGGAAATGAGAAAGATCAGAGCAGAGCTAGAGCCAATCAACGAAACTGCTGTCCTGTCTTCGGAATTATCTGCACTAGTCAAAAAGGAATTTGGAGTAGACATGCAGGTCTTTACAGAATCGGACACTGCAAAATATGATCCAAAGAACAAGGCAAGGATGGCACGACCGTTCAAGCCGGCATTATACATAGAATAGGCAACTACCGTAACTTTTGTGCGTAAATTTTACGGTTTTTTGGGCATTTTGCATTTTTTGCAAGACAAAGATTCATTGTATAACATGGTCTTTGTAAAATAAAACATGCAGGTTATTGTACAATAACGCCGATCACTGCTGCCAATTACACTAAACATCTCACATTCTATTTATTAGACCAAGGAAAATTCCAACTCGATGAAAATAGCCGTAGTAGGAATTGGTGTAGCAGGTGGATATCTAGTATCCAGGCTTAAAAAAGACCATGAGGTAGTAGGCTATGAACGCATGACAGAGGAAAACCATGATTCTATTTGTGCATGGGGCACATCTGCAAACGAAATGCGGGAATTATGTGCAAAATCTGGAATCAACTTTGATGATTTCATCATACACCATGGAAAAGACATGCACATTGACATGAACAATAACGAGCGATTTGACATCAAGCTAAAGGGTTTGGTTACTTTTGATAAAATTGGTCTAATCAAGAAAATGTCTGAGGGTGTAAAGATTCATTATGGCGTTTCACCAAAATTAGCAGACTTGGAAAAAGAATACGACATGATCGTGGATTGCACTGGATTTTATCGGAATTATTTGCCAAAAATTGAAAAAGATTTTTTCCTGCCAACATACCAGTACAAAATACAGTATGATGACAAGGTCCCAATTGATGATTTCTTTGTAAAGCCATTTGCAAAGATGACTGGATATTTCTGGTATTTCCCATTAAATGACAATATGGCCCACATTGGTGCTGGTGATTACAAGAAAAACCACGTAGAGGAAACTGACAAGTTTTTCAAAAAATACGGCGGCAAAATAACCAAGACGGTTGGTCGCCCAATTAGACTAGCTACTCCAAACATGTGCGAGCCGTTCTATCATGGTAAGGTAGTCGGTGTTGGGGAATCAATCGGTACTGTGTATCCATTGTTGGGTGAAGGAATCATACCCAGTATGATTTGTGCAGATATCTTTGTCAAAAACATCAACAATTTGCCAAAATACAGAGAAGAAGTTCTGGAATATTTTGCAATTTATGGCAAGGTCTTGAATTTTGTTAGAGCGAAAATGCACGGCAAGTTCTCAGCCATTCGTAGCATTGCGGATCTAATTTCCATATTTCGCTACATGAAGAAAAATGAGCAGCGTTTTGGAATGGAAATTCATATGCGTGACTTGATGAAAGTAGCTAAGGCATAGTATTTCATATTAGAAAGTATACGAGTATTTTTATCAATAATCACACATGAAAGAATATTGAACATAATCAAATTATCTGATGTTTTTTCTAAGAAAAAGGCTATTTGTTTTATCACGATTGTTATTTTTCATTAATTTCTTTATTTGTTCAAAACACTCTAGACAATAATTTTCTCAATATTATCAGAGATGCAATAACAAAGATTTCTCATTTTATGATCTACATTGGTTTAATTTCAGTACTAATATCAAGTGTGACGTGGAAATGGGAACGAAGAAAAAACGAAATAACTAATCAGTATGAATTTGTTGAGAGAGAACAAGAAACCCCACAAATGGAGTTCAATAGAAGAAGATTGTTTGCCATAGGAGTATTTACTTCAGTCTATGGAACTGCTATGCAGGCTGCGTTGTCATTTATGCAATAGATGATGATGTTGTGATATGAACAGGATCAATACGCAACCATCATCTTGGTTCCTTTCTTTATCATGAACGGTGCAAATATCGTAGTCAATACTACAACCATGCCTACGATCGGGAAGAGGAACGAGCTTGTAGCGCCCAAGTCTTGGCCCACCATCAATACAATGAACGAAAACTCGCCCAGCTGTGCCATAGACAAACCTATTCCCATGGCATTGTTTGGCCCAAGCTGGAAGAGTCGCACGCCCAAATACACAGACGCAGTCTTGCCCACAATGGTAACTAGCGTGATAATTATGATTGGAAGCCAATATTCCGCGATAATATTGATATCCATTAGGGCGCCGATTGTGACAAAAAATATTGCAATGAATACTTCGCGAATCGGCGTAATCAGATTAATGATATCTTCGGAGAATCTAGAGCCTGCAAGGATAACGCCTGCCAAGAATGCGCCCGTTACCGCAGAAAAGCCAAGCTCGTGTGATAAAAACGATAATCCAAACGC
Source organism: Nitrososphaerota archaeon (assembly GCA_016872015.1). Taxonomy (GTDB): domain Archaea; phylum Thermoproteota; class Nitrososphaeria; order Nitrososphaerales; family Nitrosopumilaceae; genus Nitrosotenuis. Next base: position 14,224 of record VHBK01000030.1, read on the forward strand.
AAGGCCTAGCGCCACAAGGATTGTGATTTCGTATCTAGGAATGTTTGACAATAACGAAAAAACCTTTGGCATCCCAAGACACCCAAGTGCTACTGTTCCGCCAATGAACATGCTGATTTTTGCAATCTCCCAGATCATTTGATCAAAGCTAAATGCGCCCGACAAAACCGAAGAGTGTAGTGTAGAAATTAATACGGCCGCAATG
>VHBK01000031.1 GCA_016872015.1 Nitrososphaerota archaeon
GCGTAATTTTTGCATCCAGCATTATTGTATCGTGCCCAAGTGTGTTTGAGGCATCTTGGAGCATCTTCTCTTCCAGCCTTATTCTGTCAAAGACGATACAGACTCTGGACAATTATTCTCCCCAGTCTTCGCCTACGCTTTCTGCTGGTTTTAGCGATACGTTTGATCCGCTTTTTGTTGCGATCTCAAAGTCTGCGCCACATTCGGGGCAAGAGACTATTTCGCCTACTGCTGCGTCATCTGGGATATTGATTCCTGCGTCACATTCTAAACAATTCATTACGATCCTTCTCACCTCTTGTTTGATAATTTATTAGCTTCTGTTGTTTGCAGCCCCCACAGTTCCACAAATCCTGTTGCCTTTCTTTGATCAAAGGCGGATCCCTTGCCGTAGGTTGCAATGTCATGGCTATACAAAGAGTACTTGGATTTTCTTCCAACCACTCGGAAGCTTCCCTTGTATAGCTTGAGTTTTACAGTTCCAGTCACTACCTTTTGGGACTGGTCGATGAATTTGTCCAAGTCTCGCTTTAGTGGGTCTTGCCAGAGTCCGGAATAGGCAAGCCATGTCCACTCTTGGTCGACTAGACTCTTGAACTTGTTTTGGTGCTTTGTGTGGACCATTTTTTCCAGGTCAGAATGTGCTTCAATTAGGCACAGTGCAGCTGGAGTCTCGTATACTTCACGTGATTTTATTCCGACTACGCGGTCTTCTATATGATCAACTATGCCTACGCCGCACGAACCAGCTACCTGGTTTACGTATTCGATTAGCTTAATCTGCGATAGTCTTTTTTTGTCAACTGCAACTGGAATTCCTTGCTCAAATTCAATCTCTAGATATTTTGCCTTGTCTGGTAGATTCTTTGTCTTAACCCAGATGAATGCGTCATCTGGTGGTTCTGTGTATGGGTCTTCCAGATTTCCGCCTTCTATTGCGCGTCCCCAGAGATTTTGATCAATAGAGAATTTCTTTGATACAGAGTCAATTGGAATTCCATGCTTGTTTGCAAATTCTAGCTCTGTTGTTCGGTCTAGGTTTAGGTCTCTGATTGGTGCAATGATTGGCAGATTAGAGCCAGAGCCAAATGTTACATCAAATCGGACTTGGTCGTTTCCTTTACCAGTGCAGCCATGTGCTAGCGCATCTACCTTTTCCTTTTTTGCTATCTCTAAGACTTTTTGTGCAATTAGCGGTCGTGCCAGCGAAGTAGCTAAACAATACTTTTTCTGGTATAGGGCATTTGCCTTAATCGATGGATGAATGAAATCTGAAACAAACTCTTGCTTTGCATCAATATTGTAGTGTCGTAATACTCCGAGGTTTTTTGCTTTTGTAGCGATTTTTTTCTGGTCGCTCCCCTCGCCAACATCTATGGTAACTGTGATGACATCCATTCGATGTTTTTCTTGTAGATATTTGATAACAACTGAAGTGTCCAGTCCTCCGGAAAAAGCAAGTACTGCCTTTTGTTTCATTAGAGCTTTTTCGTTAAATGATTTGCATTTATCCTTTTTGTTGATCTAGATTTGAAAAATTTCTGATTCTAAAAATTTGGAAAAAATAATCGAGCCAGAAAAATTAGCTATAGCTGCAGCTAAAATCCGATCACTATTTAACCAAAGTTTCATAACGCTGTTTTATGAAAATTCTGCCTTTGGCTGGTGCAGCAGTTGCGGCATTAGTTGCGATTTTTGTGATTTTGAGCGTGGTTTCTGCCAATGATCCGGACAAAAACGAGGTTCGAGTGGCATTTTTTGCAAACATCTCCCACGCAGTTCCCATCGTTGGGATAGAAAATGGGTACTATAGCGATCAGCTTGGACAGACCCAAATCAAGACCAAAATTGTTGATTCCGGACCGGAGGCAATAGAGGCACTGTTTGTCAATTCTGTTGATTTGGCCTATGTAGGCCCAGCCCCTTTTGTAAATGGATATGTGAAATCTGGCGGGGAGGGAATCAAGATTATCTCTGGTGCTGCAAACAACGGAGCTAGCTTTGTGGTACAAAAAGATTCCACAATATCTGGTCCGTCTGACCTTGCTGGCAAAAAAATAGCGGCTCCGTTTGTTGGAAACACACAGGACGTCTCTCTGAGAAATTACTTGGCAGAGAATGATCTCAAACCTGCAGAAAAGGGAGGAAACGTAATTGTGTACAATATTGCCAATCCTGAAATCTATACCATATTTGCAAAAGGAGAAATCGACGCAGCCTGGGTTCCAGAGCCGACAGCTACCATGCTAGTTGAAAACCTTGGCGGAAAACGACTATTCCAAGAGCAAGACCTTTGGCCAAACAAGAAATTCCCGTCCGTCTTGCTGGTGGGGCGAGCCGATTACATTGAAAAACACCCCGATATAATACAAAAATTCCTTTTGGCACATGAAAAATCTGTAGAGTGGATTAACCAAAACCCTGCACAAACAGAGGCAACATACATCAAATTTTACAAGTCTCACACCGGCAAAACCCTACCTGAAAATATAGTTCACAATTCATTTTCCCAAATTTCATTTACTAATCAAATAGACTCTGATGCAATTGACTTGTTTGCAGAGCGTGCTTACTCGCTTGGATATTTGGGAAGGCATGGCTACAGTCTAGATGACATTTATGCCAATACTATGGAGATTATCCAATGGCAAAGCTAGAGGCAAAGAACATTGTCAAATATTTTGAGCATGATGGCAAGCCGCTCAAGGCACTGGGTGGAATCAACTTTACAGTAGAAGACGGCGACTTTGTGTGCTTGGTTGGCCCCTCCGGATGTGGCAAGTCTACATTTCTGAGAATCGCGGCTGGCCTGCAAAAGCCAGATGAAGGACAAATTCTGCTAGATAATAGGCCAATCACAAAGACAGGCCCTGATAGGATAATGGTGTTTCAGGAAGGTGCATTATTCCCATGGCTCAAGGTTCGCGACAATGTCGAATTTGGATTAAAGATAGCTGGAATTCCGGAATCAGAGCGACACCAAATATCTGACCGATATCTGGACATGATGCAGCTATCAAAATTTGCCAATTCGTATACGTATCAGCTATCAACCGGAATGAGGCAAAGAGTAGCGATAGCGCGCGCTTTGGTGATGGACCCAGAGATATTGCTCATGGATGAGCCATTTGCAGCACTAGATGCACAGACTAGAGATTTGTTATTAGTTGAAATGCAAATGATCTGGCAGAAAACAAAAAAGACCATAATATTTGTCACGCACAGCATTTCAGAATCGACAGTTTTGGGAAACAAAGTAGTAGTGTTTACACATAGACCTTCTACTATAAAGAAAATAATTCCAATTGATCACAAAAGGCCAAGACTAGTAGAAGACGAAACCTTGATTCCGTATCAGAGGGAGATTTCTGCATTGTTGCGACCAGAGGTAAAAGCTACGGAGGACTCGCAATGAGGGCAAAGTCGTTAGGCAAGAAAATTGCGTTCTATGTGGGTATAGTTCTGGTATGGCAGGCACTGGATATGGCAAGTATTTGGCCAGATAGTGTGTTTCCGTCTCCATATGAGGTAGCAGAAGACTTGGGATATGGTGCAGCTGATGGTACACTATGGATTGGAATTGGAACAAGCCTTTGGAGGCTGGCAGCTGGCTTTGCAATTGCAGTAGCTGGCGGAATAATGCTTGGAATATTCATGGCGCGAGTCAATACTGTCAATGAAACCATTGGCTCTATAGTATTGGGGTTGCAGTCGATTCCTTCTGTTGCGTGGGCCCCACTTGCAATAATCTGGTTTGGGCTGACTGATGCTGGAATTATTTTTGTTACAGTAGCCGGTGCATTGTTTGCAGTAACAATTAACACGTATACTGGCGTTAAGAGCATCAATCCCGACTTTATTGCAGCTGCTCAGAACATGGGCGCAAAAGGCGAGCAGCTGATAACCAAGGTCTTGATTCCAGCTGCATTTCCGTATTTGATTACTGGGTTCAAGCAGGGCTGGGCGTTTGGATGGAGAGGTGTTGTCGGTGCGGAATTGTTGTTTTCTTTCTTGGGCCTTGGATTTTTGCTAAATGTTGGCCGTCAGCTGTCTGATGTATCCCAAGTAATTGGCATGATGATTGTTATAATGATAATTGGTATTGTAATTGATGGTCTTATCTTCAAGAGATTAGAGGATAAAGTCATGGCAAGATGGGGCTTGAGATAGTTCTAATCCAACAAATGTGAGTGGAAGCTGCGAAACAGTGACTAGTTTATTTTTTCAAAATAGTACATGATTATTTCAAATCATTTCTTAATCTTTAACGAAACCAAAAACGCAACAACACAAATCCCAACTGCAAAATACATCACAGACACCTGATTATACCAAAATGCAATACCGCCAGCTACCACTGGACCGATAACATTTGCAATCGATATTGTGGAATTAAACACTCCAGTAGATGTTGACTTTGGATTATTCTCCATTAGGTGAATGCTTCCACCTATATACAAAAACGCCCAAGTAACCCCAACCAAAGCCATCCATGGAATTGCCATCCACCAATCACTCATTATTGCCATTCCAGCAAAGACTAGTACAGTCAGGCCAATTCCAATCTTGAACTTGGTGATATTTTTTGTGTGGATCTTAGTTCCCATCAGATTCATCAAAACAAATGCAGTGGCAGTGTTTGCAACATATACAATTGATACTTCGTATAATTTGGCGCCAAATGCCTGCGTCAGAACTAGTGGCAAAATGGTCCACACAGACGTTGCCCCAATGTGGCGCAACATAAGTGACAGAAAAAGATACTTGTTGCGAAGAATTACCTTTTTTGTAGCGCCAGACTCGACCTCTTTTGGCATGGTATAGTTTGGCATTTTAGCAGAAAATGCAAGGCCTGCCAGAAACAAGGCAGCGCTGATAAGAAATATTGTCTTTTCATTGTTTGCTATACCGGCTGCCACAATTCCTGCCAGCCAACCTAAAGCATGAAATGAAATCACAGATGCGACCTTGGACTTGTCCTTTCCGGATTCATAGGTATAGGCAAGCATTGCAGGCACCATCATGCCACTTGTAACACCGGCACCAAGCCTTACCAAAAGGAGGTAAAACGAGTTATCAGCAATATAGTGCAGGCCAAACATTATGGCACAGCTGACAAAGCCAATTCGAATAAAGACAAGCCTTGCACCTTTTGTATCCGATATTCTACCAAAATACAAACTGGACAAAATCTGTGCCAAGAAAAATGACGCAATTGTAAGACCTACTTCGAATATGTTGGTGGTAAGTGATTGCGCCAAAATTGGCATGAAAACATAGACTATGGAGATGCCCGCATGTTGGAAAAATGTGGCGCCTCGAAGTAGGTTGTTTAGTTGTTGCATGAATTCTTTACTTGATACAGATCACAAATCTGATTAATTTAATTCAAAGTGATGATTTTCTACAGAACAAAATACTCTGCATCTGGATGATGCACAACTATGGCAGCAGTGGACTGTTCTGGTATTATTTGGCCTACATCTGTTAGTGTCATGCCGGATTTTGTAGGATCAATTAGCTTCCACACCAAGTGGTGCTGTGATACATCTGGGCAGCTTGGATAACCCCATGAATATCGCAGGCCGTGTTTTCCACTGATTTTGAGCTCATCTCTAATTCTCTGGTTTATCATCTCAGCCATTGCCTCTGCAGTTTCCACTGCCAAACCATGCAAATAGTACGCATCGGTATAGTGGTCTTCTTTATTCCATTTGTCAATTATTTCCTGGACTTTATTTCCTACAGTTACTGCCTGGAATGCAACTACGTCATTCTCACCAAAATAATCCGTCAAACACAGGTGCTTGCTTTGAGCAGACCTTGGAAAGTCAAACTCTACAGTACCATTTGGACCGTCCACTAGGAGCTTGTCTTTTCCATGACACACAAAATATCCATACACTGCACGAGGCTCAAAGAGATTTTCATCCAGTATCTTTTTCTTCCACTCTGCAAGCAGCTTTTCTCCTTCCACGTCAGCATTTTCCATTCCTCTACCTCGCAGACCCCAAGACAGCACAAAGAGCGACTTTTTTGACAGTCTCTCCCAGATTTTGTTTAGATCAAAGTCCTTTGGTTCTAGTCTGATTGGCTGGCTCAACACTGGCGCTACTGGCGGAGTCACCGGCTTTACGTCGGATCGTGGCAGCTCACCATGTGACTTTTCTATTTTAGTTTCCTTCCAGTTTTGGATCTTTTCCTGCCATTCTGAGATAAATTGTGATTTTTGCGGCGAGACCAGCTTGTCCATTGTTTTGAGACCATCAAACATTGTCTTGCAGTAAAATACACCGTGTGGGTAGATTGCACCTTCCTTCGCAATTCTGTTGATGTAATTGGAGTTGATTGCAGCACCGCCACATAACACTGGAACTTCTAGCTTGTTTTCTCGCGCAAATTCCACAAAGTGCTGCATCTGCTTTGATGTAGATACCAATAATGCCGATAATCCAATTGCGTTTGGTTTTACCTCGTTGATTTTTTCCACAAATTTCTGCAGCGGTACCTGCTTTCCCAGATCGTACACGGTATAGCCATTGTTCTCAAAGATTGTTTTCACTAGGTTCTTGCCAATATCGTGCACATCGCCATATACGGTACCAAGTACCAGCTTGCCCTTGCTTGTTCCTTCTTCTTTGAGAAGATATTTTTCCAATTCCACTACTGCTGCCTTCATGCATTCCGCAGATTTTAGCACAAACGGCAGAATCAATTCCCCTGCACCAAACTTGTCGCCAACTTCTTTCATTGCAGGCAACAGATCGTCATTTAGTGTGGATATGGCCGCATCATGTGTTGTTTCTTTTGGAGCATCGATGATTTTTCTGCCATCCCTTTCTGATATGGTGACTTGCGTAATTTTTTCCGCTATTGCAGATACCACATCATTTTCAATTCCATCCTTGAGGCGATTCACAATTCTGAAGTTGGCACGTTTTCCTGCAGGCCAGCTTGGGTCGACTTCGACTTTTTTGGCACTGGTAACCTGCGTGCCGGCCTTTTCAAAGTGGGAAATAACCTCTGCCAGAGCATTAGGATGAGCATTGAATATCAAATCCTCTACCAGATTGCGTTCTCTGGCATCAATTTCCGGATACGGCACTATCTCTTTGGCATTTACAATGGCAGAATCAAGGCCTGCCTTTACGGCATGATACAAAAACACAGAATTGAGTATCTTGCGTGCAGCAGGCGCCAGACCAAACGAAATGTTGCTCAGACCCAAAGTGGTAAACGCATTTGGGAATCTTTTTTTGACTAGCTTGATTCCCTCTAAAGTGTTTTTTCCAGCATCCAAAAATTCCGTCTCGCCAGTTGCCAGTGTAAATGTCAGAACATCAAACACAAACTGGTCCTCTCGCAGGCCGTATTTTTTTCCAGTCTCATACAACAGTTCTGCAGTTTCCAGCTTTTCCTGCGGAGTCTTTGCCATGCCTTTAGGACCAATGCACAGTGCGATTGCCGGCAGGCCATATTTTGCCATGATTGGCGCAAGCTTGTGGAATCTGGAACCATCACCTTCCAGATTAATCGAGTTTATCATTGGTTTTCCAGGAATCTGACTAATCGAGGACTCTATCACGCTAGGATCAGTCGAATCTATTACAAGTGGTGCATCAATTTCTAAAGATAATCTCTTTACCAGTTTTTTCATAAATTCAAGCTCGTCTGCTCTTTCTGTTGTAGCAACACAAACATCCAGACAGTGCGCACCATCCTCTACCTGGATTCGCGCCAAGTCAATCAAACCATCAAAGTCATCAGATAACACTAACTGCTTTGCCTTTTTGGAGCCTTGTGTGTTTAGTCTCTCACCTATTATCATTGGTGCAGGCTCTTGCCGTAATTCAACTGCTTTTAGTGATGAGCTTACCCGTGGAATCTTCATTTTAATACAAAATCAATGTCTTTTTGTAAATATATGACAGTTTTTCTCTTCTTGACCGTCTATCTAGTATGTGATCCTATTATAGTAATATTGAATATCCTCATATTGTCATATGGTTTTTCCGCTCTATTTGGGCATTACATAAACAATACTTTTATCGCGGTGTGAGATTCGCACTTTTGGTGCGAAGATCCCATGTCATCATATGACAAACCACGCAAAAGCGATGACGTCGTCACAGTATGCTACAAGTTCCTAGGCCAACCAGAGGACAAAATCCAGTGCACCTATTTCCAGTACAAAAACCTCAAAGATCTACCGGACATGGAATATTGTAAAATAATAAAAGAAGAAGAATAGATTTACTCGGACATTTTCTTGACAAAATCCGAAATCAGTTCATCGCCAAATGTAACTGTCTTGTCTTCTACTAGTGTCTTGATTTTCTGCCAGTCTGCACGACTCATCTTCTTTGTCTGCATCAGGCCAGCCGTTACCAGTATGTTTAGCACAACTGAAAGACTCCATGTCTGGTCTGTCTTTTCAATTAGTCGGGCTTGGATTCTGCGTACCTTTGTTTCTATTTCTTTTTCCAGTGTAATGCTTTTCTTGCTTTTTGGAACTGATTTAGTTGTCATTGGGTTTCCTCTGGGATCTTGATATAAAAATCCCATCTGCCAAATGTGGAAAAGTCATGCTTTACTCTGTTATGAGGCTGCCACTGCACAACACGAGTTTTTTATCACCTCTGCAGTTTTTGGCTCTAGTGCAATTCCAAATTCTAAAAGAGCCAATGGCAATACTGGAGGCTCACCTAGGTGCTGGCGAGTCCATAATCGCAGAAGCAGGCGCACTAGTATACATGAAAGGAGACTTTGAGATAAAGACCAAGCTTCGAGCAAACGTACTCAAGACAGTCAAGGTTTCTTTTCTTGGGAGCGAGTCCTTTTTTGTAAACGAGTATGTCGCAAAAGAAGACGGCTGCTCATTAGGCCTGACAGGTCCGCCAATTGGTGATATTGTGGAAATTCCAATATCACCAAATGATGGCTATATCGTCCAGTCTGGCTCGTACATTGCTTCAACTCCTGGAGTTGACATTGACACAAAATGGCAGGGCTTTACAAAGGGAATCTTTGGAAGCGAGTTTTTCATGCTAAAGGTCACAGGCTCTGGCAAAGTTTTCTGCAATGTCTTTGGCGGCGTAATCCAAAAACAGCTTACACCGGGAGAAAAGCTAACGCTGGATAACTATCATCTTGTTGCACTGACGATGAACTCCGAGTATAAGGTGACCAAGTTTGGCGGCCTCAAGAGCACAATTCTTGGTGGTGAGGGATTGGTCACGCAGATTTCAGGTCCAGCAACGGTATATTTCCAAACCAAAAACCTCAAGGAGCTAATCGATCTGCTTGGCGTAAGAAACACCCAGGAAACTCAGGGACACAATGTCTCTGTCGGTGGTTTCAAGTTCGGCTTTTAGAATCAATTACTTTGCGTAGTGCGGAAATGTGAGCAGGATTTGTACCACAACAACCGCCGATCATTCGAATCCTTTTGTATTTTGACAAAAAGTCGCCTAGCGCATCCGACATTTTCTCTGGTGTCATTTTGTATACGGCGTGGCCTCCCTCGTTTTCCGGCATGCCGGCGTTTGGCACCACAAGTAAATTCAGGTCGTTTTGCTCATCTAACCACTGCACACTAGATGTCATCTCTATTGGCCCAGTGGAACAGTTGAGGCCAAACACGTCAATTCCCATGTCAGATACCGTGGTGTATGCCGCCTGGACGTTTGTGCCCAAGAGCATCTTTCCGTACTGGTCCAGTGTGACATTTGCAATTAATGGAATTTTTTTGGTTTTTGCCATTGCGTCATGTGCGCCTTCTATTGCAAGCTTTACTTCTAAAATGTCCTGGCTTGTCTCTATTAGTAATGCATCCACTCCGCCCAAGATCAACCCTTCCGCTTGCAACGCATATGCTTCCCTGATTTTTTCCAGCGGAATTTGGCCCAAGTCGGGATCGTTGGAGCTGGGCAAAAACCCTGTAGGTCCCATGCTACCTATGACATATCGAGGCTTGTCTGCAAATTCAGATGCAACACTGCATGCTAGTTCTGCGATTTTTTTGTTCATCTCTATTGTCTTGTCGCCAAATCCGTATTCGTCAAGCTTTAGCTTGTTGGAGCCAAACGAGTTTGTCTCTATACAGTCGGCGCCTGCCTCCAAATAACTGCGGTGAATTTTTTTAATCCATTCTGGTCTTGTCAGTACTAGTCCGTCGTTGAATCCGTCTTTACCATCTGGAAAATCCTCTGCTTTTGGGTCGAATTTCTGGATTTCAGTTCCCATTGCGCCATCAAATAGTAGAATGTCATTTTTTATCGCATCCAAGAATGGACGTTTTTGCGCCATGGGGTGATTGCAGTTATTTTCCTTTTAATTCTTTGATCTGCGATAAGACCTTCAGTGCGGCCTTGGAGTCATTAGGCGATGTAATCAGTATGTCTTTGGCAGACTTGTGAATTTCCTTGATGAAATCAAGCACAATTTCCTCGTATTGCGCAAAGTCGATTCCAACCATTTTTGCAGAGTTGGCGTTTTTCACAGACGGAATCATCACACATGGTATGATTTTGAATCCCTGCGGCTTTAGCTCATCCACAATTCTATGCACCTGCACAGGATCCTGTATTACTTGTGTGACAAATCCGGTGGGCTCGGCATCAATTTTTTTCTGAATTTTATCAAAATTAGGATGTGCAGATAGGGACAAAAAAAAGTCCAAGTTCTTACCAAATCCTTGCTTTGTAAAGTGCTTGACCACCTCACTTGGTATCAGCTTAGAATCCTTGGGTCCAGCAGGCGGCTCGTCGCCCTTTAGTATCAGCAAGCCGTCAAGCCCCAATAACACCGCATCATACACAGATTGAGTCAGCGCAGTAATGTTTCTGTCCCTAACACGCAAACTGGCAGTAATGTCAAGTTTTACTCCATCATTTCGAATTATGGCGCCAGTGGTAATAGGAGAAATTCTCGGAACGCCCAGAACAGAATCTGTCAGGTGTATTCCATTGCAGTATTTAGAAGCAGAAATGATTCTTTTCTCCACTTTACCCAGTAATCCCTTGACTTGCTTGTGCGATAATATTCCGTCCTGGATTACTCTTGGTGGATTTATCTCGTATCGAATGGTCAATTTCAAAAATTATCTAATTTTCTTGATTAATAACCTTTGAAGGAATAAATCATTGAACCATCACTGGTACATCATGAATGGTGACGCACTCCGCCAAATTCTCAGCTCCGATATTATTCCACATCTGGATGATCACACCACAAAGCACGCAGCAGTTCTAATTGTGATTTATGGGCAAGAGCACAAAATAATCATGACCCAAAAGCCGCTTACAATGCAACAGCATGCAGGCGAGATTTCATTTCCAGGCGGAAAAATTGACACAAACGATGAAAACCTGCTAGAAACAGCAATACGAGAAACACTAGAAGAAATTGGCCTAGCAGTCCCAAAACAAAATGTCATAGGGCAGCTCAAGCCAGTCCAGACAAGGAATTCGGGATTCACAATAATCCCATTTGTTGCAGTATTGGACCAAATAACGCAGCTACACCCAAACTCCGAAGTCGACGAGATACTGCACTTTCCAATCATGCCATTATTACAAACACTACAGGACGATGACGACCCAGGCCACAGATCATTATTCGAAGCATACAAGCTCACATATGATGAGAAGCTGATTTGGGGCGCATCTGCTCGAATGCTAAAACAAATCGCAGACATTTTCCACTCTAACCAGATTTTGTAAAATTACACACAAAAACTCAGATTCATTTAAAAATAGGGTAAAATGCCTCAATTTTCATGGCGACAAGAAAGCACTCTGGACGCAAAATCAGGCTTCAAAAGAAAACAAAGCAAAATTCTGCAGTGCCAGCGTGGATTATCCTCAAGACCAAAAGACAGGTCCGCTCCAATCCAAAGCGTCGAGCTTGGAGATCAACTGACGTGGAGGTAGGATAAATGTCCCAAGAAGCAGAGCGAGTCTATACAATTAATCTGGGCAAGGTCTGGCTCTCGCCAAACAACCAGAGAGCAAAACGCGCAATCAACATGATTCGCGAGTTCACAGAACACCACATGAAGACAGGCCAGATCAAAATCGACCAGGACCTATCCCATGCAATCTGGGAGAGAGGAATTCGCAGCCCGCCAAGAAAGATCCGAGTAAAGATGGCAAAGACCGACGACGGCTATGTAATGGTCTCACCATATGAGGAAGATGAAAAGCCAAAGGCAAAGAAAGAAGAGCCAAAGGTGGAAGCCAAAGAAATAGAGCCAGCAAAAGAGGAAAAGAAGGCAGAAGAAAAGCCGGCAAAAAAAGAAGAGAAAAAGACAGAAAAGAAAGCCGAAGAAAAGCCAAAAGAGAAAAAGGCAGAACCCAAAAAGCCATCCAAAAAGAAAGCAAAAAAGTCAGCAAAGAAATCTAAATAATTTTTAGAATAATTTTATTCATCAGTGTCACAACAGCATTAACCGAATTTGAAATGCCATGAATCTTAGATTATCTAGCTCGACTGATGTTCAGAGCTGAGCAAAAATCAAACAATCTACATTTCATGGATTAAATCCTTGAAGTAATTTTTCAGCCCAGTTATGGTATGATTTTGTGCGTGTTACTTCAAAACCTGACCATTCTGACCAGTTTGCAATTTCGCAAGCTTTTGCCTTTTATGCGATTTGTACTTGCAAAAAAGTCTAAAATATTATCGCAGAAATTCTAAACTTATTCTAGCTGATATAATTCAATTCCAGTTTTAATTGATGATTCCGGAACATCCCAGTCTAGAGTGTTCTCTTTTGGAATCATTCCCAGTGGATCATAGGAATCAAACTTCATTGTTCCTTCAACGGAGCTAACCATTACTACTTGGGAGTTTTCGCCCTGTGTTGTTGCTAGTGATACACCAGTGTTGTTTTCATTGAATATTCCAGAAATTGTATTTACTGCGGCGTTTATCTTTCCAACAGAGACATTGTCAGAGCCAAAGACATACAGCATTGTCTTTTTTACACTGCTTGGTGGGGCATCCTCGTACAACATTTGCACTGATTCACGTAGTGATGCCTCGATATCTTTTTCATTCTTGCTTGTTGACAGAATATTGAGATCATCAGAGATGCTAGATGACGCCAATGCGTTTACCACATACATTACTGCGTGGTTTGTTATGTCGTAGCATTTTGATACTGTCAAGTCCGGATTTGCTTCCAACAAAGCGTCATTATCAACCACTATGGTAGAATCAGAACTGGCACGCAGTCTTTTTAACGAAACACCAGACAAAAACAACTTTTCTTTTTCAAATTTAAATGGCATTATTCCAAATGACAAGACTCGCTTTTTCTCCTCTTTGGCTATTGTTGCAACCAGCGGAGAGACGGCACAGCCTGACTTGCCTGCTAGATTTGCAAAAATCACTATAGTGTTATAGTTTGCAAACTTGTCGCGAATCCTGTACATTGACTTTTGAGCCTCTGCCCTAATCAGGTATGCGGATGGGTTGACATAGGATTCTGCGTGAATTTTGATGTCATGATGGGAGCTCAGATCGTTGCTGTCATGGCTGATTGCAAAGACGTCTGCTCCAATCAAGGAGGCCGCATTGTTTGCCATCTTTGAGCCTGCGCCACCTATTCCGACCAAAAGGACGGGCTGTACAAAGTCCATGTGAGCCTCTCGCAAAATTCGATAAAAAACCTTCTTACTTAATTTTGATCCAAACTCCGATCTAAAACTTTTAGCTAGCGATCTGGCCGTACAATCCATGATTGGTTGCACGGGTTATTGTAACTTGGATGGAATCCCCAATCCTGACTGGCTCCTCGACAAAGACAGGCTTGTACGCAAAGTTCC
>VHBK01000032.1 GCA_016872015.1 Nitrososphaerota archaeon
CCATGTCGTCTGTCTGCTCATCAAATAATACCATACCAGTCCAGCCAATCCATTCCTGGTTGTTCTGCAGAGCAATCTTGTTTATTATATCAAACAGCTTTTTGCTTCTATTTTTGACCTCAGCGACTGGAATCTGAACTAGTTCTGCCGCTACAGTTCCAGGCCTCTGACTATATCTGGATAAATTCACGACATCTGGTCTTGTCTCTTTGATTAGCGATACAGTATCGGAAAAATCATCTTCTGTTTCTCCAGGAAATCCGACAATAACATCAGTAGATATTGTGAATTTTGGGAATTTCTCCCGGAATCGCTTTACCACATCTCGGAATGTTTCCGCAGTGTGGCCACGCTTCATCTCATGTAGTATTTTGTTACTTCCAGATTGTACCGGCACATGTAGAAACTTGAAGACTTTATCATTTTCAAATGACTTTACCAAGTCTTGTTTTATTTTCGGCATGTACATTGGATTCATCATGCCTACTCTAATCATGAAATCATGTGGAATCTCTGATACTTTGTTCACCAGTTCTGGCAGGCTGGTACCAATGTCCAATCCATAGCAACCATTGTCAGTTGATGTGAGCCAGACTTCTTTACACCCATCTTGTATTTCGTGAGTTACTTGGCGCACAATATCGCCTAGGCGATATGATTGAAGATCACCTCGAGCAAGCTTGGTCTGGCAAAACGTACACTCACTCATACACCCAGATGCTATTTCTACAATTCCAACGACTGGATTGAGCCTGACTTTAGGCAGGCCCATCTTGGTAACATCAGAATCTTCAAGCTCAATTTTCTTTTTGCCTGATAGTGTAGTGTCGATTATCTGTAAAGTTTTTCCAATAGAGTTTGGCCCCATAAGACTAGCATTTGGAGAAAACTTTTGCACGGATTTTGGCTCTGCCTTTGCAAGACATCCAGCAACGACTAGAGGTTTTGACTTTAATCGTTTTATTCTGTTTACCATCTTGTTTGCGGTGGCGTCCTTGACAGAGCACGTCACAATCAGATTCAAATCAGCATCGCGAGAACTCTCTGCTAAGGTGTGGCCGCCATTTACTATTAACCCTGAGATCATTTCGGCGTCTGCAAAGCTAGCAGAGCAACCATAGGATTCAACCCAGATTTTTGCCATATCACTTGAATAGTGCGTTGATTTCTTTTTCGGATAACAGCTTTTGCTCCACTACCAATTCGCGAATGGTTTTTCCAGTCTTTAGTGATTCCTTGAACAGATCGGCAGACTTTTGGTAGCCAATCTTTGGAGCAAGCAAAGTAACAATCACAGGACTCTTCTCGATGTTTTGTCGCAATCGCTCTTCGTTTGCAGTCAGGCCGTCTATTAGATTCTTTGAAAATATTGGCAAGAAATTTTTGAGCATGTCTGTAGAGTCAAGTACTGCCTTTAGCATTCCTGGCAACATTACGTTTAGCTCGAACTGTCCTGCCTGTGCTGCGTTTGCAACTACAGTATCATTACCTATGATACTAAAGCAAACCATGTTGAGGCATTCAGCAAGTGATGGGTTTACCTTGCCCGGCATTATGGAAGATCCTGCATGAACAGCAGGTATTCCAAGCTCAGACAGTCCCGCAATTGGGCCAGATGCCATTAATCGAATATCGTTTGCAATTTTGTTTAGCTCAAGCGCGAGATTTCTGATTGCGCCAGATACATTTGCTACTGCAAACTTTGATTGCAATGAATGTTGCATGTCTGGCTCTGGTCGTAGTTTTAGTCCGGAAATTTTTGCAAGCTCTGCAATTGCAATTTTGCGGTATCCCTTTGGTGTGTTGGCACCATTGCCCACCGCTGTTCCGCCAAGGCCGACTAGTTCCAATTCCTTGATGGCTAGTGTAATTGCGTTCTTTGCTTTGGTAATAGATGTGGCATATGCCGCAAACTCGCTACCCAAAGTAACTGGCAGTGCATCCATTAGGTGGGTGCGGCCAATTTTTTTATAGCCAGAAAATTCTTTCGCCTTTTTGTTTAGCGATTTAATCAAAATATCAACCGCAGGTAATGTTTCACTGAGATTCAGCAAAATGGCAACATGCATTGCAGTGGGGAACGTATCATTGCTAGACTGCGACATGTTCACATGATCATTTGGATGCAAGAATTCATTTTGTCCTTTTTTCTTGCCTAAAATTTCCAGTGCAACATTGCAAATCACCTCATTGGAATTCATGTTAAACGCAGTTCCTGCGCCAGAATTGATCTCCTCTATTACAAAGCCCTCATGGAATTTTCCTGTCAGGATTTTATCACATGCCGATATTATGGCGGCACCTAGCTTTTTGTCAATTACCTTGCACTGTATGTTGGCAACAGCTGCAGAGCGCTTTATCATTACAAATGCGGAAATTAGGTGCTTGTGGGATTTTCTGCCGGTGACATGATATTGTTGGATTGCACGGCCGGTAAATGCCCCATAGTACGCATCGGATGGGATCTTGACCTCGCCCAAAGAATCCCTGTCAATTCGATATTCCAACAATGATTCCAATTCCAACTAAAATAAATTCTCAGCGAAAAACGCCGAAAATTTTGCAAAGTCGAGTGAAAAAAAGGGGAATTATTATATAGGCTGGTAGAAGTCCCAAACTCAATGAATAAGCGTTACAGTATGCTATTTTCCGTTACAGCCGTAGCGGTATTGGCAGCAACCTTATTCGGAAGCACATACACAAATTCCCAAGTTGTCGGTACAACTCTGGCGGCTTCCTCAAACGATAGCATGTCTCAAACTATCCATGACATGGGTGGATTGAAACTTGTAATGCCTCAAGCATTTGCCGCAGTAGATTGCGACAATATCGAAGAGGGAAGAAATGTGGTTAGCTTTGATCTTTACGCAAGAAGTGCTGACCTCCCAATTCTGGGCGGAAAGACTTACCAAGCCATGACTTTTAGCGGCCAAGTCCCAGGACCAACCCTTCGAGTCACACAAGGCGACGTCGTAATGATGACACTGACCATCCCAGAGGATGAGCCAACTCCACACGGAAACGACATGCATGCATCTCAAATGCATTCTGGCCCATTTGGCAAAGTAATGCCAGGTGAATCCAGAACATACTGCTATGTTGCCGAAGTACCTGGTACCTTCAAGTATCACTGCTCTGGCGTTGACATTGCAGCAATGGATCAACATGTATTGTCAGGCATGTACGGAATGACCATCGTTGACCCAATCAGAGGTTACAAGCCACTAGTTGTCGACAAGACAATGGTTGAAGATGGAAATGTCGTAATTGACAGACAAAGACATTCCGCAGATGCACTTGAATTCCAACTTCAATACGCTCAGCTATACCTGAACGATGAAGGTGGATATGACCAAGGAAAAATGTTCAAACACGAAACAACCTACACAGTTGTTAACGGTATGTCATTTGGATACGTTCCAAACGCAGCTCACAATGAGCTAATCAAGGGAGATGCAAACAAAAACATCTTCGTTGTCCAGCCATGGAACTCTCCAGACCTAAAACAATACCAATCACAACTATTGTTCGTTGAGCAAGGCCAACACGTAAGAATCTTCATTGAGAATCAAGCCAATGAACCAGTGTTCTGGCATGTAGTGGGTGAAATCATTGACCGTGTCACACAAGGCAACGTTGTACAAGCAAAGGGTACAGAGACATATGAGATTGGCGGCTCACAAGGCGCAATCATGGATATTGTCTTTGATGAACCAGGTGTATATGCAGCAGTCAACCATGACTATGCAGCAATCTTTACAGGTGCGGCATCAATTTTTGTTGCAGGCGATCCATTTGGTCTAAATGAGCAATTGGGCACAAATGCACAATCATATGCTGAACTTTTGGGCAACCCAAGCGATGCAGTTCCACCAACTGGAATGAACTCAATTGAACATCCAAAACTCAACTTGCACGGATTGTACACCGATGAACGTGCTGACGAAGTTAGTTCTGAATTAGGACTCTAAACCCTATTTTCTTCTTTTTGTATTTTTAGTAAATGATTATATTTCGTGTTTCGAGGCAACACTACATGAGTTTTTCAGAAAAAGTTTTGGTCTGTGATCAGGTCGATGCCGTTCTAAACAACACATTGCAAAAAAATGGACTAGCTGTAACATACGAGCCACAAATAACGCCAGAAGAGCTGGCAAAAAAAATCGGCGACTATGAAATTGTTATAGTGCGTAGCAGAACTATCATTACCAAAGATCTCGTAGAAAAAGCAACAAAGTGCAAGATTCTGGCACGAGTCGGAGTCGGTCTTGATAACATAGACACTGATGCAGCCAAGGCAAAAAACATCCGAGTCATAAATGCTGTAGAAGGCGCAATGAACGCAGTAGCGGAATTGGTAATTGGCCTAATGCTTGCAATGGCTCGCGACATTCCACGAGCAGACAGGGAGCTGCGCAATAATAACTGGATAAAAAAGGAACTCATGGGAACAGAGCTTGCAGGAAAATACCTTGGTATTGTAGGTTTAGGAAACATTGGAAAAAGGCTGGCAAGACTGGCACGAGCACTCAACATGAATATTATTGGTTTTGACGTTGTACCTATTGATCCTGAGTTTGCAAAAGAAGTTGGATTGATGAAGGCGGACTTGGACACATTATTACAAAGTGCAGACTATGTATCATTACACGTACCATTACTGGATAGTACAAAAAATCTGATCAACGCGCAACGAATGGCATCAATGAAAAAGACTGCAAGGATAATCAACACCTCTCGCGGAGGAACAGTAGACGAAATAGCACTGTATGAGGCACTAAAGTCTGGCAATCTTGGGGGAGCAGCTCTCGATGTGTTTGAAAAAGAGCCAGCAATTGGCAACAAGCTAATCAGCCTGCCTAATTTCATAGCAACACCACACATTGGTGCGCAGACAAAAGAAGCTCAATCCCTTGCAGCAACTGTGATTGCAGAAAAAGTAATCCAGATTCTGCGTGGCGTAATCTAAACTAGGACTAAGAAAAATACCAAAATTGCAACATTTGTTGCAGTAACAATGCTTCCTATTTTGAAAAATTCTATAAATGAAAAGCTAGAGCCGTTCTTTTTCTGCGCAGCCTCTAGTATTATTACGGTTGATGCAGCTCCAAGTATGGTGAGGTTTCCAGCTATGGTACTTCCAGCGGCAAGCGCAATCCATGATGTTGTATCTGCAAACCCAGCATCCTGTAATATTGGCAGATAAATCGCAACAAAAGGAACATTGCTGACTAGCTGGCTTAGTGCCACACTTGTGCCGATTATGTTGATTATGGATAGTGGCGAGTCAGGTGAATCAAGCGGTAATAGTTTCTGGAATAATTCTATTACGCCTCCATCCACTAGTCCTTGTACAAACACAAACATGGCTACAAAAAACACCAAGATTTGCCAGTTTATTCCAGAAACGATCTGTCTTCTCTTGTTTCCAATTACCAGTAATGCAATGCCGCCAAATATTGCAACATGCGCAAAGTTCAGTTCTGTCTGTATGCCCAACATCTTGATGATTCCTATTGCAAAAAATCCGACCACAGTGATTATTATCAAAACGGATGATTTTTTTGCCAAGGACTTGTCGAAGACAACGCTTTGCACAATGAACGGCATTGTTGCCTGCGCAAGTTCTTTTTTGTAGTATTTTTTTACGATATAATACGTGCAAAAAAGAGATGCAATTGTCGGCAGGATCAAGTATCTAAGAAACGTCAATAATGGAAATTCCATACCGCTATGCAATGACACCAGCAGGTTCTGCGGATTTCCCATTGGTGTCATCATACTGCCCAGTGTCACGCCAAACGCCAGTGAAATCAAAAATAGTGCAGGCCTTACATTCATCTGCTTTGCTAGGCCAATCACAATTGGCGTTGCAACAAGCGCAATTGTGTCATTTATGAGAAATGCCGACAAAACTCCCATTACACAAATTACAATAAAGAGAATCTGGTTTGGGGTCTTGGCATATGACAAAATTCTATTTGTAATGTATGCTAGCATACCAGAGGATTCGAGGCCTGACACTAGCACAAACATCCCTAGAAGAAACAAAATAACGTCTACGTTTATTGTAGATACTGAATTGTCTAGCCCAGTACTACCAATGATTAGTACTGCAATTGCTCCAAAACTCATGCTTGCCCAAATTGGAATGTTTACTCCGCGGATGTTTCTAAAAATTATCAGTCCATACACTATGCCAAATACTACCAGAGTCGGAATATAGTCCACTCCGGGAATGCCGTAAAATCATGATTTGAGGCTAGCTAAAGTGCTATTTTTGACCAAACAATCACAATAAAATCATCTTGTAATTTATCAAAAATTCTGCAAATTTCATATTGATTTGAGCCTGAATGCCCACAAACTAGGAAATAAACAATTAATACAGAATTTGGAGGAAAAAGTCCAATGAAGTCGCTTCTTGCCTTCGCACTATTGTCTATAGTTCTGATGTTGCCTAGCGCATATGCGTCAACTGCCTCAATTGAGGTAAATGGCAACACCCATGAAATAACATACGAGGCAACAGGACTCGAAGTTGAAGGCCTAGAGGCGGATACTAGCACTGCAACTCTGTCAGTTCTAGTCACAACATCCGAAGTCGAGGGCACACTAGTAATTACACTAGACAGATCATTTTTTGATTCCAAGACAGACGGTACAGATGATGATTTTCTGATTCTAGCAGACACCGAAGAAGCAATCTTTGCTGAAGAAAAAACCGACTCTTCGCGTACATTAACAATTACAGTTCCATCTGGAACAAACTCTGTTGATATCATATCTCTTGGAACAACAAACTTTGGAACAGGTGAACCTGCAGCTCCAGAGGAAATACCTGATGAGACTCCAACAGAGCCAGAACCAACAGAAGAACCAACAACTCAGTGCGGCCCAGGAACTGTACTTGATCCAGATACAAACACCTGTGTTTTGGAAGCAACGCCAGAACCAGAGCCGACAGCAGAGCCGGCACCAGTAGAGGAAACACCGGAAGCACCACAATCACAGCAATGCGGTCCTGGAACCGTACTCAAGGACGGCCAATGTGTGCTAGACGAGACATGCGGCCCAGGAACAATTCTTCAAGACGGCCAATGTGTTTTGGATACATCGGCACCAACATCGTCTCCAAAGAGCATGGGTAAGGAATTCGTGATTGGAATAATTGCAGCATTTGTCATTGCATTTGTCACAATGATAATTCTCTGGGCAATAGGAAAAGCAGGCAGAGGAAAAAACTAGATTATCTTTTGATTTACTAGATATTGCAATCCTTTGATAAACTCGGAATCTGATATTTTTCTCTCAGACCACCAAATCCCGTTTGTCTTGTACCAGTCAGGAATCTCTGTTTTTTCCTGAAGTTTTTGACCTGCAGGCAGCGTGATTGCCTCTTTTTCTACCAAAAACTTGAAGAACATTGAGTCGCTGATTGCTCCATCCAACCATTGGGGCACAATGACGTTACTGCCAAAAGGCATGACAATGTTTCCTACATCAACTAGCTGAAATGGAGCCGATGATTTTGCTCCGTCATATTCGACTTGAATTTGGTACTTTCCCTCTCGGAATAATTCTGAGTTAAATGGAACAGGAGTTGTAATTGTGGTGTTTTGTTTTGTTATCTGGACTGGGATACCACTACTTTTGATTCCCTCAGAATCTATGATGTGCAAAATAGCATTCTTGCCCGTAACACTTGATACTGATATTGTAACAGAGAGATAATCACCATAATTGTATGTGGTTTTACTTGTTTGAATTGAAATCGATTGCGCAGATGCAAGTGGAATTGACACTGCAATTAGCAACAATACTGCAAGCTTGACCCTCACAATTTCCGTTCAGCTCAGACCAGACAAAAATGTTACTGAGATTTCCTTTTGATTTGCTCTTCTAGTGAGTTTACTGCGCCAAGAATTCTTGCAGCATCGTCTGTGATTCCAAGCCTTGCAAGTTCTGCGCGAATTGTCTCTATTGGGTCTGGCACCGGCATCTGCTTTTTCTTGTTGAGCATATCGATTTCCTTTTTTACGTCAGAGATTTGCACATCTTTTTCCTTTAGTTCTTGCTTTGCCCGTTCTATCTGAGTTTGATGATATGCTATTTTTTCCAGTGCGGATTCTCGCTCTGATTGTAAATGTGATAATAACGAATTTGTGTCGTTTTCTGTTATTTTCTTGTAATGAATTTTATCAAGATCTACTCTTGGCTTTACCTGAAAGTTTTGCAATGATTCTAGTTCTTCTTTGAATCGTTGCTCATCTGCCTTTAGCTTGTCAATTTTTGATTTTTTTTCCGCAAGATGCGCATTTACAAATTTGAGATATTGGTTTGTGTTGGAAATGTCATCTTTGAACCTCTCAGACTTGTCTTGGACTGCCTCCTCTTTTGTGGCATAGCTGCGCTCTCTACCAAAGCTGATCTGCCTTGTTGTTACCGCAAGAGGGTCAACTATTTCCAGCTTGGGCCCAGTCTCTGTGATGTGAGCCCATTCGTCCTCAGCAGAAACGTTTTGGTTAAAGTGGCTTTTTGCATCCTCTTCTACCTTGGTCAGTCTGTTGATGTGTTTTTCTGGCATGTAGTATGGTAGGAATTGTACAATATGTCTTGCTAGTCGTTTGAAAAGCGCAAACTACTCCGACACGCTTATGACTCTGTGATGTGGAATGATGCTGAACTGTATGGTTCCTGCGGGTGAAACTAGCCTAGGCAAATTCTGACACTCGCAGACATTTTGTGCTCATTTTCCAGCTTACGCATATTAAGGGGGAAAAAATAATCGCGTTATTGCTTACCGCACAAGATCGAGTTTGGCTTAAACACTGGCAAGAAAACTCGCCAGAGATAAGAAAGACCGCAATAGAGTGGAGAAAACAACCAGCATTCCACAGAATTGACAAGCCAAGTAGAATTACAAAGGCAAGACGACTAGGCTACAAGGCAAAGCAAGGAATAGTAGTTATTCGTACTCGCGTCGGAACCGGCGGTATGAGGCGTCAAAGACCAGTAGCCGGAAGAAGACAAAAGCACCTAGGTGTCACCAGAATAAAGGCAGACATTAACATGCAGGGTGTGGCAGAGCAGAGAACCGCAGAAAAATACAAGAACCTAAAATTGCTTGGCTCGTACTTTTTGTACAAGGACGGATTCCATTATTGGTTTGAGATCATCCTAGCAGACAAGGCACATCCAAGAATTGTAAAGGATAAAGAATTACGAAAAAGAGTAATTCCTGCATAAATTGAAAATTCTCTTTGCATTATTGTTGCTAGTTGTGGTATTGCCTGTGTTTGCAGAACCAATATCTGATAGGACAGGCCTCAAGACAACATTTTCTGTCACGGTAAATTCTAAGCCATATGACATAGAAACTACCGCAAACTTTGATGTAAGAAATGTGTCGTTTAAGGATAACACACTGACATTTGCAATAAATAGCAGCCTTGAGAACAATTTTGCCGAACTGCAAATTCCAAACGAAATAACAAAAGGGAATCTCAAATTCATCCTAGATGATACCGAAATAACGCCCAAGGTTTTACAAAATGAAAAGATTTCATTTGTAACACTAGAGTTTGCAGGAAACGGAACCCACACACTAGAGGTGCAAAGCGACTTTGTCGAACAACAAGAAACAGAAACTCTAGAAACACCTGAAATCTTGGAAGAAAACCCAGACAATATTGTAGTGGTTCTGGCAGCAGTCGGAATTGTGGTTGCCGGCGGTGCCGCAACAACTGCGGCAGTTTATTTCAAGAGAAAAAAGGCCTAGCTTTCATGCAATAATTGCTCAATCATGGACTCGATGTGTCCTGATTGGCCAAACGAGACATCGCGCAAAACTCCTTTCCTGTCTACTAGAATGGTAGATGGCGTTCCTCGCAGCTGGAACTTGTCAAATGTTCCTGCAGAATATTCCTTTGACATCATGTATTGCTCTACGCGTGCGATTATTTGCTTTTTGTAATCTTCTGGTTGAATATCAAAGTCCGGAAGCTGTGATTTGATGAACTCCATTACTATTTGCGGTGATGGCTTGCCTGCTGTCTTGACTAGGTTGTCCATTGCAAGCGGAAATGGGATCTTGTAGGGGATTTTACCATCAGAGCTCTTGCCGTACATTGCAAGTGCCTTTTTTGTCTCACCTACTGTTTCGCCAGTCTTTGCCAATAATTCCAAATTCTCTGGAGTGTTTTTATCAAAATCTTCAAACGCAGTTGCAATCCCCAAGACTCGCACGCCTTGGTCCTTGTACTTGTTGTAAATGTTGATTGCCTCTGGAATTCCATACAAAAAGCAGCCAGGACAATTCACCTGAAATACCTCTACTAGAACAATGTGGTCTTTTTCCTGATCAAAATTAGTGGGCATTCCCTGCACCCATTTTGACACCTCAAAGTTTGGTGCCTTCTGACCTATCTGAACCGACATGTAATTTTTTGATTTGATTTATTATAAAATCTAACCGTACCATATAACAATAATATAGCAGCCAGCAAATCCGCAGATCACATGGATGTAATCCCAGAAAAACGACTGGCGCTCTTTGCAGAAATGGAAGACAAATATGAAAAAAAGGATGTCGACTATTTTGTAAAATTGCTGAATAATGACGACTATGTGATTAGGACTAGGGCTACATGCATCCTAGTTGACTTTGGCGGCGAGGACAAAATACCATACATCGCCAAGGTTCTAAAAAATGATGAAAACGAGCTGGTCCGACACGAGGCTGCATTTTCCCTAGGACAAATGGGCTATAGAAGCGCAATTTCTTATCTAGAAGATGCCACATCCAATGACCCAAGCATGTTTGTCCGACACGAGGCAGCAATAGCATTGGGAGTTGTAGGTGCCAAAGACGCAATTCCTACACTTACTAGAGCACTATCGGATCCAAGCCCGCCTGTTGTGGAATCAGCCATAGTAGCGTTATCTAATCTACAATTCATGGAAAAGCTATCCAAGAACGAAAAGTTTGCAAAACTAACCGGCGGCTAGAGCAAGGCTACCTGCGTGCCGTTTTCACTGGACTCGAATCGATAAATTTTCTCAACTGACGAATCCTCAAAAATTTCAGCATCATGCGTTATTATGATAAACTGGATTGGGTTTGCGTTTGCAACATCGGTCAGCTGAGACAAAACCCTCACCAAGGATCTTCTCCGCTCACTATCCAGATGTGTTGTAGGCTCATCCAATATGACAAAGTTCAGATTCGATGATCCAAGCAAATGCGCCATTCCGAGTCGTAGCGATAATGCAACGCTTACCTGCTCTCCACCAGAAAGCGAATCAATGTCGATTACAGTGTTCTTGGAATAGCATGTAATGGAAATGTCTCGAGTTTTTTCCGTCAGTGTTATTCTGTGAATTTTTGTGTTTAGCATTTCTAGGTACTCAGATGCCTTTGCAGATATTGTTGATAATGCCCATGATCTAAGGCTTGTGGCAACTGGGCCGTCCCGATTGTAGATGTTATCCTGGATTTCTTCCAGTCGTGCAATGTAATTTTTCACATGTATCAGTTCTGCTAGAATTGAATTGATTTGGCTCACTCGACTTGTTGCTTGTGCTATTTTTTGTGTTACTGCGCCATATTCCTGGTCTAGTGCACTAAGTTCTTTTTTTGCTGACTCCAAGCTTGATTTTAGTCTGGCAAATTCAGCCTGATCAAATCCTTCTATTTCTTGTTGCATCATTGCAATCTTTTCGTATAGTATTTTTGCATGGGAATCAATCTCTGATGCCTGCAACAAGCCAGATGTTGTCATGACAAGTGGAATTTTCTGGATTTGGGCCTTTTGTGATTCTACTTCTTGGATCAGAATGCTGATTTGCTCTGGTCTTTGTATGGAATGCGCATCAAGTGTTGCTTTTGCCGCTGTTGCCTTTTTGCCGTGCTCTAGTGTCTCTTTTTCTTCCTGAATTAGGCTTGATTTTTTTGACTCTAGTGCCTGGATTTGAGATTTGATGTTTTCTTGTTCTTCTTTGATGTGCTCTGTTTGAAAGACTGGCTTGAGTTTGTCAACATGCGAGTCACAGACAGGGCATTTGCCATCTTGGAGCTGGAGTTTTTTTGCCAGCTCTGCATGCTCTAGTAGGACTGCTCTTTTGGTTTCCAGCTCTGCAATTTTTTTTCGTGATTCTTCTATTTCTGACTTGATTGATTGGAGTCTTGTCTCTAGTCTTTCTTTTTTGCCAGCCATCTCAAAACAGTCTTGGCAATCACGAATCTTTCTTTCTTTTTCTGTGATGGTTTTCTGAATGGATATTATGGCGTCTTTGACATATTTTGCAAATTCCGATTTTCTCTCTTCTATTTGCTTTAGCATCAATTCTTTGGTAGAGTCTAGACTGACTTTGTTTTGCAACACTTCTAGTTCTTTTGCTTTGGCTTCCTTTTTTTGTGCCAGTTCTAGCTTTTGTGGCTTGCAATTTTCTATCTCTAGGTTTTTTTCTGTAATTTCTTTTTCTAATATCAAAATGTGGGTGTCGTCATAGCCGAATTTTTGATAAATTGACTGTCGGAATGATTTTTGCGCCACTTTGAGATTCTCTGATGCCAAGTCGAGCTTGTCGATTCCAATTATTGCATTGAGCAGTTCCTTGAACTCTTTTGGCTTTGCCTTGATTATGGAGCTCAGCTC
>VHBK01000033.1 GCA_016872015.1 Nitrososphaerota archaeon
GCATTTTCTTCGCTCGCCGTGGTTTACCAGAACACGTCGAAGCTTTGGTCTGAGCTTGTGCACAAATGACATTAGCTGATTGAAATCACTGTGACCTGAAAATCCGTCAAGCTTTATCATGGAGCAATTTACATTGACTACCTCTACTTTGCCGTCCTTACCAAGCAATGAAACTTGTTTAGAACCATCAAGGACTCTTCTGCCAAGTGTGCCGTTGACCTGATAAGACACAAAGATTATCTTGTTTTTGTTTGATGGCGCAATGTTTCTGAAATATTCCAAGACTGGGCCGCCCTCTAGCATACCGGAGGTTGCCAAAATTATACATGGGGTGTTGTCGCGCAATGGTTCCTCTCGCGCATCTGAATGCTCGATATTTGTGAAATACTCAGAATCAAATGGATTATCGTCAGTTTCCAGAATTTTTTGTCGGAGCTCGCGCGCCAAATATTCAGGATATGCCTCATGAATCGCAGTTGCCTCTGAGATCATTCCCTCTGTGAATACTGGGGCTTCGACCATTTGGCCTGCCTTCATGTAATGATCAATTACCATCAGTATTTCCTGGGCACGACCGACAGCCGGAATTGGAATTAGGACCTTTCCGCCGTCAACTAGGGTGTTGTTTACTGCGTTGATGAATGCGGACTCGACTTCTTGTCGTGTTGGTTGGATGTCTTCTCTTGCTCCATAGGTGCTCTCTATTAGTAGAGTTTCAACCCTAGGATAATTCCATGATGCGCTATCAAAGAGAATGCTTTTGCCGAACTTGATATCGCCAGTGTATACAAAATTATGATCACCATTACCAATGTGAAAGTGACACGTAGCAGAGCCCAAGATGTGGCCTGCATTTGAAAATACCAACTTGATGTCTGGCGCAATGTCGGTAACTGTTCCGTATGGTATTGTGACTGTCTGTCTCATGATTTGCTTTACGTCGCGTTCTGCGTACAGCGGTGCTCGTCCCTGCGCAGATGCTACTCGAATTGCATCTAGCTGGATTAGGTTCATCATTGGCAATGTCGGCTCTGTGCAATAGATTGGGCCCTTGTAGCCATACTTGCAGAGCACCGGCAAAAATCCAGTGTGGTCTAGGTGTGCATGGCCTATGACAATTGCGTCTAGCTCATCTAGTGTAATGTTTGCCCAGTCCAGTCTTGGGTATGCCTCTGCCGGAATTCTAGCTCCTGGGTTTACACCACAGTCAATTAAGATCTTGCTTTCTGGCGTAGTTAGAATCATACTTGATCTTCCAACTTGGCCAAATCCACCCAAAGTCATCAGAGATACTTCGGATCTCTGGGCTAGTCTTGGCCGGAAAATGCTCTCGCCAATTTGCTTGAGGTGTTTTGCTCGCTCTGACGATGTCAGTTTTAGATTGTAATTGATTTGCTGAATTGTGCTGGACTGGATTGTGGTTGCCTTTCTTACTCGAATTCTCCAGCCCATCTGCTCTGCTAGCTTTGCTACATTAAAGTCAACATTGTTCTGAAGCAGCCAGGGTCGCTTGACTTCGACAGAGACCTCGCCTGTTGTAGTATCAAAAAATGTGCCTCCAAGTTCTGCCTCTTTTGGCAAGGCTTCAGCAATAATTTTGCGGGCGTCTTCTTCGTTTTTGCGAATCGACTCCTCGGTTCTAACTACAATCCTTTTTTTGATTACATTTACCAGATCAGATACAATTTGGTTGTTTTCCATCAGAAATGATGGTGATTTTGTGTACAGTGCTATTCTTGGGCCCTCATAGTCGATTTTGCTTACCTGGGCCTCTTTTGGAATACTTTGCAGTATTGTTGCCATTACACTTTGGGCTGTAGATGAATCCTTTTCCTGTTGTCTTTTTTGCATTAAATCACTACAAAGCAATGATGGCTTTCTTTTGCTCTTTGGTCAAAAGGCGATAGCCATCCTTATCGATAACTGCGACATTGATTCCGTCGCCGGTTCCAATGTTTCTAACAATTGCTGCCTTTACAGCACGCAATGCGATTACCTTTGCCTCATTTACTGTGAGGTTGTCTCGGTATTCGTCTTCTAGGGTTCCGTATGCCACTGGTGAGCCGCTACCGGTTGTGACGTATTTTTTCTCTTCAACAGAGCCAAACACATCAATGTTTACCAACTGCGGTCCTTGCTTGTCGTATCCGCCAATGAGAATGTCTGCAATGAACGGATAGCCCCTGTTTTGGTGGAACATCAGTGAGCAGAGTCTTGCAAGTGATCTGATTGGAATGTTTTCATTTTTTTGTACCAGGTGAATATTTGCGTGATATCTCAGAACATCTGTGATGTTTTGCGCATCTGCAACTCCTCCTGCCATTGTCATTCCAGCATGTCTTGCTAGCTGTTGCACTTTCATTGTGTTGTTGTTTGCAATGAAATAGCCTGCGCTTGCACGCATGTCTGCACACAAGACTACGCCGTCGCTTGCCTTGATACCTACTGTGGTTGTTCCATGTAGAATTTTGTCTTCTACGCTATTAGCTGACACAGAAAATACTCCTAGATGATCAGAAAAGGCTTGGACCCTTTTAAATAACTTTGGGGGGTCAACTTGATAAGTGGTAGGCTCAGTCAATGACGTAATGCGCAATTCTCCATCTCACACAATGGAGCTTCCACGTCTGATCGTAGTTGGAGAAAAAAACATTGGAAATTTTGGAAAATTCCTGCTGGACTTGGGCCCAACAAAAAAGGTCTCCATCATCGCAGGTAATCATGTTCAAAAAATTGTCAAAACCAAAATTACAAAATCACTGGCCAGCTCTAAAATCAAGTCAGCCTGGCATATACCAAGTACAAACGATGAAAGATCAATTAGACTAGTCGAATCCCAAGTAAGAAAGGACAAGGCTGATCTCATAATTGGAGTAGGAGGCGGAAGGTCAGTCGATATAGCAAAAATGATCTCCTATAATTTAGGAAAACCCTTTGTTAGTGTGCCGACTGCTGCATCGCATGACGGAATAGCAAGTCCCTTTGTGTCTATCAAGGGAGAAAAACCGCATTCTCTGGTTGCAACTGCACCGCTTGGGGTCTTTGTTGATATTGATGTTATCAAAAAGGCACCAAAGAAGCTCTTGGCAGCTGGATGCGGTGACTTGGTTGCAAAAATTACCGCAGTAAAAGATTGGCAGCTTGGACGCGACAACACTGGCGAATACTACGGACGATACTCATCAAATCTGGCATCAATGAGTGCCAAAATTCTGCTAGAGGCAACTGAAAAGAAAAAGATGCCAGACATTCGCGAAATAGTCGAGGCACTGATCAGTGCAGGTGTTGCTTCATGCATTGCGGGAAGCAGTAGGCCTTGTTCTGGGTCGGAACACTTGTTTTCACATGCACTTGACAAACTAGCGCCAAATGTTGGTCTTCATGGAGAAAAATGCGGAATTGGGGCTATTTTGATGGCAAAACTTCAGGGCCAGGACTGGAAAAAAATTACAAACACGCTTAGAAACATTGGTGCACCGACTACTGCAAAGCAGATTGGCCTCAAAAAGGAAACACTAGCACAAGCACTAGTAATTGCCCAATCATTACGACCTGAGCGGTATACAATTCTAAAGCAGGTCAAGATGACAGAAAAGAAAGCACTGGAGCTTGCCAAAAGCACCGGCGTAATCTAGACCTGTTTTTGGTCTAGTAGAAATTATCCATACAAATTCTACGCGCGCGTTAAATACAAAATTCACATTTGTGACATCATGACAACAACTGCATGGAAATGCTACCGATGCGATCTGACATTCAAAGAGGAGTCATTAGCAGATCTGCATCAAAACATCTGTAACCACGAATCCCGCCAAATCCGCATAGCTGTAGCATAGAACAGCAAAACGGATTAGTAAGAAACCCAAATCCAGATCATGAACTGCAAAAACCTCCATGCAGGTTGTTTTCATGATTCCAAGCTTCATGACGGTCCAGGCAAATGCCTAGTCAAGGGATGTCGTTGTACTAGCTTTACCTAGATTGGTGATGTGCTGTTTGCAATAAGTGTGGCTGCCTGTGATAATACATTCAAAAATGCTTGCCCAAAGAGCAGATCCACAATTCTGTCTGAGAACTTGTCTAGTACATGTGCAGTAGCATCTGTTAGCACAACACTTTCCACAATATCAAATGTCTTGTTTAGTGCTTGGTCTGCCACTACACTCGAGTCTACTCCTTGATCCAGTTGTGAAACCAAATCAGGAATAAAGCCATGAATTTCTGCTGGCACACTTTCCTGCATTATTGCGCCAGCCCCTGCCTCTGTTTGGCCCCTGATTGCCTCCTTTACTACATCCTCAAACATTCTGAGCGACAACGAAGCAGTTTAGTCTTTAACCTGTGCGTACTCGGTTTATTAAGCAGCCCAGGCCACTTTGGCATTGCGCAAATTCCCACCATTCCGATGTGGAAAATTTGGAGATTGTCCGCAATAAGCTCAAAATGAGCTGATTGTTGACAAACGCACTAGTACAAATTATTAGTAAGGGTTTAAGACTAAAACCGTAAAGGAGATTCGAAGAAAAAATGAGTCAAACACTAACAAATCTGTACAGCGCTATGCTCAAGACACTAGTCGACAGACGCGCAGAGCTAGTAGCTGAAATTGAAGAAATTAACAACCAGATAGTAGAGATAAAACAAGAAGCCAAAGAAAACGGAATAAACATAGCTAACTAAAATCCAAATCAATGGATCTAGTATTTTCTGATATTCATGCAGACATTGAGGGACTAGAGACAATACTGGATATTGCGTTTTCCTCCGAGTTTGAAGAAAAATACGGCAAAGTATCTAGGATTATTAATTTGGGCGATCTCTTGGAGCGGGGCACAAGCCCAAAACAAGTACTGCAGAAAATGAGTGAGCTTGCAAACTCGTTTCCAATGATCTCTGTCATGGGGAACCACGATGAGGGGTTTTTATACAAAAAATTCCTCTCTGGAAGCTCATACGCAAGTCTCAAGGAACATGAATTGCTAACAAACCAAGATACCGAGTTCTTTAGGCAAAATAATGATGGCACATTTGGGGACCAGTTTGCAATAGAAAAAAAGGACAGGCTTTTCTGTGTTCACGGCGGCCCAGTAAACCCAGATAAAATAGCAAAGAAAGGAGATGATCCTTGGCTGTACCAGCGAACCTGGCAGAGACTATCAGAGGAAGACTTTGAGTTTTTCAGCTATTCAGGATACCACTACAAGGCAGAATCAGCATTTGGTGAGGCAAAGGCCGAGCTGGATAATTTCATAATTTTATGCGGACACCAGCACATGGAAGCAGCCATTAGACAAACCAAGGACGAAATCACAAACGTTTTGCCGTTCAGATACGAAACGGAGAAAATCTCACAATATACAATACGAAAAAGGCAAATCCCAATTGAGAAAAATTCAAACTATTTGATAAGGATGGGTCTTGGCGGCCCTCAAGGGTACTATGGGGGAGGATTTGCTCGGCCTCACTTTGGAATCATACAAGACGATCCAAGACAAGTAACATTCTTTGAGCTGGAATAGCCACTAGATTAAAATCAATTATGGTTATACTATGATACAATGAAGGCAATTGTTCTTGGCGGCTCTAAGGGAATAGGAAAGGCAATTGCAGATTCTCTGTCATCAATTGGATGCGATGTTGTTTCTACATCTAGAAAGGAAATCGACACTGCAAATCTATCAAGTGTAAAGCGATTCATAAAAAAGCAAAAGCAGACAGACATTTTGGTCCTAAACACAGGAGGCCCGCCACCAAAGCAGTTCTCCGAGGTAACCGAAAAAGAGTGGCAAAAATACCATAACCAATTATTCTTGGGATTCTGTCTCTTGCTTCAAAAGCTAAAGGTGCGAGATGGCGGTTACATTTTTGTAATAACGTCTGGTGTCATCAAGGAACCAAATCCAAGACTGGTAATTTCTAGCGCATACAGACTCGCATTTACTGCCGTCTTCAAGCTTGCAAGCAAGGAGCTTGCAGCAAGAAAGGTAAGCTGTGTAAACATTGCACCGGGACTAATCAACACGGCTAGAGTGCGCGATCTTGGCAACGCAGCAGACATGGCAAAAAACATTCCAATGAAAAGACTTGGCGAGCCAAGAGAAATTGGAGATTTTGTAAAAGGTATAGTTGAAAATAAAATCAAATATCTTTCTGGCGTTACCATTACATTTGATGGTGCTAATTCTAATTTTGTAGTATGAGATAATGAGCGCAACAGACATTCTAAGGCAAGACCATCTCAAAATAAAGAGACTAGAAAAAATAATTGTCCGATGCTATCAGAAATTATACGCAGGCAAAAACATTCCATTATCTGATATAGAAAAAATCAACTTTGTAATTGCCGAATTCCTCGATTCAATTCATTATTCCAGAGAGGAAGACTCGTATTTTGCCTGCGTTGCAAGCTATGATTCCCTAAAGGACGAAATCAGAAAATTCATGATAGAGCACGAGTTTTCCCGCAGGATTGCAAAAAACATCAGCAAACACCTCCAAGACTGGAAGCAAGGAAAGGACTCTCGCGAACCAGTAGCTAGATTCCTGAGAACCTATTCAATATACCTAGAAGATCATCTAAAAAAAGAAGAAGAGTTCTTCAACAAGGCCGAAGCCCAAATTCTATCAAAAGAAGAAGAGCAGGAAATGTACGAGCAGTTCCAATCAGTAATGGCAGTATCCACAAAAATGACTGCCATACTAGAGCAGATCGAATATCTGGAAAAACAATACTGGTTCATGTCGTAAAGTCTTTAAGAGCTACAAAAGGCAGGCAATCTGAAAATGGCATTTGTAGTATGGATGACAGGACTCCCCTGCTCTGGCAAGACAACAATAGTTCGAGCAATGCAAAAAGTCGTACCAAACCTTGCTATTCTGGATGGAGACGAGCTAAGAGAATGGCTCTCGCCAAAGGACTTTTCAAAAGAAGGAAGAATAGAGCACAACAAAAAGGTCGGTCATCTGGCAAAACTACTACTAAAGCACAATGTGCCAGTCGGAGTGTCTCTGGTTTCCCCATTCTTTGAGAATCGAGCAGACGCAAGAAAAATAGTAGGAGACGACTCGAAATTCTTTGAAGTCTATGTCAAGTGCTCCTTAGAGGAATGCGAAACTCGAGACGTCAAAGGAATGTACAAAAAGGCACGAGCAAATGAAATCAAACAATTCACAGGTATCTCAGACCCATATGATATACCAACAAACCCAGACTTTGTGGTAGAAACTGACAAGGAAACACTGGACGAGTCAGTGCAAAAATTACTAAGCTTTCTGAAATCAAAAAATGTAGCCTAGCTACTGTATCTTTGTATAATCTCTTCATGTACCAAGCCGTTTGTCACAATTAGGCCGTTTTCATGGTTCAGCTTTTCCGTATTGTATAATACTGAATTGCCATACATGTCGGTAATTTTCCCCCCAGACTCTGTAATTAGGCAGTGCGATGCGCACGTGTCCCACTGTTTTATCTTGTTTGATGTGGTAAGATACAGATCTGCCAAGCCTTGACAGATCTCTGCTACTTTGAGTGAGCTACCGCGACTCTCAAAGCTAGCAACGCCGAGTTTTTTGAAAAACTCTTTTTCTTGTTCTGTTAGGTGGAACCTGCTACCGACTGCCTTACATTGCCTCAGATCTCTAGTATTGCTCACCTGGAGTCTTGACCATTTTTCATTTTCAAGCTTGAATGCACCAGAATTTTTCTGCGCCAAAAATATTGTGTTGGTTGTAGGCCTGCTAATCACACCAAGAATAGGGACCTTGTTTTGAACTAGGGCAATCATAATGGTAAATTCGCCAGTCCTGCTGACAAAGTCACTTGTCCCATCAAGCGGATCCACAATCCAAATTTTTTCCCGATCCAGCCTAGATGCGTCATCTGTGTCTTCTTCCGATAGAATGTGGTGGCCGGAAGATGCTAATACCTGCTTGATTATTTCGTTGCTTTGCAGGTCTGCCTTTGTTATTGGAGAATCGTCATCCTTTAGGTGAGACGTAAATTCCTCCCCATACACGCTCATCACAGCCAGGCTCGCTTTTTTTGCGGCATCCAAGGCAAGCTGGGCTTCGCTGAGAGGACTTGAAAATGGAATGCTGGACATGTTATTGAGCTAGTTCTGGTTTGAGCGTCCAAGCGATTCCAAGTGCCACAAACGGAATTGAAATGAAGCCCAAAATCTGAATCAACGTAAAGTATTGCGGTGTTGCCTCTTCTGGAACGCTAAACAGAAACGGTAATGGTATTGCAACTGCAAACCATATGGCCGAAAGCAAGATGAGAGTCTTTGCGCGCCTTTTCTTTATTGATTCCAATGTCTTTGGCTAAATCTTTGCGTATTAAATTGATTTACTTTAGGGATTCGCCGCCATCCAAGGGCAAAACAGCACCAGTAGCCCAAGGCGAGTCTTGCTCTGATGCAAAATACAGAGCAGCCTTTGCAACATCGTCGACTGTCCCAAATCTGCCAATTGGATATGCATAGTTCATCATCTCTCTTGTTGCTGGTGTTGAGAGAAATTCGGATGTCATGTCTGTTTCCACAACACCAGGACAAATACAGTTAACGCGAATCTTGTTTTTTGCATATTCCAAAGCCCAGCATTTGGTTAGCAAAACCAGTGCAGCCTTTGATGCGGAATATGCGTCAGCATTGAAATTCTCATATGCCTTTATGCCAGCAGATGATGCGATATTGATTATTGCACCACCATTTTTTTGCAAATGCGGTATGGAATATTTTGTGGCATAAAATGGACCATTGAGATTGACATCTAGGACATCCCTCCACTCTGAATCCGAAATCTCATGGAGAAGCTTGATCTTGGGAAAAACCCCCGCATTATTTACCAAAATGTCCAATCTACCAAATTTTTCAATTGTCTTTTCTATGAGACTTTGAACTTCGGATTCTTTTCTAATGTCTGCCTGTATGGCAAATGCGCCAATCTCCTTTGCGGACTCGTCCAGATTTTTTTGCTCTCTTCCAGAAATCACAACGCTTGCACCATTTACAGCAAATTCCTTTGCAATTGCCTTTCCAATTCCCCTGCTTCCACCAGTTACAATTGCCACTTTGCCAGAGAGCTTCATTTTCTTTGTCAAATCATTCCAGCTAATATTGCTGTTTGACAAAATCCAGCCAAAAATAATTTCATTATATGTAGATCTTTGATGTAAAAATTCACACTAAATCTTAAATAAGATAAATTCCTATACGAAATGATGCGAAAGGACATAAATCCTATCGACTAATGGGCGCGTGACCCAGCAGAACTGATTTGTGTCCCAAAAAGGCGCATTGGCGCTATGGATAAGAGAGGTGTTCTCTCATGGTTCTGCGCTTGGGGTCACGCCAGTCCTATTTTATCAGATACACCGATACTGGTCCTAGCACATTGCCGTTTGGATTGATCTTGATTTGCAGTTCCTGGTCTTCGGGTATTTCGATTTTGTCCTGGCCCAGATATTTCCAGGTATAGTATTTCCCAATGTCTCCATGTTCAGTTGACTCTAAGATGAAATCCTCAGTAAACGAAAATGACGACCCCTTTAACGCAATGGATAATTTTTGAGGGCTGTCGCCATTTGGAACAAATCGAAACTCGTACTTGCCCTGTTTGACAAAAAACGTATCAGAAAAAACCCCGTCCTGGTATTGTTTTGGATCAGCTAGCCTTGCATGATAGATCTTCTCGCGCCCATCGTCTCCAGAAGGAGCAGTCAAAATCAGGCCAAACACAACTGCTACTGCAATTCCAACCAATCCAAGGCCAATGATGTTTTTCTTTTTCACAAAATTTAGCTTATACAATTCCTATTAAAATTTGCAAAAAACAACAAAAAGAGAGGTTTTAGAGCTTTAATGCTTCTTTAAGACCCTTGTACCTGTTTCGGATGGTAACCTCAGTTACGCCTGCTGCCTGGGCAATGTCTTTTTGGGTTTTGTTCTCGCCAAGCATCACACAAGCCAAGTACAAAGCAGCTGCCGCAAGACCCATCGGGTCCTTTCCAGCAGATACCTCAATTCGGCTTGCCTCCTTTAGGAATTCAAGTGCCTTTCTCTTTGTCTTTTCAGACAAGTCAGCAATGCTTGCAATTCTTGCGACTCCCTTGATTGGATCGACTACTGGCATTTTTAGGTCCAGTTCTCGAAGGAGCAATCTGTAACATCTAGCTACGTCTTTTCGCTTGATGTTGATGCCATTTGCCACATCGGTTAGAGTTCTTGGGGTCTCTGTGTTTCTGCATGCCGCATAAAGGGCAGCAGCTACTAGTCCCGGAATTGAGCGTCCTCGAACAAGCCCTTTGTCAAGTGCCTTTCTGTAGATGTATGCAGTCTTTTCAATGACTGCATCAGAAAGTGCCAGCTTGTCCTTGAGTCTGTCCAGCTCCGAGAATGCCTGCCTAAAGTTCCTATCCACTGGTTCGTGGACCTGGCTTCGCGAGTCCCAAGTTCGTAGCCTTTCAATGGTGCTCTTCATCGAGGATGTCAGTGGTTTTCCAGATGCGTCTTTGTCGGCTTGGCCGATAATTGTTGCAAGACCCATGTCGTGCATCGCAAGTGAAGTTGGTGTACCTGTTCGAGTTCGGTTCTCTCCTTCTTCTTTGGAAAAGGAACGCCACTCTGGTCCTTCTTCTTCAACTCGCTCTGTTGCAACAAATCCACACGTGTTACAAAACATCTCGCCTGTGCTACCATCTGTTAGCATTGCGCCTTTAGCGCAACGTGGGCAACGGTCGCTATTTCGTGCTGTTTGTGTCATAAGGTGTAATGCATTTTTAGAGTTCTCTATATAAACATTACACAAGATTTATCTATGAATAGCCCTGCGAAAATCGATTTTTAGGCTCTCTTACGTCTGGACTAGAAATAATGGTTTTAAACAAGCCTATTGCCATATACTACAGAATGAACTTCGTACCTTTGTGCAATAAATTTTTTGCATTCTGAAAAATTCCTTTTCAGAGTTTTTCTCTCAATGAAAATTAACTTTCAAATTTTTCTCCGTCATCTTTTCCCAGCTCCACATTCTTGCTGTTCTGTTTTTGTGATACGGATCGTAATCTTGATCTGTATTTTGGAGCTCGAAAGATCCGAAAAACGTAAACCTTAAATACTATATATAGAACAGACTATAAAAATGGAAACATGTCCATTATGTGGCGAAGCAGTCACAGCATCACACGGAGTGCATTCTCACATCAAGAAAATGCACCCACAAAGCATTCTAGCCCAGTAAACTAGGCGAATTGTTTTTTATTTTCTCTAATGCCTTCTAGCCTCGGCTGAAGGCAGAATTAGCCTCAAAAGTTACCCATTAGATCTTTTGGTAAAATAGATTTCACACCTTTCAATTTCAATAAACTACTAAAAGTCAGCCATGACAAACTTCCAGAATTCCTGGTCCAAACCAACAACACCAAGCGTATCTGAAAAGTTGGGCGACGTCCTCAAGCCTAAAGGCGCATTAAAGCCAAGAATTGAGCAGGCAACAAGAAGCCTACAGAACCAAATCTCAAAACTTGACGGAATGCTGACCAAACTAAAGCAAAGAGAGGAAAAACTATTCCAAAGAGTAGTCCAAGCAACCCAAAAACACGATACTCACACTAGCAAAGTTTTAGCCAATGAACTAGCCGAAGTCCGAAAGGTCACCAAAATGCTAGGAAACTGCAGAATGGCGCTAGAACAAATCGAACTAAGACTAACAACATTCCACGACCTAGGAGACACCGTAGTCACAATAGCACCGACAATCGGCCTAATGAGAAGCCTCAAGTCTTCGCTGGGCAAGTTCATGCCAGAGGCAGACCACGAACTAGGCATGATGACCGAG
>VHBK01000034.1 GCA_016872015.1 Nitrososphaerota archaeon
CATTGATTTTAGGTGCATCAAGATTTCTCCACAATGGCAGGTTAGGCACAGCATGCCAGACTGGGAATACTCTATGGGAGAATATGTACAGCCAATCATCACCATCATGCTATTTTTTGAGACATTGGCCTTTGTAGTATATAACGAGTTGACAGAGGCATCAATTGTTATCATGCCATTGTTTTTGTCTGGAGTGCTGCCTTTTTTGACCAGTAAATGCCAAAGCCTTCTAGCTCTTCTGGAGTCATTTGCCGGTAGTGTCTCATTCCATCCTTGTCTGGGATGTTGTGTGCATATAGTGGATTCTTTTTGCCATACCAGTATCTGTTCTTTTTGTCGTATCTTATTGTAATGTTGAGTGTTTCAACTTCCAGATCCCCTACATTTTTTGTTAAAATTAGATTATTGCCTTCTAGATATTGCCTCAATAACGGCCTTACTCTGACCCAAGTCCACGGAGTACATCCTAGCTTCATCATTACTTTGGAATCTGTAATACCATATCGTATATCTCCAAAACCCCATGATTCTTGTTCTGTGAGTGAACTGGCAAACTTGCTTATTCTGTCCTCTAGTGGAATTGGCCTAGTCATGCAATACCATGATGTTTCCTATAACATTGTACATGGGAGTCCAACAATTCTGGAATAGTATGCTCACTATGCTCACTATGCTCACTAGGCTCACCTTTCATATTTGATATTGAATCTGGCATAATCTGCTCTTTGAAGGGCTTGTCGAAGAATATTCCATCCTGATGGTCTGAGTTCTCATTGAGGTGAGCTTGGTGAGGATGGTGAGGCTGTTTTCTTATCTTCAGCAGCGTTGCATTCTTTGTAAATCCACTTGATGAGTTTTTGACAAACTCTATTGTGATGTTTTCTTCATCAAGGATTGGTTTTATTCTAACAATAGATGCTCTTAGTTTATTTGGGGATTTTGGAAAACTTCTATTTCTTGTATCATGATGTGTTTGGCTAGCAAAATTTTGTAGTTTAGAATAAAATTCTCCAACGGGAATAGTAATTTCGGCCTTTTCTCCAAGCTCCTGATCAATTAATCCAATTATTGGATTGTTTTCATTAAGGATTTCATTTGACTCATCCATAGATTTTTTGTAAACTTGAGAAAAAACACCCATTTTATTGCCAAGTGCCATAGATATTGCTTCACCCCAAACTGCAAAATCCGCCATACGTGGGAGTTCCTTTAGTTCGTTTTTCACGATACTGTGATTTTGTATTGCTTTTTGCAATATCAAAAAGATTTGTCCCAAAACATCAGACAATAAACTTTTGAATCTGTTTTCAACTTCTTCGGACGTGATTCTTTGATTCGAGGGAATTTTTTGTGTATAATACTGAATTGAGCGCTCTGCAAGGTCACCATTGTCTATGTTGACGGTTATTCCATTTAGAATGATTTTTCTTTGGAATTTGAGAATTATCTCCTCGCTGTCTGTATAGTATTTTCTTTTTGGATAACCTGCGCCGGTTATTGCTTTGCAAAGAACATCACTTGTTTCATCTGAAATATAGCTAACATTGTCGAAGGCGACAAGATGATTGTTTGCAAGATGCAAGTTTAGATCATCAATTGATTTTGGAAAGTGACTAAGATTGTCCTCGATTTTGGCGCCTGATGGATCAATTAGGCGTTTTACCAGACCGCTCTGTGTCGACTTGATTGAGCCTTGTTGCCCACTAATCACCATAATTGGTACTGGAATGCTATCTATGAACATCGAAATAAGATGAACTTTGAACAACAAATTGTTGGGCATTCTAATCAGCTTACAAAATTCTTCAAGAGGATCTCCATGTGGACAAAGACATGGTTCTGCCTGCTCAGACTGATTGTTGCTTTTCAAAAATATTGGCAGATTTTCATTGTGTGATGTTATTGTGATAGAATCCCTCTCAATTTTGACTAGCTTCCAGTCAGGCGAGCAAAGGTCATAGAAAATCTGTCCATTAACTAGAGCTATTCTTTTGTAGGTGTGCTCATGTTGAATTTTTTCTCCAAATCTTG
Organism: Nitrososphaerota archaeon; assembly: GCA_016872015.1. GTDB lineage: Archaea > Thermoproteota > Nitrososphaeria > Nitrososphaerales > Nitrosopumilaceae > Nitrosotenuis. The sequence continues at coordinate 2,032 of VHBK01000034.1, forward strand.
CTCCAGCCCTGAGAATATCAATTACGGAACGACAGGATTCGTCGGAGGCTATCTCTTTATGTGCCTGAAAATACTGGGATTTTAGCCAGAGAATGGACCTCTCAGAGCCTAATTCAATGGTTTCTAGATGGCCGTTTACTCGTACCAGTGCAATTACCTTACTCTCATCGTTTTTAGAAATAACGATTTTACTGATTTTGGATCCTGCCATATTTCGTAGCTTATCAACAAGTTTCTTTGTTTGTTCATCCTTGTCAGGTTTTTTCTCACTAATTTTTTGATAGTCAAAAGTTTTGTTATATTGTCCTTCAAAATCTAGGTCGTGATTATTTTCTTTGCATTTGGCCTTCTCAGAATCTGATATATCCCTATTACAATTAAAACAATACATTATTTGATCTCCTTTTTGGATTTGATAAATCTAGAATAACATGGAAGCTTAGAGCAGGGTTCACATGTGTGGATCTTTTCACCGGTAAGAAACTCAATTTCGTATATAGGCAAGCTGTCTAAACAGCAGGAACGAAGTTTTTTCAATTTTCAACCTCTTCTAGGATTTTCTCTAACGCATCATTGTAAGTCTGGCCAGCATGGCCATATTTTGCTAGTTTTTCTAGCGTGTCTTCATGGATTCGAATTAGGTGAGTTTTCAATGTAGATTTTGTAAACTCCTTATATATAATGAAATTATGTGTAAACTGTGCTAAAAAAGACCAGATTACGAACAAATTATCTAATATTACAAGAGCTTTTAGAATACAGCAAACCCGTCGAATATAGGAAAAAGATAATCGGTTATGGTTTAAAATCAGTAGATTTTTCCAGATATGTCACTCGTAAAATATTCAGAACCAACATCGAGTATTTTTTAAAAATTGGATTTATTACAGAACTAATAACTGTGGATAAAAGATCACAGTACTACTCAATTACTCCAATAGGAATTTGTTACTTAATAAAAAACGAACACTATGTAGACAGAATAACTTCTGAAGAAATCAAAGAGATTTTTAAAATAATGTTCACATTCTATGATAACAATATTGAGATCAAGAGTAAGATTTTTGGCGCAACGCCCCCAGATTTTCAGATACTTTTCAAAAGACTCAGTGCTGTCTTTGATTCGCATGATATTAGAGAGAGTCTTGATTTTATTTTAGACCAATTAATAATAATACATTTAAGACACAGTGCAGAGTTTTTTATTCCAATTTCAGACAATATTAATTTCAAATTAGCTACTCTCAGAGAGGATATAATAACAGAACATGAGACAGTAGACAAATTCTTTATTCATAGAAAGGATATACTAATAACAGACATTAAGGAATATCACACATATTTTGTATATTATTTCTTTATTACGACGATATTTTTCTTTATTATAAGTGAGTATAAGAGCATGTTCAGACATGGTGATTTTGAAAAGAACGTGATCAAGAATTTAGACGAAGAAATGCTCCGTTGTGCGTTTGGGATTCTAAACCGAGTTGGTGAGAGTATTAATGAAACTATTAGTTTCACATCTATTGTTAAAAAACAATTGAGTGAATTTCAACTCTCGGATAATCCAGAGCGCATATACACTACCAAAATTAAAAACTCTCTCACTCAGTAAGTTCTACCAAAAATTCTAATTTTACTAATTCTTACAATATGTAGGCCTAAACGCCCTAAATTATTCCACATCCATGCCTAGCTTTTTTGCCATGGCCTTCATCATGCGCTCTTGACGCTCTATTTTGTCAGCATACATTTGATTTTGTAGATTCTTGGCCTCTAGTTCGTCTATTTTTTTGGATTTTGACTCTAATTCCTGTTTTTGCCTTTCAGTAGGATCCACAATCAACTCAGGCTCTAGCTTCAAGAACCAATCCAGTTTTTTCTGGTCGGACATTCTATCATATTGTTGCAAATATCCATCATGTCCTACCATCAGATTTGCATAGCCCTCACGATGGACATCAGAAGCCAGACCAAAGAAAAACGACCTAAAGGAATACAGAGTTATCATTCTATTTCCATTCGATTTGTAACGCTTGCCTAGGCCTACCTTGTCAACATATCTGGCAAAAACCTGGCCCTCTATTACTTCGGCATTGTTGGTATTCTCGTTTCTAGTCCAGATTAGATCATTATCCCTTAGATCCTTAATTCTAATTGTTAGATATTTGGCAGCTTCTTTGGTAAGCCAGACTGAACGGCCAGCACGGGTTTTTGTGTCTGTTGCCTCTATTCTAATTTTGACTCTCTGGCCTGAAAAATCCAGGTCTTTTTTCCTAATTTTGAGCAGTTCGCCAGGTCTTGCCCCGGTTGAGATTAATGCAAGATAGAATGAAACCTTTTCGCCTTTTGCAACCCTGAATATAGTCTGTATTTCTTCTCTGGTAATAGCGTGTAATTCTTCTTTGATTTGTTTGGTATAGTGTAACGGATCATCAAAATCCTCAAAGTGAATCTTTAGCTTGTGGTGTCTTAGTACGGTTTGCAGTTGTGACATTCTAAGCTTAATACCAGAAGTCATCTTGCCTTGGTCGTATTGCCAATCTATCCAGCCCTGCAATACATCTCTGGCCTTGTCGTGTAATTCCTCACCTTTGAATAACTTTAGTTCTGAAAATACCTCAGCACTAGTCCTTTGATATTCAGTTTGACAAAACCTATCAAATGATTTTAGAGCATTATTGACGCCCTTTCTGGCACTTGGGGATAGCTTCCTAATTCTATCATCCAGACTCTTTCTCTCTGTGGGTTTGTCCAAGAAGGATGCCATGGTCTTTTAGCCTCACCATGATTAAAAAGCCTAGTTTTTCTTATAGGGTTTGAAATACAATCCAAGCAATTTATGATGCCCCCTTGTCCGACGGATCCAATTCCAGTGCACGATTAAAGCACTCCAAGGCATCATCATATCGTCCAAGACTTCGAAGTGTCGATCCTTTTTTGTTCCATGTTTGCGGATTTTGTGGCTCTAGGAGCACTGCTTGCTCAAAGTACGATAGTGCATCCTCAAAATTTCCTTCAAGTAGCAACTTGGAGCCTTTTTCCAGCAATTCCGATACCTCTGGCACAATACCAATACGCAGCCAGTCCTTTTGTGAGTTTCCTGTCTGTTTGAATAGAACACACGCACGTTAATGCCACAACCAGCCCATCCAAAATCAAATTGAACATACTAGTGGCAGAAGACAACCAGTTTACAGCAACCCAATATGAGAGGATTCTCAAAAAGTATGGCCACAATGTGACCATAACAAGAGACGGCGTAGAGTGCCTAGAAGAATACAGAAAACAGAGCACCAAGTCGGAATTTGACTCACTAGACCAAAACCCATTTGATGTCGTGGTGCTGGATCAATCCATGCCAAAAAAAAGTGGCTCCGAAGTGGCAACCCAAATTCTTAGTGCCAAGCCGACTCAAAAGATAATCTTTGCTTCGGCATACGCCCTAACAGGAAGTGAGGAAAACCGCAAATTAGAAGACAGTGTAGAATATCTGCAAAAGCCGTTTTCTCTGAACACCTTTGTTCAAAAAATCCAGAGCTAGACTCTGCTAAACTTTTCACAATTACATCTGCTAATTAGGCAAGATTCGTAGTTTCGCAGATGATCATGCAGTAAATGCCCACATTGTATATTGGCACAAGTTCTTTGCCTGATCTCTTTTTGGATCACTTTTTGCGCAATTTGGTTTGCTGTCTCCTTTGTGTAATGCTTTTTGTCCAGATAATACCTAACTATTCTTGCATACAACTTGTTAAAGTCAAATCTTTTTTCTAGCACAATACCATATAATCATGGATGAATTTATTGACCATCAAGCCTAATCTAAAAATATTTTTAAAAAAACCGTATAACCTTTAATATTTGTAAAGCGCATATCATACACGTTGATTTTAGATAAAACAGACGTAAAGATTCTCAAAAATCTCCTAGTCGATGCAAGACTGTCATCGCGCCAGCTTGCGCTAAAGTTAGGCATGTCTACCGTTACAATTCTGACTAGAATCAAAAAAATGGAGCAGGAAAAAATAGTCAAAGGCTACACCGCAATAATAGACCATGAGAAGCTTGGATACGACCTCACAGCAATAATAGAAATATACACAAAAAAGGGCAAGATGGTTGAAATTGAGCAAGACATTGCAGGCCTAGAAAACGTCTGCGCAGTCTATGACGTCACGGGCGAATCAGATACTGTCCTTGTTGCCAAGTTCAAAAACAGAGACGACCTAAGCAAGTTCGTCAAGACATTATCATCCAAGCCAAACGTGGACAAGACAGTCACCAATATTGTCCTAAATACAGTCAAAGAAGACTTTAGGCTCGTATAGGCAATATTAATAAAATTTTGAGCCAGTCAGAAAAACGATGAAAAGACTTGCATGGCTGACACTAGTGCTTGTTTTGGCACCAATGTTGGCATTTGGACAACAAGTCATAATGGAAAAGCCACAGCGAGGATCCGAGGAAATTTCAGAATATTACAACCCAGAAGACGTCCGCCTAGCAATGATAGGAATGGCAATAGCAGTCATAGCCTTGTTTTTGTATCTTGCTCGAGACATTATTTTGCGCAGAAAATCAGACTATGAAAAAAAAGAGTTCGATTCAAAGAAAAACCGCGACTATGAAAAATATCATTCTGAATGGAATCGCGACGACGAGGACTATTTTGGAGAGAAAAAATCCAAAGAGGCTCAAGAATTTCGTAAAATGATGCAAGATTCGGCTTTGCCGAACTATTATGGTACACTTGGAATATCAATTGATGCAACACACGAAGAAATAAAGGCAAAATTTCGACAGCTTGCAAAGGAATACCACCCAGACAAATCAAAAGACGAAAAGAGTGCAGAAAAATTTGCAGAGATCAACAAAGCGTATGAGGTTCTCTCTGATGAAGAAACCCGGAAAGACTATGACAAGTACTACAAGGCGTCATTTGGATAAGGCATCTATTATTGTCAGATTTAGCTCAATGCCGGTGCTTTTTTGCACATAGTTCTTTAGGTTTGCAAATATTTGTGCAGAATTAGATTCCATAATTAGTTGAATTTTTGCAAACTCTGCATTTGGGCCAAGCATTGTCTGTGAGAGTAATTTCGATATTGAAAAATCCTCGACTAGTACTTTTGCCCTGTATTCAGTAGTGTCAGAAAAATACACACCACCACGTGTCGTAGGCCTACTCACAGGAACATCAGAAAAAACAATCTCTGAGGATTTGGCTGCAAAACTTTTGTTTTTGATTACTAGTTGTGTGATTTTTGTCCCATCTGCAATTAGTTTGTCCAATATTTCCTTGTTGATTGCCACAAAACAAAAAAGAAGAGAAACGGTATTGAATCTTTAGAATTCTACTACTCCTGACTGTAATGCTTTGAGTTTTAGCATCAGATCAATTTTGACCTGCTTGCATGCAAGTCGTGCTTCTGACTGGGAAATGCCAAATTCCGATTGGAGTTTTTTGTAGATTTTGGTCTTTTCTGTTATTCCCTCATCAAGAATACTCATAACAGATGATCTTATTTTCGCCTGACCGAGTTTTGCGCTCATATAATATCTCAAAAATCAATTTTAGTACATGACCTTGTGTGTGTACGCCAAGCCGAAAATGCTGTTTGCACGCCAAAGACACACACTTGCCAATATTGCACATGATGATAGCAAAAGCAAAATTGTTATGAAATCTGCAATTTTATTATAATTTTTACATGAAAAATCTAGCTACAGATTTAAAACTGGACTTGCCAACCATACACTAATGCAGCTGTTTGCCAATCCACAGACCTTGCGCAATGAAATTCTGAATCTGGCAGTGTCTTGTGGCCTAGACAGCCCATGCTATAGCAAAATGCTGGACTATACCATCAAGCTTTTCGAAACCCAGGGACTCGGCAAGGAATACTATGGATACCACAACATCACACATGAGTTAGAGGTAACCTATGTCACATTAGTAGTGCTAAAGTGGAAAAGCATCATAAACAACATCAAAGAAGAAGACTTCAAGTATCTGTATACGGCGGCCTTGTTCCATGACTTTGATCCCCAAAAAAGTGTAGACAAGCCACATGAAGACAATGTAATTCGATTCCTAACGCAAGACCAGAATTTAGGCCAGCTTCTCAAGGACGCAGATTTGGACATTAACATAATCATGGTGCTTATTTTGCGCACCACATACCCATGGCGCGGAGATCTAAAAGAACACGCTGAGGAGCAAATAACGAAATGCTTTGACTGCTCACCAATTACCAAAGACAGTACAGAAATGCGTGATTACTATATGCGCCTAGGCTGGCTCCTATCCGTAATTGACCGAGTCGGCGGATATGCACTTGGAGATTTTGTAAAGGCAATGGACATGGCAAAGAAAAACGCGCATGCACTTGCATGGCATCCATCGTTTATTGTAAAGCGTTCTGTCGGCTATTTTGAAGATCTTCTGAACAGCGAATCAGAAATGTGCGAAACAGTGCTCCACGCATTGCCAAAAAACATGAGAAAAAATTTCATGGATGCAGTGACTGGATTTTTGAATCTGCGACAGCAAGAGATCAAAATCCAATCGGACTATCTCTATGAAAATCTTCGACTGGTTCCAAAAATAGAGGCAATGCGCTCAAGACAAGACAGGGAATTCCAATCAATACTTTTTGAAATATTCAATGAGCTTCCAACTCCCCTTCAAATAAATCGAGAAAATTTTCTAAAAACGGTTGAAGATCCAAAAACAATTCTCAATACTTTGCGCATTGGTAGCTCCGATGGGCCAATTATCGGCTTTGCCAAGGGTGGGCCGCTGGAAAGCTACACCCTCAGACCAGAGATAATAGACAAAAACTATGGCCAGCACAACACTGTATTTTTAGAGCCAATTGCGCTCAAGATGGGTTATTGGGGACTCCACGGCGGAAGTGAGATGAGGCATCTCTTTACAATGCAGGCACACTCGATGAACTACCAGTACCTGACCAGCTTTGCTCTCCGAGACGTCATACAAAAAAGAATCGAGGGAAAAGAAACAGCCGAATTTGTAACTAAGTTCGACCCAGAACGCTGGGACTATTACCGCATAGAATTATAGGCAAACTCTTTAGTATTGCACAATTTTGTATTGTTTCGTGCTAAGGTTAGCTGCTATTTTTGCAATCTGTACTTTGGCTTTTGCCTCATTTGATACTGTTTTTGCGCTTGATGGCACACAGCGAGCCGAAGTCAAAAACCCACGCCTGCTCAATTCCTTTGGCGACACATTATCACAAAACATCAATGTAAACCAGCAGGTCCAGATTTCAGCAGACGTGATAAACAAACAAACAACACCTCAACCGTTTGTATACATTGTTCAGATTGTGGCAGATAATGGTGTAACACAAAAATTAGTGTGGTTTTTGATCACTGAGCCAGGCTTAAATCCACAACAGACATTTTCGCCTGCAATATCATGGAATCCAGCAAAGCCGGGAACATATACTGCTCAAATCTATGTCTGGGATTCCATCAAGGATGCAAATGCACTAGCAAAAAAAATAGAACTGAAAATCCTAGTCAGCTAATTTACGACTAAATAGTGCATAGTACACCAAAAATTGTGAGTCTTACAAACCAACAAAAGAAAATCGCAGTTGGATCTTTTCTTGGGTGGTCACTTGACGGATACGACATCGTACTAATGTTGCTAGTAATTCCTTCAATTTCACAATTGTTTTTCCCATCAGAAAATCCCGCATTTAGCATAATTGCAACATTTGCATCATATACTGTTACTCTGATAATGAGGCCGCTTGGTTCTGTGATTTTTGGTATCTATGGCGACAAGTTTGGCCGCAAAAAAGCAATGATAATTACAATATTGGGGTTTTCGTTTGCGACATTTGCAGTAGGATTGTTGCCGACATATATGATGATAGGAGTAATTGCACCAATTTTACTCATACTGGTTCGTCTAGTTCAAGGAATCTTTGCGGGTGGCGAGTGGGGAAGCGGTGCAGTCCTCACAATAGAAAGTGTTGGAAAACAAAAGCGCGGTGCGCTCTCTGGATTTTTGCAGAGTGGATTTTCATTTGGGTTTTTGCTTGCGGCAATTGCGTTTCAAATAATAACAATACTGTATCCTGGGCCTGCATTTGAGGAATGGGGCTGGAGAATTCTTTTCTTTACTGGGATAATTCCAGGACTAGTAGCTCTCTTTGTTCGATTCAGCATGGACGAGTCCCCACTGTGGATCAAAGAGAACAACAATAACACACTAGAGCGCACTCCCCTGCGAAGGATAATCCTAGGTGCGCACAAAAAAGAGTTCATCCTGTGCGCGGCAATTATGACTGGCCTAGTATACATGTATCATGGCTCAATTAGCATTTTGCCCACATATCTGCAACAGTTTGGGACATTTGACAAGGGCGAAATCGCAAGGCTCATGATTTTTGCTACAACATCGTCGTGGCTAGGCATGATAATTACAGGCTGGCTCTCACAAAAAATCGGCAGAAAAAAAGCAATTACGGTTTTTTGCTCTGCATCAATACTTGTCTCAATTCCACTTGCAGGGCTGATTTTGCAAAAAGACCAGTGGTTTGAATTGTTTGTAATTGTCTTTGCGTTTATAGTGTCTACTGCGTCGGGACCAATACCTGCGTTTTTCTCAGAGCGATTCCCAACCACAATTAGAAACAGCGCTGCAGGATTTTCATACAATGCAGGATTGATCTTTGGGTCATGGTCTCCACTGATTGCACTATACCTAATGAATGGAATATCACAGGAATTGGTTCCAGTAGCACTTGGCATCAACATTGTAATTGGTGCGATTATAGTGATAATTCCCACTATTCTGAGCCGAGAAACCAAGGAAATGAGCTGAATTGATAAGGATTGCTTCCAATTGATCAGCGAAATCAAGATCCTCACTCCACTATTCTGTTAAATAATTTTTACAGGATCCCGCTAATAGAGGATCTGACCAAAACAGAACATCATGATAGGCTATTGCGTAAAATGCAGAGCAAAACGAGAAATGTCAGGCAGCAAGCCAGTCACAATGAAAAACGGCAAGCCTGCAACAAAAGGAACATGTCCATCATGTTCAACAGCTATATTCAGAATCGGAAAGGCATAAGCCTTTTCTGATACTTTTTTCAATCTAGAATTTCCACTCTGGTGTCATTCCATTCCAAAGTGACTTTAGCGAACTTGGGTCTTTGCCAATTTCTTCTGTGATTCTGTTCTTTAGTGCAAAGAACATGTTTTCTAGTGCATCTGCTCCGCCGTCTGCAAATAGTTCTTTTCCAATTTCTGTGATTCGTTGCTTTTTTGCTGTCACGTCTGCAGAGT
>VHBK01000035.1 GCA_016872015.1 Nitrososphaerota archaeon
CCTGGTCGAAGCAGTGCCTCATCTACAATATCGAGCCTGTTTGTGGCACCAATGATTAGAACATTGTTTAGCTCCTCTAGGCCGTCGATTTCAGTTAGGATTTGAGATACAACATTTTCTGATACATGCGAAGAATCGCCACCGCTTCGTCTAGGAACCAGAGCATCTATCTCATCAAAGAAAATGATGCATGGGGCTGCCTGCCTTGCTTTTCGGAAAATCTCCCTGACTCCTTTTTCGGATTCTCCTACCCATTTTGATAGTAGCTCGGGTCCTTTGACTGAGATAAAGTTGGATTCTGTCATTTTTGCCAGCGCCTTTGCGATCAGGGTTTTTCCTGTTCCTGGTGGGCCGTGCAAGAGAATTCCCTTTGGTGTGGCAACGTCGACATATTCGAATGCCTCCTTGTGCTTTAGTGGCCATTCCACTGCTTCCTTTAGTTCTTCTTTGAGTGAATCTAATCCTCCTACATCGTCCCAGGTTACATTTGGAATCTGTACTAGGACTTCGCGCAGTGCAGATGGCCTTACTTCCTTTAGTGCTTCCTTGAAATCGTCTTCGCTGATTTTGATTTTCTGCAAAATCTCTGCAGAGATCTTTTCCTGTTGTAGGTCAATGTCTGGAAGAATTCTTCGCAGAGAACGCATTGCAGCCTCTTTGGCTAGTGATTCTAGATCTGCACCTACAAATCCATGACTCACTCGGGCAAACTGTTTTAGATCAATTTTTTCATCTACTGGCATTCCTCTAGTGTGGATTTGTAAAATCTCTAGTCGTCCTTCCTCATCTGGAATTCCAATTTCGATTTCTCTATCAAATCTACCCGGTCTTCTCAGTGCTGGATCAATGGAATCTGGCCTGTTTGTCGCAGCAATCACTATTACTTTGCCTCGGGCTTTCATTCCATCCATTAAGGTTAGAAGCTGGGATACGATTCTTTTTTCCACTTCACCAGTTACTTCGTCTCGTTTTGGAGCAATGGAATCAATTTCGTCTATGAATACAATGCTTGGAGTGTTTTCTTCTGCTTGTTTGAATATCTCTCTAAGTCGTTCCTCGGATTCGCCATAGTATTTACCCATAATTTCAGGGCCGGAAATCGATGTAAAGTGCGAGTTTGTCTCGCCTGCAACTGCCTTGGCAAGAAGGGTTTTTCCTGTTCCTGGCGGACCGTACAAGAGCACGCCTTTAGGCGCCTCTATGCCAAGTTTTTCGAATAATTCTGGGTGACGCATTGGCAATTCCACCATTTCGCGGATCTTTTGGACCTCTTTTTTGAGTCCGCCTAGATCGTCATAGGTAATCCTTGGAATGGAATTATCCACTGCCTTTGTCATTGAGCCTAATTTGAACACGGTCTTTGGGGTAACAATTACAGGTTTTTGGGGGGTCGTGGCTGTAACAATTAGTTGGGTTTTTCCTCCCAAAGACGTGTTCACTATAATGGTGTCTCCAGTTGTAAAGACATGGCCTTCATACAATGTGGACATGTATTCCTGGAGTCCTTCAACAGAGATTTTCTCAATTGGGGATAGTGTAATTTGTGTGGCTTCTGCCGAGTCTACAATTTTTAGTGTGGCCTTTTCTCCAATTCCTGCGCCAATGTTGTGTCTTGTCAGGCCGTCAATTCGTATTATACCAGAACCATAGTCTTCGGATGGGCCTGGCCAAACCTTGACGTGAGATTTTTTATTCGCAGTAATTTCTATTATTTGTCCCGTTTGCCACTTGTTTTCCTTGACAATTTTTGGATCTATAACACCTAGGCCCTTTCCGACATGGCGCTGGGATGTCTCTTCAATTTTTAATGTAATTTCGCTCATCATATCACCATAAAAAAAGGAGGATTAGTTTACCTCCACGGTCTTGCCTTTTGGTTTGTCCTCGCTTTTTAGCTTGAACTGTACTTCCAGAATTCCGTTTGTGTATGCAGCCTTTACAGAATCTGCATCAACTTTTCTTTTGATTGGGACTCTGCCATGGTACTTTTTGTCACCATGTTCTGCGTCTACATTTACAACGTTTCCTTCGACTACTACCTTGATGTCTTTTTTCTCAACGCCAGGCATTTCTGCGACTAGCTTGAGCAGTCCTTCTTTTTCATCTACAATAGTGTCGATGAGTGGCTCTCTGGTTTCTGCAGTTGGAAGCAAACCAGGTTTGACATTTCCGTATTCCTGTATTTGCGGCTTGCCATCTGGGCCAACGGTCATGGAATAACCGTAATAGAATGGTCCGTATGTCTTGCCGTCTTGGGATTTGACATTCTCAAAGACATCGTCAAAATCCATGAAGGATCTTGACATTCTCTTGAAGATTCTGTCAAATTCGTCATCAAAGAACATTTGTCATAACACCTATGGTTATGTAATAGTTATGACATTATATAAATATTTGGTAGTTTTGTATGAGCTATGACACAAGGCTCTTATATATGACATTACATAATTATACTATGCGAACAAGTAACCTTTCTGTTCCAGAAGCCGTGCGTGAAATCATCACTCGGAATCGTTCCATTTATGATTGCATGAAAATGGACGTGATAAATTACACAGCACTTGCCGTCAAGATTCAGCCCGACGTGGAGCGACATCTTGGTAATTCTGTTAATCTCAATACTATAGTGGTTGCAATCAAGCGATATGCGGATTCGTTTTTGGAAAAAGAAGAGATCAAGACAGAGTCTGTTCTCAAAAATGCCAGACTCTCATTAACAGATGGAATTTTGGACATTAAATTTTCAACCAGTGACATGGACAAAAAAGAGGCAGCATCATTATTGGACAAGTTCGAGCAATATGATTCCGATTACGAATTTTTCAGAATGGCTGACTCTACATTTCGGGTTCTGACTGAAGATTTGGCAGACATTAGGAGAATGTTCGAATCGTTCCCATCTGCCAAGAATTTTTTCAGCACGGGCCTGGCCAAAATAGAAATTCGCATCCCACAGGACCAAAACAGGTCCGATGTTGTGTCTTATGTGGCTGAAATCCTCCACAACAATGGCGTAGAGCTGCAAAACGCGTTTTTCTCGCAAGACAATATCATACTGGTGTTACGAGAAGAAGACGCATCAAAAGCATACGAAGTTTTACGAGCGGAAATCTCTAGATAACTAGATTCCAGAAGTCTCGGCCTTGGAGATCTCCAAGTATACCTTATCGCCAACAGACAGTGATAGTTCCTTGTATTCTCTCATGTCCAGCTTCATGCTAGTCATGTTTCCTGGCATGCCAAGTCCTCCGCCGCCAAGCATCTTGTTTAGCGATTTCATCATGTCGTCCATGTTTGTAAAGCCCATTACTCCAGGGCCGCCGCCATAAGGAGACTGGGGAAATCCTTGACTTTCCTTGAAATCCTTGGTTGCTTGTAGTGATACTATTACATATGGTGCGCCGTCTGATGAGGCGTCAATTCGTACTACGACATATTCCTTTTTCATGTGATTTTTGTGCGTGTTTTTGCGATATTTTACTTTATCCATGTCAAATTGAAATGTTCGTTTCAAAATAAGTCACGCTGAAAGATCAGGTTTTTGTGCAAGGAAGTGTATATTCATAATGTGAAAAAACTGTTTGCAACAAAGCAGGATCTCACCGATGTTATTGAAAAAGAGGCCAAACTCAAAGTTGACAGCTTTATTGAGAATGCCATCAGTACGGCCGAAGAAGCGCACTATGGCCTAAAAAGAGAGGACGGGACATCGCCGTTTCTTGAGACGCACATCTGGCCTGTGGCAATAGACGTCATTAGGCACTATTTGTCGGCAAACAAGTCGCTGACAACGCTTCAGATAGTCTCAAGCATCCTACACGATGTAATGGAGGACAATGAAAAGATCCTAGATCCATATGCGGCAAAGGCATACGGCTTTGATGCATATTTTCAACATAGGTTTGGCCATTATGTGTACAATGTAGCGACGACTCTGAAGTTACAGCCGCTTTCAAACTACTCCGGCGACACCGACGAGGAAAAACAGGAAGAAAGATTTAGGGACTATTGCAGCTCGCTTTCAAAAGCAGAGTATGATGTCAAGGTAATCAAACTCGCCGACAGACTCAACAACATGAACTTTATAGCTAAAATGCCATACCATGAAAAGGCAAGCCGATACATCAAAGAGGCCGAAAACTTTTACCTCGCGTTTCCGCTGATGAACCCAATAACTGATGAATTTCACGCAAGGATGCGAAAAGCATTTGACGAATTAAAAAAACTCAACACCAGCGAGAAAAAACAAGACAAAATTATCGTAGAAAACTAGCCGTATCTGAATACTATTCCTTTTTCTCCGCGTGGATGGTTCCAGGCCGTTTCAAACGAACAGGTGCCGCATTCGATGCATCCCTCGTGCTGGAGCACCACTTGACCGTTTTCTGAGCTATAGCATTTTGTTGGACACAGAGTAACGAGTTTTTTCATAAACTCGCTTGTGGGATTCAGGACCTTGATGTGCGGATTGCCGTCGTCGTTAAACTGCAGCTTTGCAATTCTGTCTGACAGCGAAGGAATTGTCGGCTCGTAGGATTTTGAAACTTTTTGCCCCAACCTCTGTGCTAGCTCAATTGGAACCTTGACATAGGTTTCCTCGGATTCAACCAGGGGGAGAAGTTTTTCGTAGCCCAAAACGTTTGCAAGCTTTACTGCAACACTCCGTAATGTACCGCTTGACATTAGCTTTATCACCACTCCGTACCGTGCGCTGATGATGTCCTTTGGAACGTCCTTTGCCGCATCAAGAAAGATCTTCAGGTAATTTTTGTCTATTTTCTCCATGTCCCTTGTATACGGGCTTTGTTCTACTGACGTGGAATAATATTCGCCAAGATAATTTGGGCTGGTGTTGTTTTTTTCCAGCGCCTGTGCTACTGCATCGGCTGCCCTTACTGCATCGTCAATGCCTACGTTGAGCCCCTCAATTCTCGGACCGACGAAAATGCCCCTACCTGCGGCATCGCCAACAAAGAGGACGTTTTTGTGGTATGGTTTTTTCATTCTGCAGCGTTTTCCATCGGGGATTAGCTTGGTGGCATATTCGGCCTCGACATAATCTGCTACAAAACTTACGCCGTACTTGTCAGTTAGCTGGTCGCGCACAAAAGAAAGCCTTTCCTTAATTTCTGCCGCCGACTTGTACTTGCCACTGCTGATGAGCTCCTCCCGTCCGCTGTTTGACAGATACGCTTCTCGCAGCTCAAACCATGTTTTGATCAGTTTTGTTATGGCAAAGCGTATCCTGATTTGCTCTTCCGGAGGCAGGCTTTTGTCTATTTTTCCTCTTGATGGAATTTCGTCTTTGATAAATTCGCTTACCATCGGGTTTCCAAGTATTGCGTTGATCAGGGTGGAAGGCTCCACCGGATTTTCCAGGAGCGAGTCAAAATGATATACTGCTCCGACTGACAGCGTGTCCAAATTAGTGTAAACAAAGCCGCCGCCAATGTGGTTTAGGGTGACATCGCCTGCAAAAAGATGGGCAACTCCCTCATTTGACGAAATGTTGAATCTCTCGTTGATTATTTCTTCTGGCAGCTTCACTACGACTTTGACCCCCTGATAGGACTGTTTGGGAGTGAACTTTGATCTTGCACTGGTTATTTGCGCCACTTCGGAATTGATGCCGTCTGCAGCAATGATTGCTTTTACCTGGAATTCTTCCAGCTCGCTTGTCTTGATGGTTGTGGAATTGTTTTGCTCGTTCCATTCTATCGATGTGACGTGGACCCCTGGGACTATTCCCCCGCCATACTTTTGGGCGCTTTCGGTCGCATGTTCTGCAAACCACGAGTTCAGCTTGCCCAACAAAACCGAGTACCCGAAGTTGGATTCGTACTCGTGCGCGGCAGTAAGATCCATTGAAAAGACCTTGTCTTTTGATGTTGAATGCAGCATGTATTTTGTTATTTTTCTTTCAAACGGCGCTTCTCTTAGAAAGACATCGCCGTACACATCTTCAACATTGTGGACAACGCCGTTCTTTGGCTTTTTTGAATAAAGAATTCCACCGGAAACGTTTTTTGAGCCTATCTTGCTGCCTGACTCCAAAAGCACAGCTTGCTTTCCAAGATCCGATAGCCGTTTTAGGGCAGCAAGTCCTGCAGAGCCGCCGCCAATTATTGCTACGTCATATTTTTCCAAAATTCGTCACTTATGCCTCCACCAGAGATGATTGTTTTTTTAGCTCCTCGATTAGCTTTGGAACAACATCTTCCATTCTTCCTTTGATGAACAAGTCGGATTCGTCTTTTATTGGGGAACTTTCATCTGGGTTTATTGCTACGATGAACTCCGCCTCTTTCATTCCTGCCACGTGTTGCATTGCGCCGCTGATTCCGACTGCCACATACAGCATGGGGCTTACCTTCTTGCCGCTGGTTCCAATCACCCTTTCGGAGTTCATATAAGTCGAAGCAAGACTCTCGCTTACGGAGAACGGTTTTTTTGATATCGGCAATGAAACCCCGATTTCGGCCCCGAGTTGTTTTGCCAGACCCTCTACAAGCTTGATGTTTTGCTCAGGAAAATCCCTGATGCCCCTTCCAAAACTTACAACTGCCTTGCGGCTCTCAAAATCAACATCGCTTTTGATTGCCTTGCGGCTCAGGATTCTTACTTTGAGATCCTGCTCGTCAATCCTTGGAACGAATTCAACGACTTGGCCTTTTCTTGTCGAGTCAGGCTTTAGCGGCTCAAAGACTCCGGGAATAATACTGCATGCTTGCGGATGATAATCCCTTTTGATTGCAGGATTTTTGTTGTCAAGACAGAGAATCGTAGTCCACAAAAAGCCTGAAAAGTCAGGTCGGTACATCTCGAGGGTTTTCTCATATAGTTCTTGTTTTCCGCCTGTCTTGTTTTGGTGGGTTAGGTTAATGTCGCTTATCTCAAGTTTATTGATGTCAGAGGCAAGTCCGGAATCCAGTTCAACTAGAGCAGTTGATGACAAGTGCCTTCCTATTGCATCAGCGCCAAAAAACATGAACCGCGGTTTTTTGAACTGCTCTGCATATTTTGCCGATACCTTGGCCGCAATTTCCCTATCCAGGGCAATCTGGCTGACTACCTTGGTATAGATGGTGTTTCGCACCTCTTTTAGCTCCGGATGATCCACATAAACTACGAAATCTGCCCCATGTTCAATCAGGGTCTGAGTTAGTCTTTTCACGTCATGGCCGAGAAGTACGGCGACAACCTTTTCGTCGCTGCCATGTTTTTTATTCAGATTATCAATCAGCCTTCTTGCTTCGCTGAGCATTTCCAGGCTTACTGGGACCAGCCTTGCGTCTTCTAGCTCCATTACCACATATACGTGGAAATAGTCCCCCTCTGTCATTTTATCACCATGGCGGCTAGCGCCTCCTTCATTTTTGCGACTGCCATTCTGATGTGCTCTGGGTTTGAGCCATCTATAACCTGGGCCTGCCTGTTAGCCTTTCCTTTTGGTATTCTTTCGACTTTGTACACAATTGTTGGGGAGCCTGGCAAGCCGACAAGTGCGGGATCGACTTCAAGCTGCTGGACATTTAACACCTTGAGATATTGCTTGTAGTTGTCTGAGCGAATTTTTGCCTCTTTCTGATATTTTTCATAGGCAAGCCTCTGCGAAACGGTTTTGAAAGTTGGTTTGTACGATGGATCTATGGCAATAAAGACCGGCAATGGAGCCTCAACCTCTTCTACAACCTGGTTGAAGCCTTGCAGGCTAACCAGTCTCTTTATCCAAATTGTCCTGTTTTCTACATTTACCTCATAATCAACTACGTTTCCAAAAAAAGTATAGCCGAGCTTCCATGCTGTCTGCGGCCCCGTCTGGCCGGTCTCTCCGTCTGATGCCCTGTGGCCTGAAAAAACAATATCCATCTTTCCATGCATCTTTTGAATCCCTGTTTTGAGGACCTCTGCAGTCGCCAAGGTATCTGCACCGGCAAAAATCCTATCGCTATAAAGATGAAGTTCTTCAGCATCCGAAATTCTTTGGGCCATCTGAAGTGATGTATCAGCTATTGGGGGGCCCATCGTTGCAATGGAAACTTTGGTATCGTACATGACCTTTGCATAAAATGCAGCCGTGCAGGCAACGGCGCTGTGCGGGCCCAAAGTGTTTTTTGTCTCGGCTCGATTAAGGGTGCCGTCTGGATTGTAACTAACGCTGCCTTCTGAAAAATCCGGCTCCAACTTTATTATTACAGCTACGTTGAGGGTCATACTGTCAATCCAATTCCGTGTCTAGCCTCTGTCGCGGGATTAACAGTAGCGATTTTCACGTTTTCTGTCCGTGCGGCTTTTTTATAAAGATTGGTTTTTAATGGTAAATATTGGTTTTAAAAACCATAACCTTTAAGTATATGCGATTCCAACCATAACCAATGAATGGTAATGATTACCAAAGGAATCAAACCGACGCTAGTCGCGCCATTCAAAAAAGTGAAACCACGATGAACAAACAAAACGAATCAACAGAAGACTTGTTTGCGGTATGTGCCAGAAATTTTGATAAAATTCGAGGCGATGTGGAAAAAACAATCCCACACTATCTGCAAGCGTTCACGAGTTTCGAGCAAGAATACCTAACAACTTGGAACAACTTTGTCCACGCTGCTATTGCAATACAGCAACAATATGCAACGAAATTGGGCATAAACGTTCAATCCCCACAGACGACAACTTCTACCATAGATAGCATCACAGATCAGGTTATCAAGGTGCGCAACATCCAAACAAAACTCATCCAAACCGCATTTGATGCCTCAAGACAGCAAATCAAGACAATCAATGACAACGTTAACGTCTATACGGATTTGAACCAAACAGTAGCCAATACATGGTCATCTATCTGGAAAACTCAAAACTAATTTCTTTTTTTTATATTAAAATGGCCAAGAGCGCCTTTCTGTGCACTTTTTTTCCCTGCCTTTTTTGAGACGATAAAATTTACAAAAGCTGCCTTAAATTTAGTTAACTAACCGTTATATCGGTTAATTTTTGCAAAAAAGGGATGGCAAAGAAAAGGGTTCTTGTACTGGGTGGGGGATTTGCGGGAATCGAGTGCACGACCAAGCTTGAATCCTATTTCAAGCACGACTCCGAAGTCGAACTCGTTTTGGTCTCGGAGGACAACTTTCTACTCTTTACCCCAATGCTTCCACAGGTGGCCTCGGGAATGATAGAGACAAGGCACATCATCATACCAATCAGGACCATTTGCAAAAAGGCGACATTCTACGAGGGAAAAGTGAAAAACATAGACCCATACGGAAAACGCGTAACGCTTTATGGCACCAACGAAAAAAGAGGAACCTCACTTGAATATGATTATCTGATAGTGGCACTAGGAAGCCAGACTAATTTCTTTGGCAACCAAACTGTAGAAAATCACGCATATACAATGAAGACGCTAAACGATGCCGTAGTTCTTCGAAACAGAATCATAGACATGCTAGAGCAGGCCGACAATGAAAAGGACCCAATCCTAAAACAATCACTTTTGACATTTGTTGTAGTTGGCGCTGGATTTGCAGGAATCGAAACTGCGGGGGAGATACATGACTTTTTGCTTGATGCAAAAAAATTCTATCCAAATGTTACCGAATCTGACATCAAGGTTATTGTTTTAGAGGCGTTGCCAATTGTGCTGCCAGGATTTTCTGAAAAACTAGCGTCATTTACAAAAGACAAGCTAATCCAAAGAGGAATTGAAATCAAGCTAAACACTCAGGTCGTGACATTTGACGGCTCTGAGGTAATAATCAAAGATGCAGTGGATCCGACCAAGACTCCGGTAAAAGAGCCAACAATGGATGCAATAGAAACTAAAACACTGATCTGGACTGCAGGTGTGACACCAGTTGACACTATCAAAAATTCCATGTTTAAAACAGATCGTGGCAAAATTATTGTAAATGAAAATCTAGAGGTGCCGAACTTTCCAGGAGTGTATGTGATTGGAGATTGCAGCTTGGCAATTGATCCTACCACAAGCAAACCTTATCCACCAACTGCACAAAACGCGGAAGGCCAAGCAAAGACTACGGCGTACAATATTTTTGCAGAAATGCATGGAAAGCCAAAGAAGAAAATTGACTTTGTATCCAAGGGGCAAATGGCAATCATTGGAAAAAGAACTGCGATTGCATCGCTTTCTGGGCTGAACATACATGGATTTTTGGCCTGGTGCATTTGGAGGACTGTATACCTTAGAAAAATTCCCAAGCTGAACAAAAGGCTCAGAATTTTGCTTGACTGGACTGCGGATTTGCTCTTTGATAGGGACATCTCCAGACTAAAGATAATCCGCAAGGACCAGCCAATTGACTACAAGGAACTAGACGAAGTAGACGATGTTTGGTAGCTAGCTTCCGTACAATTTCTTAAAATCGCATTTTGTGCAATACAATTCCTTTCTGTCGACACCTGTATTGTCTATGATATCTCGAATTTCCAGATGTATGCCGCACTTGGGACAGAATATGAATGGCATGAGGCGTGTAAATTAGGCCATGTTATTATTTTGTATGACGATTTTCAATACCCCAGTGTATTTGATTACATCTAAACGCTTATGATGCTAATGCTGAAGAATGATTTCATGGGAATCATGAATACTCTACGCAAATTCTGCGTTATGAAAAGCGTTAGAGACAAGGCAAAAGAAGAATCAGACGACGACAAAAAAGACTAAATTTTTAAAAATTTTCTAGTCACATTTAGGAGAATGTTTTAGGCCTTCGGCAAGTACGCAGTTGATTATCTCTGAAAAACTCCTATGCTCATTTGTTTTTAGAATTTGTTCTGCCTGTAATTTGCGTAGCTTGGTTTCATTTTTTCCATCTAGAACTATTGTAACTCGGCGTATTGTCATAGTTGTGCCAAGTTAGTTCTAGTTAAAAACTCGATTAACCTAGGTTAGGAACCGAATTATATCATAAAACCGTATCTTGTTATGATGCATGATCTTAGATATTATGAAATCAAGTTAAAGATGAGACGACCCGAAATTGCAATCTATTCAGATATCATAGATGCCATAATTCAACATGGAGCAAAATCAAACACGAAAATCCAGAATTCTGCAAACCTGGAATATGAAAGAATGAAGCGATTGATGAAAAAAATGCAAAACTATGGCCTACTTGGCGATGATCTTCACATTACTGAAAAGGGGAAAAATTTTAGAAAAGAATTCGAATCACTAAGAAAGAACACTGCTCACATATTTGACAAGTATTTCGTTAAATAATTCCCTAAATCATCGATAACGACTTTTTACTTTTTGTTCATGTTCTTCTCGTGCGTGGTGTAATCTGTCTTTTTCATGGATGAATTCCTTGCCTCAGCCGG
>VHBK01000036.1 GCA_016872015.1 Nitrososphaerota archaeon
ATTTGCCTTTGATAATCCAGCAGCGGAATTTGTGGAAGCAAAAAAAGGCAATCTCAAAAACAATTCCGTCATTAATTATCTCAGAGAATTAAACGCGGGATTTTTCATAAGTGATGACGCACTGCTCAAGGTGCTCAAAAAAGAATCACTTGACGTTCAGATAATGGATGAAAAACAACTAGATGAAATCCAAGCAAACAAGCCCCAAGTCCTAGTTGATGCGGGCTTTGCAAAAAATGTCGGCGACGCCATGTCAAAGCTTAGAGACTTTGCACTAGCACTGTCAGCATCAAGGGTTACCGAAATATCTCAGAGCCCAGACCTGCACATAATCCAGGCAATCAATGCACTAGATGAAATGGATGTAATGATTAACGGATTGTCATCAAGACTGCGGGAATGGTACGGCCTGCACTTTCCAGAGCTGGACAACATCATAGACAGCATAAATGGATATGCGCAAATCGTCATGGCAGGCAACAGATCTGGGCTATCAGACCAAGTATACCAAGATGCGGGTTTTCCGGATTCCAAAGTCCAGATGCTTTCTGTGATTCAGCAAAAAAGCAAGGGTGGCGATATTTCCCCAGAAAATCTTGCAATAGTGCAATCGATAGCAAAACAAATCCTTGACATGGCAAAGGCAAGAAACGCAATTGAATCCCACATTGAGTCTCAGATGAAATCCATTGCTCCAAACGTTGCAGCTATACTAGGTACTGCAGTAGGGGCAAGAATTTTGGCAAAAGCTGGCAGCATCAAAAAATTAGCAACACTTCCAGCAAGTACCATCCAAGTCCTTGGCGCAGAAAAGGCACTCTTCCGGGCACTAAAGACAGGAACCCAGCCACCAAAGCACGGAATTTTGTTCCAGCATCCAATAGTGCATGCAGCTCCAAGATGGCAGAGAGGTAAAATGGCTAGAGCCATTGCATCAAAGGCAGCAATTGCGGCACGCGTTGATGTGTATGGCGCAGGCCTAAACCAAACCTTACTGGATAAACTAAATGTTAGAGTCACAGAGATTGGTGAAAAATACAAAGAGCCAACAGAGCGGCCACCACAACCACAAAGGGAAGGACGTCGAGACTTTGGAAGAAGGGACGATAGAAGACCAAGGGACAGAGATTCCAGAGGTTTTGGAAGAAGAGATGATAGGCCACGGGATAGTTTCAGAGATAGAGATGACAAACCACGTCAAAGCTTCAGAGACAGGGACGATAGGCCACGGGATAGTTTTAGGAATAGAAATCGAGATGATAGGCCACGGGATAGTTTCAGAGATAGAGATGACAAACCACGTCAAAGCTTCAGAGACAGAGACTCTAGACGCGATGGATTCAGATCCAGGGGAGAATCAGACGGCCCTCGCAGAGAATTTAGAGGGGATTCCGGCAATCGAAAAAAGTTTGGAAAGCGAAGATTCTGATTTTATTTGGCTAAGACTTGACGGCCAAAAAAGACTAGCCACTGAAAATTATGTTGAAGGAAATACGGTTTATGGTGAAAAACTCTACAAAAAGTCCAAAATAGAATACCGAATTTGGGATCCGTTTCGAAGCAAGCTGGCAGCTGCTCTCTATATTGGATTAGATATATTTCCCATCACCCATGGCACCAAGGTTTTGTATCTAGGTGCATCTACTGGTACAACAGTATCCCACATATCAGATATTGTAGGATATAATGGCCTAGTCTTTGCAGTAGAGCATGCAAGTAGGGTCGCCCGAGATTTTCTAGACAGGGTTGCAAATTTTAGAAAAAATGTCATACCAATATTGCAAGATGCGAGACATCCAAAGCAATATTTTTCCGTGTACGGTAAAGTAGATGTTGTTTATTCGGATATAGCGCAACCAGATCAAACAGAGATTGCCATTACAAACTGCCAGACATATCTCAAGGATGGTGGATATCTCTTCCTAATAATCAAAACAAGAAGCATAGACGTTACCCAGTCGCCAAAAAACGTCATTCAAAACGAGATGAAAAAGCTCCAAAACAACTTTGAGATCATACAAGACATGACTCTAGAGCCATACGACAAAGACCACGGCCTAGTTATAGCAAAATATCACGCCAAGGGCTGAGATGCAATCAATTTTACTGGAGCCCAGCTCTTTCTAACATAGTCAGGCAGATTGCCATTTTGCAAAAACCAGTTTTTTACAAATGACACGGTCTTGGAATCAGACGGATATCCACTTCCCACATGGTGTTTTTTTGCAAGACGTGCAATTGCCCTATCGCGAGTCACCTTGGCAATAATTGACGCCGCAGAGACTACGACAAATTTAGAGTCTGCATGGTGATATGACTTTATTTTGCTGTGTGTGATTTTGGCAATCTCTTTTCCAAATCGTGTAGCATTAACATCACATGAATCTACGTATGATATTGATGGTTGCAGTTTTGTTATAACTTTGGCCATGTGAATCAATTCCAGGTTGTTCAGCTTGTGTTGGTTTACTGCCAGATCAATCTGCTTTGGAGTTGCCTTTGATATCTGATAATCGTCTACAATTTTGATTATTTTCTTGTATAGTGTTTCTCGCATCTTGGGCGATAGTTTCTTGGAATCCTTGACTCCTATTTTTTCCAGTTCTGAAATTTTTGATTTTTCTATTGCAATTGCGGCAACAACCAAAGGACCAAGCATGGAGCCCCTTCCTGCTTCATCTACACCACAAACCAGCACGAGTCTGACTCGAACAGATACGTATTAAACCATTTTAGAGAAAAATACTTGCGATCAATGCAGATAGACAACCAAATCACAACCATTACAGAAGGAAAAACGCAGATCTTAATTCCAAGGGGAGCTTTAGAGCAAAAGGTTCCGCCACGAGACATTGCGTTTTTCAACCCAAGGGCAAAGCTGAGTCGCGACTTTTCCATCATTGTGTATTCTACTTTTCTGAAAAACTTTGAAGGTCAAAAGTCATTTTTAGACGGACTCTCTGGCCTAGGCGCACGAGGACTGCGTGTTGCAAATGAAATACCAGATACCGAGGTCTTTGTAAATGATCTAAATCCAAGCGCATTGGAACTATCAAAAAAATCCGCAGATCTGAACAATCTGACAAACTATCAGATATCAAAAAACGACATTTGTCAGTTTTTCAATGCATTTTCAAAAAAAGGCAGTCGTGGAGCAATTGTCGATATTGATCCGTTTGGCTCTCCTGCAAAATACATTGATTGTGGAATTAGAGCAACAGTTCACAAGGGGTTGTTATCAGTTTCTGCAACAGATCTGCAAGTATTGCATGGATTATTCAAGGATGCATGCAAGAAGAAATACCACGGAATTCCAGTCAAGACGGTATACAGCAACGAAATATCAATCAGATTAATCCTGGGCCTGGTAATTTCTGTAGCAGCAAGACTGGATGTAGAGGCAACACCAATCTTTGTAGAGACAAACCAGCATTATTACCGAGTTTATGTTAGGATACTAAACAAACCAGACACACGCGACCAAATTGGATACATCATACACTGCAAAAACTGCGGCAACAGATATGCAACATCAAAACCACTGTCTAGTTGCGAGTTGTGCTCTAGTACAATAGAGTTGGCAGGCCCACTTTGGATCGGCAAATTATTTGACAGAGACTTTGTTGCACAAATGATTCAAAACATTCCAGATTACGTGGACAAAAAATGCCAAAAGGCAATCCAAAAAGCACTACTAGAGTCAGATATGCCTGCTTGCTATTACACCCTAGATGAGATTGCCGAGCGCCTCAAGTCAGCACCAATACCTCTAGACCAAATAATATCAAGACTGCAACAAAATGGATTTTCTGCTAGCCCCACCTCGTTTAATCCAACTGGATTTAGGACTAGTTCCAAAATAGACAAAATCAAAGAGATCTTTTCAGCCTAGGCCGTATCCAAGGCAGACAAAATACATTTCGCTACTTGGTTTTCTACTTGCATTTGGTTTTTTTAGGTGGACCTTGACAAATTTCTTTTTGAGATAATCGCGAAACTCCATGGAATATTCGCCATCAAAAACCTTGAAGAGTGCATTTCCTTTTTGTGCCAATACCCTGTCCATTATTTTAGAGCAGGAATAATTCAGAGAGATTTGTTTTGCATGATCCATCGACCAGTGGCCAGTGATTTGCGGAGAAATATCACAGACTACGGCGTTTGCCTTTGTTCCAAGATATTCTATGATTTCATCTACAACGGATTCGTCCTCTACGCTTCCTTTGATAAAGTGAGCACCATCTACCTCATCCATGTATGATGTGTCTATTCCAACTACACGGCCTTTGTTGCCTGCAAGCTTTACTGCAGCCTGTAGCCATCCACCAGGTGCACATCCCAAATCCACAACATTGAATCCAGGACCAATTATTCGATATGAATTGTTTAGCTCAAGCAGTTTGTACGTTGCACGGCTTCTATACCCCTGCTCTTTTGCCATCTTTCTATAATGATCACGTTTTGCGTCTAGCAGCTTCATTGTTCTTTCTTTTTCTTTGGTTTAGAGAGTTCGTTGATTGACCATTCTTCAATCCACTGACATGTTCGCGGGCTTACTTCGCCATCAAGTGAACATTTTTGCTCTACGGGGCACACCAAGCATGGTGCATTCTCAATAGATTCAGTGCTAACAGGAGTCTTTTTGATTTTTAATACATATGTCCATCTCTTATTTTCAAGAATTTTTTCGCGTGTGATTATTCCCATTCTTTCTAGTTTTAATGCCAATCTAGAGCCATCACGGCTGGTAAGTTTGAATTTCTTCCACAATTCGCTTTGGACAATACCATCCTCATAATTTGCCAAAAACAGGCAGACGCGGTTTGTGAGCTTTTCCATGTCAACTTTGTCGATTTGGAAATTCTCAATTTCCTCATCGGTTAGTTCTTCTTCTAGTTGCTCTTCTAGTGTTTTTTCCGATTCCTCTTCTTCCTTCTTTTTCTTTTTTTCTTCTTTTGTTTCCTTTTTGCTTGCTTTTTCTTTTTTGTCTTTTTTCTTGTCTTCTTTTGCTGCCTTTGTCTTTTTTTCTTCCTTTGCGGGTTTGGCTTTCTTTTCTTCTTTTTTCTTGTCTTTCTTTGAATCTTTTTCAGCAGCCTTTTTTGCCATGATAAATCACGCTTGTTTTACAATATATAACATCGCATTATTGTACGCTAAATCTCTGAGATGTGCTAAGAAATTTGTCGCCGTTTTTGTCAAATAGTTGAGCCTCAAGCAAGTATTGTCCTGCATCGATTGTTTCTGAAAACTTGTCATTGATTGGCAGTGTTCCTGATTCTCCGTAACACTGATCAAAGAACGCACCTTGCTTTACCGCCTTTTTTTGTCCTCCAGAGATATCATAGATGGTAATGTACAGATCCCCACAGTCATATGTAGAATCATCAATGGTTATTTGCACACTTGTTTTTTCTCCACTGGTGTACTGTGTTTGCAAGTCCAAAATATCAATAGAGCCACCAGAGTGAGTCTGTACTGCATCTCTTTGTCCAGAGAGTGCCATCCCAAGGACTGCTCCCCCATACACAAACGAGAAAACTATTGGAATTATGAAAATCGCAATGCCTTTTGATGCCATTTAGATTTTCTTGGCATCTTGTGTTTTTATATCTATAGCAATTTTTGTGCGTATTACAATGACGAATAAGTTAAATCGTTGCCACCCCAGATGTGCGCTAGATGCGATTAAGAAAGTTCCGAGTGCGTGCATATCGATGCATCCACGATTCCGGTGAGATCAAAGTCGGAGACCTGGCAGCGTTTGTTGGGAGAAACGAAAGCGGCAAGACCACGATTTTGCAGGCATTGACTCTGCTAAACCGAGATGAACGAGTATCCGAGCTGGATTTGTGCGATGAAATGACAGAAGAATTAAAGTCAGAAATAGTCCTAGCTGAAGGCGATTTTCATCTAACCGGCCAAGAAACCAAGCTAATCAAAGAGAGATTCCCACATTTGCCTGAAATCACAAGCATGAGAATCTTTAGGACAAACCAAGTCCCAAAAATCCAGTATGACTTTGGCTCGGTAAAAATAAGCGAGGAAAAAGACAAGGCACTAAACTCCTGGGAAAACTATACAGAAAAAATCCTAAACTTTATCTCCACAATACCAAACCATATTAGAATTCAGTTTGATACCAAGTTCTTTGAAGGCCAACCGCCAAAGGACAGAGAAACATTCCTCAGTGAAATGACGGTCTTTAACAATTCATTGAACATGCTTGCAGCTGATGAACCATACATTCTCTCGGAATGGTCAAGATTCTACCAAGATCGGGAAAAGACCTACGATGAATTGCTTGTTGGCGCTACAGAAAAAACTGCTCTAGAGAATTTCATTCTAGAACATTTACATCCAAGATTTGTCTACTTTTCTGATTACAAGAAAATCTATGGCAACATAAATCTCGAAGAATACATCAAGGAAACACAAAAAATAGAAGGTGTAGGTTATGAGGAATTTGACAAGGCCGAAACCGTTCGAAACTTGTTCTATCTGGCAGAGCTAGACACTGAAAAACTCGAAGAATACAAATCCAGTCCGCCAAAGCTTATCAAACTACTAAACACAGCAAGCCGAAGATTAACTGACAGACTAAATCCAGCTTGGAAGGGTGACCCAATCCACGTTGATCTGCGATACAACCCAGGCAACATCATGAGTGTTGTGATATCCGATGTACACAGGGATGGAACAGTAACAAACACCGGACTTCTAAGCAGAAGAGCAGAGGGATTCAAGTGGACATTTTCATTTATTGTGAACTTTGCAGCAGAAACACAACGAGCAGAGCTAAAAGAAGCAATTTTACTGCTAGACGAGCCTGCAAGAAACCTCCACCCAGCACAACAAATGGGAATCTCTGACCTTCTCAAGAATTTGGCAGGCTCCAATCAGGTGTTATACGCAACCCACTCGCCATTCATGATATTTGACTACACGCCAGGAAACCTGCTTGTAGTGGAATTAGACAAACGAAAGCACCTCAGCAGAATCCACTATGATTATTGGAATGCGGACGACGCAACACTGATTCCAATTTTGTATGGTCTATCACGAGGCCTAGTCGAATCCATTGTGGACAGAGAGATGGGCACCAACTCTCGACCAGTCATAATAGTAGAGACAATGTCAGATGCAATGTTTCTAAATTCATTTGACAAGTTCCTAGAGGATCCAAACATTTCAATGAATCCGCTAAACGTGGTTGCGTCGTACAGCAAAAACTCTACACTTCCACTTGCCATATTTTATAGAAACCATGGCCACAATGTCTTTGTCATTTTGGATAATACCCTAGAATCAAAGAAAATAGCAGAACAACTCAAGGCAAACGAGTTTACAGACATGCAGATCATATACCTAGAACAAGGCGGAAAGTCAATCGAGTCCATCGAAGATTTGATACTGCCAGAAGACTATTTGCATGCAGTAAACCAGACATATGAAATCAAGCTTAGAAAGGAAGGATTCCGAAACCTCACAAAAGAAGAAGTTCTGGCGCGAAACAAAAAAGGAATCATCGAAAGTCTCAAAGATGTATGGTACGAACATCGAGATGATGGTTGGAACGACTTTGATATCGAAGAAATTGCTCGGTACATTTGTGAGAAAATTGCACTAAAAGAAGCAGATTTCCTCTCTGACAAGACAAAAGACCAGTTCCGAGGATTGTTCAGACTTATTGCAGAGAGAATAAGACAGCACCAAAACATGACTGCCCATGTGGGTCTGACCAAGTTCCAGCGAAGCAAGCCTCGATAGCTGCTTAAAGTATTTTACGCACGAGTCATCACCAACGCTCAAAAAGAGTAAATAAACAATATTTGTGAAAGCAGGTAGATTGCACGTGAATTATGCTATTTTAGGGATTTTTTCCGTTTTGATATTTTCAGCTGCAGGCCTAGCCGGTGCAGAGACTGGCGCAAAAAGCACGGCCTTTGAAAAGACCACACTCTTGGAATTTACAAACAACGACTCTTCTCCAATTTACACAGTAAAGCTGTGGCTCGGTAAAGACGCGGGCGCTTTCAAGTCATTCAAGGCAGAAAAGGGTTGGACTGGAGTAAAGAATCCGCAAGGAGTTTTGGTGTTTACATCCACAGAACCACTAGGTACTGGAGAGTCCGTCAAGTTTGGAATCAAAACAGAAATTGAAAGTCCCGGTGTAAACTGGAAGACATCCGACACTACTGGAAACGAGATGTCGATTGGCAAAGTCACACCAGATCAAGCAGCAAAATCAACAGAGACACCACAGCAACCAGACAAGCCTGCGCAACCAGTAAACATGGATAGTGCAACATTCAGAATAATTCCAGAATCACCAAAGACAGGAGACAGCATTAGAATCGTAGGGGAAGGATTTTCAAAAAACACCGTTCTCAACTTCCTAATAAACAATGAAAGGCTAGAAGATATTCAAACGGATGAAAGCGGCCGTATTGTTGGAACTGCCAAGATTCCAATTACAATACAAGCAGATAGAGTTGATCTATCGCTTGAAGATTCCCAAGGAAACAAAAAGACAATCAGCATAAGAATTGATAAATCAGAAGAAACTCCAGCTCCGCAAAACACCAAGAAACTCACAGTTGGCAATTATGTCGCAATAGCAGAACCAGGACAAAAGGTGTCTGCCAGTGGAACCGGCAAGCCAGGAAGCTCAGTTAGCATCACGGGCAAAGACCTAGCAGGCAACAAACTATACCAAGCAGTAGTTTCAGTAGACACTCAAGGTAATTGGCAGCACGAAACCGTAATACCGCTAGATGCACCACTAGGCACAAGAAATGTGGAATTTAGCGACGGCATTGAAACAATTACAAAATCCATTAGCATCTCAATAACAAAGATAATCAAAGTAGACTCATCAAAGACAAAATACGATCCTGGTGAAAAGTTCCTCTTCAATGGAACCGCAAAGCCTAGCCAGACACTTCAAGTTGTAATTAATGATCCAATAGAAAAAGAAATTTTCTCGGATTTGCTAGAGATCGGTGAGTCTGGAGCATTTAACTTTGAATATCAAACCGCAACTACATCAACCAAAGGAACCTATGTAGTATTTTTAACACAAGGAGATGAAACAGAGATAATTAGAGTCGGCCTAGGCGAGCTCCCAAGTCCACAAATCATTGCCAAATTCGACAAGCTAAATTATGCGTCATCAGAGACTGCCAAGCTAACAATCAACGGTCCTGCCAAATCAACAATATCGATTTTGATTATTGATCCTGGAGACAAAGTCAAGCTTACCGAAAGCATTTCATTGGGGCTTGACGGCGGCAAAGTCCACGATTTAGTTCTAAGTGAGTACAAGTCAGGAGTATACACTGCAGTGATCAAACATTCACAGTCAGAGACCAGTCTTGTGTTCTCTGTTGGCCTTCAAACAACCACCGGAAACATCTCAATTCAAGCAACAAAGCCAGAATATCTTCCGGGCGACAACATCTTGGTTTTGGGCTCGACTAATCCAAACGCAATTCTGAGTTTAGAAATGTCAGACCCAGACGGCAAAATAATAAAGAAAAAGGACATCTTCTCAGATAAGGAAGGCAAGTTCTCCGAAGGAACATTCAGAGTACCAAGCGATGCAAAGCAAGGACCTTGGATAATAAAAGCAAAAAGTGGTGCCAAATTCTCAGACGCTAAATTCACAGTCTCTGGAACCGCAACAAAGACATTCAATATCAAAACAGACAAGACTACGCCATACAAGGCAGGCGACTATATGACAATCACAGGTATTGGCGGAGGAAAGACCCAGACAGTAGTCATCACAATATCGGATTCCAAGAACAACAAGATAACGGACCTGAGTATGAGCTCAACCAAAGAAGGTAGTTTCCAGACATTATGGCCTGTACCGCAAGGAATTGAGTCGGGCAAATACACCATCAAGGCAACCGTCGGAACAGAAACAGCAGAGACCATATTTGATCTGCAATAAATCAGGAAACCCTTTTTATTACTCTGCCAAACCCACAAACTTGTGAATCTTCAAAATATCATCACAGAATATCAAGACTTTCCAAAAAAGGGAATTTTATTTAGAGACATCAGCCCGATTCTAAAAAATCCATCTGCCATGTCTTATTGTATAGACGAATTTGCAAAGAGATACCATGTAAACGATGTAGACGTATTTGCAGGAATCGAATCTCGCGGATTTCCAATTGCATGTGCACTAGCGCTACGATACCATAAAGGCATGATAATGATTAGAAAGCAGGGCAAACTCCCAGGCGCGACAGTCAAAAGATCATACACAATTGAATACGGAAAAGCAACAATGGAGATTCAAAAAAATGCAATCAACAAAGATCAGCGAGTAGTAATTTGTGACGACTTGTTAGCTACTGGAGGCACCGCCAAGGCAGCAGCTGAGCTAATCGAGAGGCTGGGCGGCCAAGTAACTGGCTTTGCATTTATGGTAGAGCTAACAGAACTTGGCGGAATCAAAAAGATTTCAAAATACAAAACAGAATCCCTGGTGAGATACTAGTGGAACAAGCAGACATTGGAATTTTTGGAGGTACTGGAATTTACGATTCTGGCCTCTTAAAGGAGGCAAAAGAGATCACAGTAGACACACCATTTGGCAAGCCATCTGACTCCATCACAGTTGGAATATTCAAGGGCAAAAAAGTCGCATTCATGCCAAGGCATGGAAAAAAACACACCATACCACCACACTTAATCAACTATAGGGCAAACATTTGGGCATTCAAGCAAATGGGAATAACTAGAATAATTGCGCCATCCGCAGTAGGCAGCCTCAAAGAAGAGATTGCGCCAGGACACTTTGTTTTGCCAAACCAGTTTATTGATTTTACAAAATCCCGCAAGGGAACATTCTCAGAAGAGGGCAAAGTAATTCACATTTCAGTTGCAGACCCATTCTGCCCTGAATTGCAATCCGCCATACTAAATGCAGCAAATGTGCAAAAAATTTCAGTTCACAAAAATGTAACCTATGTCTGCATAGAAGGACCTAGATTTTCCACAAAAGCAGAATCAAAGTTCTACAAGTCAACTGGTGCTGGCATAATCGGCATGACATTAGTTCCAGAATGCCAGCTAGCACGAGAGGCGCAGATCTGCTATGCATCAATTTCAACTGTTACTGATTATGACGTCTGGGCAGAAAAGCCAGTCACTGCAAAGGAAGTAATTGAAACACTGCACAAAAATGTAGAAAACACAA
This sequence comes from Nitrososphaerota archaeon, assembly GCA_016872015.1. Lineage (GTDB taxonomy): Archaea > Thermoproteota > Nitrososphaeria > Nitrososphaerales > Nitrosopumilaceae > Nitrosotenuis. The sequence goes on from VHBK01000036.1 coordinate 11,216, forward strand.
AACGACTGCTCACGTCAATTCCAGATGCAATACCAGAACATCGTGGATGTTCCTGCGCCAAAGCCCTAGAAGAAGCCCAGTTCTAAGAATCTGCAAAAGATTCTCTGCTCAAGC
>VHBK01000037.1 GCA_016872015.1 Nitrososphaerota archaeon
CGTGCAGTAACCATAGATGTCAAGCTAGGTAACAAGACGAAAACCTTAATCACTAGATTGGACCATATCAAACCGTTCGGTGTGAAATAATGGAACAAGTAAAGAAAAGTCAGCCAATTTCATTGGCAGAAGTAAAAGAGATTTTGGAAAAAGAGGATCCAGAGAAAATGGACCAAATCCAGAGATGGACTCATGATTATGTTACCAAGTTTGCCAAGCTTGATGCTAAATCTGCAAAAAAGATCAAGCAGGAACTCAAAAAGGAATGCGGACTAACAGAAGAAGAGGCAGTAGAAATTGTCAATATAATGCCAACAACACTAGCCGAGCTTAGGGCATTCACATTTGGATGGAAAAAACTCATCCTTGCAGAAACACTAGAAAAAATTCTAAACATCATCAAGGGGAACTCTTAGAGAATCAGGTGATCTTTTTTGGAAAGGAGTCATGTACCGCCACGCAAGTATGAAGAATATGCATATGTTTTGGACTATGTCACGCGCGGTCGGGCAACTACAGTGCGCGGACGCGAAGGAATCATTGTCACAGCAATAGGAGAAGACAGACTGACATTACTAGAAGTTCTGGGAATGGAGGGCACTGCATTTGATATTGGCGAGCGAATCTATATTGGAAAAGAAGGCAGAACAAAAATACAATCTGTATTGGGCAAGCTAGAGCACTCTCACATCTCAGCTGCTGCTCAAAGCGAGCTCAAAAATGTCATTACCAGCATAGTATCAAACAATGAAAAAAGATTCGTAGATTACATCAACAACGCACAACCACTAACACCAAGGATTCATGCACTGGAATTGATTCCAGGAATTGGAAAAACATACATGAAGACCATCCTAGAAGAGAGAGAAAAGACAAAATTTTCCAGCTTTGCGGACTTGCAGGAGCGTGTAGGCCTCAAAGAGCCAATAAGACACATCATTGATAGAATAATGGATGAGATAACTGGCGAAGTCAAAGTGACGCTATTTGTCAAAAAATAGGCGCCAGAGACTGGGCCAACACTTTCTCAAATCACAAAACATTGCTCAAAAAATAGTCGAATCCGCACAAATCACATCCCGCGATATTGTATTTGAGATAGGAACTGGTCCTGGAATTCTCACACCGTTGTTGTGCAAAAATGCAAAATCTGTTATAACAATAGAGGCAGACGAATCATTGTACTCTGATGCCATACTGAAATTCTCCAAGATTCCAAACTTGGAGATAATGTATGGCGATGGATTTGGAATAGATGCTGATTTTACCATTTTTGTTTCAAATCTGCCCTATTCTGAAAGTAAAAGGGCAATAGAGTGGCTAGGGCAAAAAAAATTCAAGTGCGCTATAATAATGGTCCAGCAGGAATTTGCAGAAAAACTGGTTGCCAAAGGCAGGGACATTCATGCGATTTCTGTAATTGCGGATTACTGCTTTGATATTGAGAAAATTGTAAATGTTGGCAAGAGTAATTTCTCTCCTCCACCAAAGGTTGATTCTATTGTATTGAGACTGAGGCCAAAAAAACAGATCGGCCAAGGATTAATTGATTCCGTGGAAAAATTATTCTCACAGAGAAGAAAGACCATATCAAACATTGCAAAATCATTTGGCAAATCCATACAATCAGATAAAAGACTAGAAGAGCTAAAAGCAGACGAGATAATCAAAATTGCAAAGCAACTCTAGGTACAATCCAGCAGAGGACACTTTTTTTCTAGCAGACCACATACAAGATGAAAAAGGACAATCTGCGCTAGAAATTGGCACAGGCTCTGGCTATCTGACTAAAATTTTAGAGAAAAACTTTGAGCTGGTAGTTGCAACCGACATTGACTACAACACAATATCGACACAAGACGCAAAAATCCAAAATGGAATATGTTGTGTTGGTGCAGACGCACTAGGTGCGCAATTTGATTTTATTGTGTGCAATTTACCGTATCTACCATCTGATGATATTGTAGATAGAACAATCGATGGCGGACGGGAAGGCCTAGAAATTCCAATCCAGATAATAAGATCTGCAAAATATCGACTCAAGCCTGGCGGCAAAATGTTGTACTTGACTTCATCTCTTGCAAATTATACAAAGCTGATGCGAGAAACAGAACTAATGGGATTTGATGTCAAGGTACTAGCAAAAAAGAAACTGTTCTTTGAAGAACTGATTATTGTACAGGCAATGAATAATTTGTAATCTGATTTTACTTTCTTAGCTTTGTCTTTGCAATTCTGCAAATTTCATCAGTCATTTGCTGAGTGGTTGCGGTTCCACCAATATCGAATGTAACTGATTTTCCTTCATTGATTACCTGCTCTGTTGCCGCAAAGATTGCATTTCTTATGTCTCGCTCGCCAAGATATTCTGCCATCCAGGCACCAGACAATACTGCAGCAGTCGGATTTACCTTGTTCAAGCCTTTAAACGACGGAGCACTTCCATGGGCTGCCTCGAACATTGCGTAATTATCACCCATGTTTGATGAATACACCAGTCCTATAGAGCCAATAATTCCAGATGCCAATTCTGATACAATATCCATGAACAGATTGGTGCTTGCCAAAACTGCTCCGTTGAACTGTGATGGATTTACCACTAGTTGCTGCATCATGTTGTCAATGTATATTTCAGAAACCTCTAGGCCTGGAACTTGAGTGCCTGCCTTGCAGACTTCGTCCCAGAAAATACCATCCGTCATTTTGAGTATGTTGCGTTTTGTAATTGCAACAAACTTGTTCATATTGTAATTTTTTGCCCAACTCATTGCAGAATTGATGAATCTTCTACAGCCAGGACGTGTAATCTTTCGTATAGCAATTGCTGCATCTTCGGTTAACTGTACTTCGATTCCGGTGTAGAGGCCTTCGGTTGCCTCTCTAAAGCAGACAAAATCCAAGTCATGGTTTGGCGTTATTCTCTTGTAGGTCTTGATTGGCCTGATATTGGAGTATAGCTCAAATTTCTGTCGCAGTGTAACCGCAACACTTCGAGGCGCACCTGGCTTGGGTATGGTAGTAGTTGGACCCTTAAAGCACGCATCCGTTGTTTCTAATAGTTTCATGGTATTTTCTGGAATGTAAGTTGGGTCTTTTTCGCCGTTTTTCTGCCATTGCTCCGAGCCTGCATCAGCTAGTATGAGCTCAACTTGGGAGTTGCACTCTTGCAAAACCTTGATCATTGAATCGACTACCTCGGGTCCTATTCCATCACCCTTGATCACAGTTGCTTTTTTGCCCAAATCAGCTTTGTTGGGTAAAATTTGATTATTTAACTCTAGGCTTGAAAGAAAACTACATTAGCCGATTTTTCTAAAATTATATCAAATGATAATTGTTCAGCTTTCAGACATTCACGTGGGCTCACAATTCAAGGAAGAAACATTTGAGCAGGTAATAGAGGAGGTAAACGAGCTAAAACCGGACGCAGTAATACTCACAGGCGACCTCACAAACGAAGGCCTATCCAAAGAATATGAAAAGTGCAAATCGCTAATAGCAAGACTGGAGACCAAAAAAATCATCGCGTTACCGGGTAATCACGATTACAGAAACACAGGCTATCTACTGTTCAAAAAGCATTTTCCATTTGAGACGGTAAACGACCTTGGCGACGGAATTATAGTGATAACAATTGGAACAGCTCGACCAGACAGGGACGAAGGCGAGGTAGGATATAGACAAAACCTCTGGCTTGAGAGAACCATGAAAAAATATGAAAATAAAATAAAGATTTTGGCAATGCATCATCATTTGGTTGGCATTCCAGATACCGGCTCTGCTAGGGTAGAGGTAATTGATGCAGGCGATGTTCTCAGAACAATACTTGCAACAAAGGTGAATTTGGTGTTGTGCGGCCACAAGCACAGGCCATGGATCTGGAATTTTAAAGGATTATCAATAGTAAATGCCGGAACTGCATCGTCTGAGCGAGTTCGAGGATTATTTGAGAACACCTACAATATCATTACTATCAAAAACAAGAAAATACACGTCGACCTCAAAATCGTTGGCGGTAAAAAAATCCCACTGGAAAGCATAGTCGAACACTATACTCGTTCCGGTGAAGAATAACGAGTGACTTTATTTACGGATTGGTATTTTCAGACCTTGAGCGGGGGTCGCCTAGCCTGGTAGGGCGTGGGATTGCTAATCCCATGTCCGTAAGGACCCGTGGGTTCAAATCCCATCCCCCGCGCTTCAATCCTTAAACTTAATAGACGATTCGCAAGTCCTCCCTGTAATGGGACGTCGAAAGACACAGAAGATAATCAAGACCGGTCCAAAAAATGTCACAACCGGATTTTGCCCAAAATGTCAAACCGTGGGTCGTATTTTCATCATAGGCCAAGTTGGAGCTGAGCACGCAAAATGCGCCTCGTGCAACCAAGAGTTTGATTTGTAGAGCAAACTGGCAAAAAATTTAACCCATAAATTTTTAAGCTCTTTTTCTGATTGTACGGTGTAATGAGTACCGAAGGCGAGACAATTTATGAGCGCGTAGCCAAGCTGGAAGACGAAATAGCGTCACTACGCAACGAAGTAGATGTCCTCAAAAAAGCACTGCGAAACAAGCTAGCCCGACACGAAATCTCACAAATAAAACGCGGCCACGACGTCACATCGATTATTGACTAGACTTTTCCCTAGTGTTTCGGATCAATTCTAAAATAAAATCAACGTCCTGAGCCTCTGGCGCAATCTCTAGGTATTTGTTTAGATGGTCCAGTGCTGGCTGGAATTTTTGCAGTCGCTCTAGAATAATTCCCTTGTCACGAATTTCATCAGGTGATTCTGGCTCGACAGCTAGTATCATGTCTACACATCGCAGGGCCTTCTCATATGCATATGACTGGGCATATGAGTTTTTCAGATTGCGGATTATTCTGACTAGGATTTTGTCCTCTGGCAGCTCATCTAGGAATTCCGGAGAAAACTCGATTTCCTCTCCAAAGTTTCTAAACAAAATGTCCTCAAGATCGTCTATTGATAATAGTTGCCCACCACTAAACGGATCCAAAATCATCTCCTCGTTGTGTTTTACCACAACATGGCTTGGAAATCCACATATTTTCAAGTCAAGGCCTATTCTTCTTGCAATTTCAACATACAGAATTGACAGCGTGATTGGAATTCCGCTCTTTTTTTGCAGGACCTCGTTGAGGAAATTGTTCTTTGGATTATAGTAGTCGTCTGTGTCTCCCTGGAATTCCAGTGTGTCAAAGAGGTGCTCATTTAGCATCGATATTAGGTACGTGGGATTTTTTACATCCGATAATACGACTTTGAGTGATTTTGCAATTTCGTTTATTTTTTGAATGTTGGATTCTATATCCAAATCTGGATATTCCAGGATTTGTGCGAGCTTGAGGCATTTTTCTACTAGATTGTATTTTGGGTCCTGCGAAAACGCAACCCATTCCGCAACAAACGGATCGAATTTTTCCATTATTTCTGATTGATTCTCTTTAGATATAACTGAGGGTCCTTGAGCTCGCGCGCGCTTGGCGGATTTTGCAATAACACTTGGAATGTGTTTTTGCCATGGCTGGAATAAACCAGGCTTGTTAGGTCTTTGCCCATGTGCTTTCTTACCTGATATGATGAAATGTCGGTTCCCATGAATGTTGTTAGATATTGGGCAAAATCCTCATCATTTGCCAAAATATTTTGGACGCAAAATTCTGCCATTCCCTCCATTGTGGAAAATATGGCGTGGTGTCTCTGTATTGGAATCAGCCATCTCTGGTAAATGTTCAATAATTGTGGAATCATAGATGATATGGTTGGGTCTATCTCTACTTTGGTAAATGTCATCACGTCTGGTCCTAGGACATTTACTATGAAATTGTCTGGGTTTAGTGTAAAGAACAAGTTTGCTCTTTTTGCTATTGGAAATTCCGGTGGAACATCTGGGAGCTGCAAATACTCTGATAATTTGCCTGCTATACCATCATCCAAATTCAGGATGATTTTAGCCAGCTCTTCGTTTATCTGGTTTACCTCGATTACTGCCTGCTTGTTTTGCTCATAGAGATTTTTTTGTATAGAGTGGACTAGCTCTTCAAGTATGGTCATCTTCAGAGCACCCACATAGCCAGATCTAACGCCCTCATATCTTAGAGAATATGGCTTTCCCTGCTTGTACAAAATTATCTGCGGATAGCTGGACAAAACAAAATTATTCACAAATATTGTATCATCCAGATAGTCGCCATAGGTTGTGGAGATTTTTGAAATGTAGGACTTTGCATATGTGGAATAGACCAAAAACTTGGCAGTGTCTTCTTTTATTATGCTAGCAATGGACTGGCGCTCTTGCTTTGCCAGTGCAGCAAACAACTTGTCGACAAACTCGCGGGCGTCCTTGGTTGCAAAGACCTTGCGACCTTTGACTTTTTTGAGCTCTTCAAGATCTGGAAACTCTACTTTAATGGTATTATTTGGCGCAATTCCGGTAAATTCAGCTATTTTTTGCGCAAGCTCTGGCATGATTTTTTGTGCGAGTTGCTGTGGCGTGTCAAATTTTATTGTAAATTCCGAGTCTTCAGAGATTCGCGCAGACAAGTTTGCAATGTCTTTTTCCTCGCTGATTTCTACAGAAATCTGATCCAGTAATGCATCCGCAAACTCTTCAAGCTCTGTCAACGATAGAGTCAGCTTTTGGCAGACAATTTAACATTAACTGGGGTTTGTTTGCTTGGTACAACACCGTCCCTATATGACTTGGATTGGTATTGTAATACAATGCAAGTAAACCAAGAGAAAAAGTCCGAATGGGCAAATCTGGAGGACAATATGGGAAAAGCGCCTGCAACACAATATCTCTCAGTATGCGATGTGTGGAAGGACAGCGTCCACAAGGTTGTAACCAAGCTGGAATATCAAACTCCGATTTACTTGCAGGCGTACACGCAGATTCACACGGAATTTCTACACTGTGTAGATAATTTGTTTGGCACGTGTTATTTGTGGCAAAAGCAGTACTTTGACCGACTGGGCCTAGACAAGGGAGTAGTCAATGCATATGGTCAGCTCTACAATTCCTGGATAGATCAATGCATGCAAGGACTAGACGCATATGCAAACTACAAAAAAGTACAGGCCGAAATGGCAATTGATGCCATGAAAGTTGGCAATGAAATGCTGCATTCTTGGATGGATGTGTTTGGCAGAACTGTATCATCTTGGAATTCCTGGTTTGGGCGCACCAACGTTTAATTCGTTTTAGCATTTTCTGAGATCTGGTTTGCACAAGTCCAGCCTGAATTATTTGAGGTGTGTTGGGTGCCAATCCAAGCTGGAGTTAGAGTCCTACAAAGAAAAGGAGCAAATCATAGAAGGACTGTTATCGTGCACAAAGTGCAACCTGACATATCCTATTATTCATGGAGTAGCTGTATTGTGGAATGATTTTGCCGCATATCTGTCAAATCGCGCAAAACTTGGGGGCGAATTATTATTATCTGCCAAAACTTCACAAATCAAGTCCATTATCAAGTCTGCGTTGGCAAAAGCTGCAAAATCCCAAGATTTGTCCATAATTGAAAAAAGATGGGCGACAATTTACCAAAATAATAAAAAATCAAAATTTTATTATACAATACAAAAAACACTGCCAAAGGCAAGCCTTACACTAGAACATGGCTGCTCTGTTGGTACAATGACTGGATTCCTTGCAGGAAAATGCAATACTGTATTTGGAATTGACAAGTCGTTTTATGCAATACTTGAAGCAAAAAAGACAGACAAGAAAAATCTGGATTATTTTGTGGCAGACTCCATGGAGCACCCATTTGGCAAAACAAAATTTGATCTGCTGCTTGGATTGAATCTCTTTGAGCTAGTAGAGCCAAAAAAACTAGTCAAAATACTTGCAAGCCAAATTCCAAAACATGGCACATTGGTATTATCAGACCCATATGACTATGAGCGTGGAGCAAAGTCAGTCAAAGAACCATTATACGAGAATACCATACGAAAAGAAATTACCAAGCTTGGACTTGTAATATCAAACACAACAAAAAAGCCAAGCCATATGCAGTGGAATTTAAAATTGCACCAAAGGGCGAGCCTGCAGTATCTAGTTGATCTAGTGATTGCCAAAAAATCTTAATGTTTTTTAGACAAGACAAAAAATCACTCCTGTGGGCAAGAACAAAAAGGAAAAACCAGTCCGTAAATCAAAGGCAAAATTTGTAGGAATTGGAATCATTGCCGCAATTGCAGGAATAATTGGTATTGTAGCAGCTACTGGCGGAGTGGATCTTAGCCCAACTAAAACATCGATGGATACAAACAACGGCTCACCGATACTGGGCTCTGAGGATGCACCTGTCACCATAATAGAGTTTGGTGACTATCAGTGTCCTTTTTGCCAGAGGTGGAACCTGCAGACAAAGCCGCAAATTGAGCAAAACTATATCGATTCTGGCAAAGTCAAACTCATCTATATCGACTTGCCAATAGTTGGAATTGATTCTCCAAAGGTACATGCATCCAGCTATTGCGCAGACGAGCAAGGCCTGTACTGGGAATATCACGATTATTTGTACAAGAATCAGGGCCATGAAAACGATGGATGGGCAAGGGCAGAAAAGCTCAAGGCCTTGGCATCAACACTTCCTGGCCTGGACTCGCCAAAATTCAACGAATGCCTTGATTCTGGAAAATATGACAACCGGGTAAAAGAAAACAAAAACGTTGCAACAAAAAGCGGTGCACGCTCTACTCCGACATTTATCATAATTGGCCCAGACGGGGACGGCACGCAAATCAGCGGTGCACAACCGTATTCCGTTTTCCAATCAGTAATTGAAGAAAAGCTGAACTCCTAGGCAAGCGGCTTGCCACAGGATGCGCATTTTAGGTGTGTTGCAAGTATTGCATATTCCTGCGATTCATTTACGTTGACGCACTGCTTTCCGCCCTCTTTGCAGAGGTGACAAAACTCTTTAGTCATTTTGTTTATGGATCGAAATTTGGATAAAGCGATTTGGGTGTTCGTACTCTACAAAAAGGTTTAATCAATTACACTTGTCGACTCTGGAATTTGTACCTGCCATTTAATAGATGACACATTCCAAATTCGTATAATGAGAACAAAATCAAACTTGCTAGTTATTTTGACAGCTTCATTGCTTGTTGCAAGTGGAACTAGTGTTTTTGCACAAACGGCGCAAGAGCACCTTGATGAAGCGCAAAGCCTTCACCAGCAAGCGCTAGATGCAGAATCTACAGGTGATCTGGAAACATCTGCACAACTCCATCATGATGCAGCAGTTCATTTTGATGAAGCAGCTATGGCGTATGAATCCGAAGGTGACTATGAAAATGCGGCCAAATATCACCATGAAGCAGCTGAGCACCACCATCAGGCAGCAACGCACTTAGACTCACTAGAGCAATTTGCAGAGGCAGCTGAACATCATCATGAGGCAGCAAACCACCATGATATGGCCGCAATGCAACTAGAGCAAATAGAAAAATTTGCAGAGGCAGCTGATCATCATCACATG
>VHBK01000038.1 GCA_016872015.1 Nitrososphaerota archaeon
TGGATATTCATATGTAGAATTGCTGCATCTACATCAAATGAGATCGAGGAAGTCTTTAATCTAGAGGAAAATCTTAACACTCGTTACGTGAATTATTCCAATAAAAACTTTGATCCAAAAATAAAAGCCGTTAAACCTCAGATAGAAACTAACTGATTGGTTTCTAAATAGCAAAGAGCTTTACAGTATCCATGTTTTTATTGGTCTGAAAACCCTGTGTGATTGCCTTTATGTGCTTGCCATCCCCTGCTAAAATGAATAGTTCCATACATCGCTCACCGTCTATTTTGCTGTGAAGATGAGTCGAAATCAGATCTTCATAATTATGTTTGATTCCTGCTACTACATCATCGTATTCATCATCGTGTATAACCAGCAAAATTGCATTTTGTTTTCCTGACAAGTTGGTTTTTTGTTTTTCCTCAGAAACAAATGTCCTGATTCCTGCTCTAATTACTTCTGATCTACCAGTAAAGCCAAGAGATTTTTGTAACTTGTCTATCTCACTGAGTATGTCGGTATTTAATGAAATTGAAACAATTGTCATGTTTGAGATATTATTAATGAGTATATATGCTTACCATTAGAAGTTAATAAGATTGGCGTGTTTTTAATAATTGTATATATTTGATTATTTCAATTATTAATAACATACCATAGATTTATTAATAATTTTTTAAATTCGACTACGTGAATAAATCAACATCTGTGGCAATTGGAGTTGGAATCGCAGCTGCAATAATTGTGGCAGTAATTGCTCTGGCGCAATCAAATTCATTCGTAATACAAAATGAATCTCCAATGCAACCTACTGTGATTCCGCAACTGCAGACTTCTAAAATCAAAATCGTAGCATCATTTTATCCACTTTATGAATTTTCTAAAAATATTTCTGGTGACAAGGCTGATGTGTCAGTGTTTATCCCAGTTGGAATCGAACCACATGACTGGGAGCCAAGTACTGGTGATCTAATAACACTAAAGCAATCTGATGTTTTTGTGTATAATGGCGCTGGCATGGAGCCATTTGTTGATAAGCTTATTGATTCTGGTGAATATTCGAATTTGTTTTTTGTAGAGGCAACTCATGGAATTGAGCTAATAGAAACTGAAGAACACGCAGGTGAAGAAGAACACGCAGGTGAAGAAGAACACGCAGGTGAAGAAGAACACGCAGGTGAAGAAGAACACGCAGGTGAAGAAGAACACGCAGGTGAAGAAGAACACGCAGGTGAAGAAGAACACGCAGGTGAAGAAGAACACGCACATCAATTTCCATATGATCCACACGTATGGCTTGATCCAATTCTGGCAAAAGAGCAAGTCATGATCATAAAGGATGCACTAATCAAAGTGGATGCAGACAATGCGCAACATTATGAGGATAATGCAAATGCCTACTCTGCAAAACTGGATGAACTTGACTCTAAAATAAGAACAGAATTATCAAGCTGCAACAAGGACACCATAGTTCCATTCCACAATGCGTTTTCATATTTTGGAAATAGATACGGAATTAAAATTCACGCGTTATCTGGCCTTGCACCAGAATCTGAAGCTACTGCAAGTGACCTAAAAGAGCTAATTGACTTTGTAAGAGAAAACCAAATCAAAACAATCTTTGCCGAAGAATTGGTAGATCCAAAGCTTGCCCAAGTGCTTGCGGGTGAAGCCGGAGCCCAGGTCTTGGTTTTGAGTCCACTTGAGGGAATAACTGCAGAAGAGCAGGCAAACGGAACGTCATATATTGAGAAAATGGAAGAAAATCTAAAGAACATCAAAGTGGCCCTTGAATGTCAATGAAAGCACTCCAAATGGCCCTTGAATGTCAATGAAAGCACTCCAAGTCTCTGACGTTTCCATATCGTACAATGGAAGTCTTGCAATAGACAAGGTAAGTTTTGATGTGGAAGAAGGCGACCTCTTGGGCATAGTCGGTCCAAACGGCGCTGGAAAGACAACTTTGTTTCGCGCAATTTTGGGCCTGCAAAACTATTCTGGTGCAATAAGGTTGTTCGGCCTTGAAGGAAAAAAATACCATCCATTGTTGCCCCTAATCGGATATGTCTCCCAAAAGGTAAACTTTGAGCAAAACTTTCCGGCAACAGTCTCTGAGGTGGTGGCAATGGGGCTTTTGCCAGAAAAAAAGCTTCACAAGAGCGCAACCATACTGCAAAACTGTGGATGTTGCTGGAATCGCGTCTACAAAAAAATCAACAAAGATAGCGACAAGGTTCTAGAAGCACTAAGAACAGTAAACTTGGAATCATACAAGGACCGAAGAATTGGTGAGCTTTCTGGAGGGGAGCTACAGCGAGTCTTTATCGCAAAAGCACTAGTCAAGGATCCAATTTTATTGATACTGGACGAGCCGGTAACGGGTGTTGATGTAGAAACACAAAAGAAATTCTATGGCGTAATAAAAAAAATTAATGAGGAAAACAAGATAACCATAGTCTGGTCATCGCATGACCTAGAAGCAATTGCCAAACTTGCAAACAGAGTCGCATGCATGAATAGGCAACTCTTTTTCCACGGACAAAAGGAGGAATTTTTCTCAAACAAGGACTTGCTCAAGACCTACACGGAATCTGCAATGCAGATGCACATGCATCATCACTGATATGGCATTTGAAGTCTTTGGCTATGCATTCATGCAAAAGGGGCTAATTGCTGGCTCTGCAATTGCTATCATTTGTTCACTGATGGGCACATTCTTGGTTCTGAGAAGATATTCTTTGTTTGGTGATGCACTATCTCACATGGCGTTTGGCGGAATATCTTTGGGGTTGTTCTCTGGCATTTATCCGCTGTGGACTGCATATGCTGTTTCTATTTTGGGTGCGCTAGGAATGACCAAGCTTCGAAAAAGCACGAAAATCTCTGGCGATGCGGCAATTGCTGTATTACTAGTGTCTGGGTTTGGAATCGGCGTGTTATTGATATCTGCAACAGGCGGATTCTCTGTGGATCTGTTTAGCTTTTTGTTTGGAAGCATACTTTTGATCAGCAACGAAGATACTATGCTTATTCTTGGGATTAGTGCAGGCGTGGCTGCTTCTTTGGTATTACTACGAAAGCAACTGCTTCACTTTACATTTGATGAGGAGCAAGCAAGGGTAAGCGGACTGAATGTAGATCGACTAAATTACATCTTTGTGATAATCGCGGGAATCACAGTAATTACTTCGATGAGGCTGGTTGGAATTTTACTAATATCTGCGCTGATTGTTTTGCCAAACATAACCAGCATGCTTTTGGGCAAGGGATTCAAGCAGACAGTAATTGCGTCAATTTCAATTTCTGTGTTTTCTGTTGTGTTTGGAATAATTCTGTCGTATTACCTTGATTTGGCGCCATCTGGAACAATAGTGATGATCTCTGTTGCTATCTTGGTTGCAACACTTGGTGCAAAATACTTGGGTCTGATTGGAAAAACCGCACCAATCCAGAAAGCTATCTAGTAAAGTGGGAAAACGAGTTTCTCTTGTCGTCTTCTGATCCTAGGCGCTTTAGCTGAAACTTTAGATCGTCATATTCTAGCTGGCACTGGCGTTTTTTGGAGTTTATCTCATCAAATGCGTCTTCTAGCTTTTGGATTTTGTCTCGAAGCTGGGAGATCTCTGCCTTTAGTGAGTCCCGTTCTGGTCTTAGATATGATATGACATCGCGGACGTCTTGCAATTCTTGGACTGCAAGTCTTTTTTGCTCATAGTCCATTTCTGACTTTTTTATCTTTGATTTGAGGTCGGATAATTCGCGCTCTAATGACTCTTTTTCTAATTTTAAATGAGTAACTATTGCCTTGAATTCTCCCAGTCTTTCCTTTTCTTGCTGTCTCTGTTCAATGTCGGATTCTGCCTTTTTGATTTTGCTGTGAATTTGCTCTAGTTCAGCCTGAAGAGTTTCTTTTTCTGCTTGGAGTGAGGACACTGAGAATCTTACATCCTCTAGCTTTTCGCTTGCTGTTTTGCGCTCTTGGTATTCAAGCTCGGCAGTCTTCGTCTTTGATCTGAGCTCATCCAGCTCTGACTTGAGTGCCTGCTTGTCTAGCTTGAGGTATTCCAGTACTGATCTTGCATCTTGGACTTCTTTTAGGGCCGATATCTTTTCCTCATATTCTTTTTTTGCGTTGGAAATTTTTTGCTCTAGTTCTTTGAGTTCTTGCTTGGGCTCTTTGTTTTGGTTCTCAAGGCTCTTTACTTCTAGATGTAATGTTTGTTTTTTTGATTCTAATGATTCAACCTGGCTTGTGAGGTCTTCGACTTGGTCTATTTGAAGAGTTCTTTGTTCATATTCTAGTTCAGCCTTTTTTATTTTCCATCTTAGCTCTAGCAGCTTTTTCTCTCCGTCCTTTAGCTCTTGCTGCTGAATTTGTACTAGATTTCCAAGGTCTTGCGTTTGTATTGAATTGAAGCTGACCAAGTCCTGATCAGAGGTGGCGGCATCAAACTCGCTCATCGCAGGCTCACTTGTCGTGTTTAGCTGTATTGTGGAATTGCTTGCTGGATTTGTTTGTTCTCGCACTCCGTTTAGCTTTTCTCTAAATTGCGCTATTTGGGATTCTTTTTGTTTTATTGTGTTTTTGAATTGCTGGAGCTCTTCTCGTATGGAATTTGCATCTGATTGCAAATCTGATAGATCTGATTGGGCATATTTTGTTATCATGTTTGCAATTTTTTCTTCGTTTTCTTGTGATTGAGATGGAGCAAAGTTTACGCTGTCAAATGTACAGCTTCCAGAATCATCACAAAGTGGATTGGATGTGAAAAGCTCTTTGATTTTTGTTACGCGTTCTAGGCCTTCCTTCATTGATGATACCATCTTGGCAGTCTCGCTCATGTCGTCTGTCATTGTAGCAATGGACTTGGTTGTCTCTTCAAAAATCTGCCCCACCTTTGGAGCAGTCTGTACTATGTCTGGTGATACCTTATCTTGGGTTTCCTGAGGTGCTGGCGTACTGACCTCTGGCGCGACTTTAATCTCTTCTCTAGTCTCTTCTCCAGTCTTTTCCTTTAGCCTGCTTGCAAAATAGCCAGCTCCCTTTTTGGCTGGGGAATCTCCAGAACTGTGCATGTATGAAAACTAGGCAAAGTGGAATAATACCACATTGTAGTTCAAAAAGAACAAACTAGTCTATCAACGAATCAATTCTACGCTTATCGTAAATGCTTTTTACAAAAAACAGCGAAGTGGCAATTATCCCGCCAGAGATCAAAGGTGACACCAGCTCAGAATATCGTATCTCAAATTCTTGCTGTGGTGCAACATTCATCTGCGGAATCTCTGATATGGAAACATGGCCAAGCTTGTTTTGGCGTTGCTCTACAAACCAAATGTCTCCATTTTTGTCGTTTAGCAAAAACTGCGTAAATGTTGTCTGCGACGGTATGTTTAGTTCTGCAAATTCGTCCTTTTGCTGGTCATAGATGCCAAGCCTGTCTGTTGTATGCTGTGCAATCCATAGATTTCCAAACTTGTCTGGAGCAATTGCAAACGGCAGTGAATTTGGATCAGTCACAGTCACCACATTACTAAATGTCTCTAGATATGGGTTGAATCTGACTATGCTAAGCGCAGTGTGCTCTGATATCAGAAGAGTGCCGTCTTTGTCAAATAGCAAAAAGAACGGCTCCTTTAATGGCTCTGCTGGAGTAAATTCTTGTATTTTGCTAGTGCTTGGATCAATTACTCCTATTTTTCCTCCCTGAGATTCTGCAAACCAGATCATTCCATTTTGATCACGAGTCAATGCAACGGGACCTGAAGGGTTCGTTGGGATTTTGTGTTCTGTGAATTGCTCAGATGTTATATCGTATTTTAGCAACATGTGCTGATCTACTAGTGCAATCCAGACGTTTCCGTCATTGTCTGTTTCAAGTGATATTGGGATTGACTTTATTGGAAGTGGAATTATTGTGAATTGTTCTGACTCTGTGTCAAAGTGACCTATCTTTCCTTCTGGCGTGTCGGTAAACCAGACTTTTTTGTCATCAAGCTTCAAAAAGACAGTTGTCTTTCCCTCAAATTGGTATGGGGTGAATTGTTTTTCTGATATGGAAAACTTCCACAGCCTTGGCTTTGATGAATCACTAATCCAGATATTGTTTCCATCATACACGGGATAAAGAGGCGCTGCATCCTCTGGTAGGGAATATTCGGTAATGTCTGTTCTCAGCTCGAAGAGTCGTGGTTTTACTATAACAGAAAAGCTGACACTCTCATTTGGGTTGTTGCTTCGCTGCGCATCAATTTCTATGTTCCATGTGCCAGAAAAGCCAAATGTCATCTCCCCCCTGTAGATGCTGCCTGTCTTTTCAAGCGGGATTTCTATTGGCGAGATGTTTTTTTGTGGGTTTGAGACCTTGGCGCCAAGTTTTGTTAGGTCGTCAAGCGGTTTTCCATTAGAGTCTAAAACTGAAATGGAAATTGTGTTTGCACCGCTTTTTAGTGGGGTAATGTCCACTGCAAATCTGAGGCTCTCCGAGAACGCAAACGTGCTGTATCCATCTGGGATTTGCGATCTTGTTTCCTCACCCTGACTTGTTGGCAGCGAAGAATTTGTCAATAATGCCACAACACCAATCAATATGATCCCCAAAACTGCCTCCATTCTCAGTGATCTTGCAAGCTTTTGATGTACTGGTGATCCTGGGGATTTTTCTGCAGGCCTCTGAATTCTAAACTGGTTGTATCCACCTAATGCCACCATTGCAGAGCCAATTGCTATCTTTGCAATGATCATCCAGCCGTAATATGATTGGCTCAGCAAGCTGACATCGTCTTCTAAGAGCCACAACAATGTCGGCCCAGTAATTATTACAATTCCAAGTGATACTATAAACACGGAGGAAAACCTTGGAATCATCAAAAGACTTGCAAGCTCTTTTTTGGAATCATCCAGCTTTGCAAATGCCGGAAGCAGAATGAACCCAAAGAATATGACTCCGCCAATCCAGACTGATGCTATCAAATTGTGTGCATAGTCGATTACTATGGCAGAAAACTGCTCACTGGCTGCTCCGTGGCCGATGGCAGTAGTGGTGCCAATTAATGCCAGTGATAATCCAAGCACTAGGAGCTGTTTTTTGGCAGCACCTGCCGTTTTGTTTTCAAGTAGGAACCAGACTGCAAGCAAAACAACAGTTAGGCCCATGCGTATTATCCAAATTGTTCCAAAGGATGTCTCCAAAACATCCGATGCCGAAGTCTGAAGTCGCATTGTCTGGATTATTAGCATCATAATGTTGGATGCAAAGACAGCAAAGAGGCCGATTCCTGTTATTGTGGAGAATTTGCCATGAAAGAACTTTTGAAATTCGACATTTTCTCTGATCCACGACTTTTTGACTCCTCGCCAGATCAACAGTGACGAGATTGCGGCACCAAGAACAATCACTTGGCCTACCAATCCAGGAAGTCTGGCGCCTGCCTCTGGAAAGTAGATTTGTTGCTCTATTGTGATTTGTGGCGGTGGGGGAAGCTCCACGTCTCCCACCCCAAATACAAATGCGTAGGGGACTAAGTGCCCGTCCACCTTGGATAGGACCTGAGTTGTTACTGTGTATACGCCGTCCTGCAGTGGAGGGGTAGTCACAATAAGGATTGACTCATCATCTGGGTTTGGGTATTGGGTGTTTTTGTTGTCTATTTGGTTGCCATTGTTATCAAAAACCCTGATGTAGCTAAATCCAACATCTACAGCTTCTGAGAAATTAATTGTGATTTGCGTAATTCCTGCACCGACATTTGTGGATGCTTTTGGATTGGAATCGTCAATTAGTGGATGGGCATATGCCAAGGGAATTGATATTACAAAAAATAACAAAAGCAGAGCTAGAATTTTCAATCATATCATAATGGCCAATTTGCTAATTTAAACAATCTATCTGTTTGATGGTTCTACCAGTTTCACAAAGTAAATAACTTGATCACAACTAAACACAATTGTGAAAGTACAGATTTTTTTGGCCTTGACAATAATTGTAATATCTGCAGCAACTCCAGTATTTGCTCACAAGACTGTATTTGTAGAACAATATGAAATCGAGGTTGGCTGGAGCGACGAACCACCACTGGTGAGCCAGCAGAACGCAATTGTGTTTGCTTTTACTGTTGATGAGGGCGAAGGGGTCAGCACTGGCGTGACAAACGCATTCCGAGACCTTACTGCAACTGTCAAGTCAGGTAGCGTATCAAAACAACTTGACGTATTGTCAGATTCCAAGGCAGGCCATTACTATTCAAAAATCATTCCAACCCAGACAGGCCCACTAGTCATAGAGCTAAAGGGAACCCTAAACGGAGTAGAGGTAAATGAAGCGGTGGAAATCGAGAGCGTAGAGAGCATCAATGTTATAGCATTTCCTCCAACCGATGCAAGCGGACTGCCGGACTTAGCAAAAATAAAGAACACATTGGGGCAGCTTCAGCAAGACGTAGCGCAAATCCAGCAAGGCGGGACTTCTGGTGGAGAGTCCGGCAAATCGTACGACTATGCAATGTTTGCGATGGGTCTTGGAGCTGCAGGCGTAATACTTGCAGTGGTTAGTCTGATAAAAAGAAAATAAGAGAATTCTAAAGTCTTGGAATTACTTTAGATCGTGCTGTAACTGCAACAATGCTTACTATGGCTACTGCCAAGATAATCATTGCAAGTGGACCAAATTCTGGTACTACTTGAGCAGATACTGTTTCGCCTATTGGACCAGTCCAGTTTGCCTCGTCATCTGGCAATCCTAATCCTAGGATTGTGACTTGGACATCTAGTGGGCTGTCAGAGCTTAGAGCTGCAGTTGTGTATTCTGTGACGCCGCTGTGTGCATGTTGGGCTGTTTCTGCTAGGACTTCGTTGTCATCTTGAGTCACAGTGATCTCAAAGTTCACATGCTCAATTGGGTTTCCGTCTGCATCCACAAATTCAACTGATACCATAGCTTCTGCGCCTTCTGCTGGCTCATCAGAATCTATGTGCACCATGACAGAACCGTCCTGTGTCATTACCATTGCACCATGTTCACCATGTGCGTGGCCGTCTGTGGTTTCCTCATCAGTGTGTTCCTCATCTGTGTGCTCTTCAGCGGCTGCCTGAACAATTACCGTTCCTTGCATCCATGGGTGTACTAGGCAAAAGTATGGGAATTCACCTTCTTCCTCAAACGTGTGTGAGAAAGT
>VHBK01000039.1 GCA_016872015.1 Nitrososphaerota archaeon
CTTAAAATTTAAATATATTGGACCTTTCGTCCACAAATTTGTAAATTGGGATCGGAATCAGAAATTATTACAAGATTACAGCTGAAATTGCACAATTTCGCAGCCACAAAGCACAAACCAATTTAGCAAAGGCGATAAAATTTCTCCTGTGCAAGACATTCTGACTGTTTTTGAGCAGTTTTCCTACGTAGGAATCTTTTTGCTTCTGGTTATAGTCAATATTGCACCTGTATTGATGCCACCGACCTGGCTGATTTTGGCATCATTTTATGTTCTAGATGAGACATACAGTCCTGTTGTATTGGCTCTAGTTGGCGCAACCGGAGCCACGGCAGGACGTGTATTGTTGTTGCATGGAAGCTCATATTTTAGAAGATTCATGGGAGAAGAACGCAGGTCCAGCCTTGATAAAATCAACACATATCTGAAATCAAAAAGGCTTGGGTTTTTTGCAGCCTCGTTTTTGTTTGCGGCAACACCTCTTCCTAGCAACTTTTTGTTTATCAGCTATGGTTTGATGAAGGCAAGAACAGTGCAAATTTACATTGGGTTTTGGGCAGGCCGCACCATCTCATACTATGTGATGATATCAATTAGCAAAATTGTCCTGACGCCGTTTGTACAATTGTTCACAGAGAGAATCTGGGGAATATTGCTTGCAGACGGAATTGGTGTTGCAATGCTAGTGTTTTTTGCAAGCATAAACTGGAGTCTATTGATATCGGAGAGAAAACTAAAATTTGTCAAGCCTAAATTTTGGAAATTATAGTCTTTTTGTCATGATAATGTCGTCTTTGTATTTTTTGTCGTGGTATACTCCTTTGGGAATTCTGCCTATTTCTGAAAATCCCATCTCCTCGTAGAGGCTTTTTCCTACTCTGTTAGAGTCATAGACATACAATTTTACTAGTTCCAGTCCGAGTTTTTTCTTTGCCTCGGATATGGTTTCTTGGACTAGTTTTGTTCCGATTCCAATTCCTCTTGCTTCTTTGATAATTCCTATTCCTAGTGTTCCTACATGTCTTGATACGTCATATGGATCTCTAGTTATCTCGCAGCTGCCGACTAATTTTTTGTCCAGATCTGCTAGAATCATTACTTTGTCTTTGCTTTGAATTGATTTTATTGTGTCTTTTAGCCAGGCCTTTTCCTGGGATAATGTGACCTGGGTGGTTTTTGCAATGTCTGATTTTTCCCTGACTAGCGAATTTATCAGACTCATCAAGCCTTGTGCGTCAGACATTCTTGGATGGCGCAAAACCATCGTCTTGTCTAGAATTTGGAATCTTTTTGTAAGCACTAGTCCTTGCTTTTTGTTGGTATGAAAAAAACTATTTGTACGATAAACTAGGAATTTTTTGCAGTGAAGTCACTAAAATCACTAGAATTAGAAGTAAAAAAAAGAATCAAAAACGATCCCGCACATGACTATTCGCATGTAATGCGGGTCTACAAAAACGCCCAAATCCTACTAAAAAAAGAAAAGGCAAACCCAAGATTGGTCTTGGCATCTGTGCTACTCCATGATTTAGTCCTGTTTCCAAAGTCTGATCCACGCTCAAAATCATCCTCTACAAAAAGTGCCATTTTGGCTGCAAAAATTCTACAAAAACATGGCTTCTCAGAGCATGACATTGTAATAATCTGCGATGCAATCAGAGACCACAGCTATTCTAGAGGCAAAATTCCACAGACAATAGAAGGCAAAATACTCCAAGACGCAGACAGACTTGATGCACTAGGATCTATAGGAATAGCTAGGACATTTTCTGTTGGCGGCTCTGAGGGCAGGCCAATCTACAATGACTTGGATCCTTTCTGTCGTATCAGAAAGCCAGATGACCATATCTGGACAGTTGATCATTTCTACAAAAAATTATTACTATTGGAGAAAACAATGAACACAAAAACAGGCAAAGTACTTGCCAAGAAAAGAACTAGACTGATGATCCAGTTTCTCTCTGAGCTAAAATCAGAGATCTAACCATAGTCGATGTATCGCTTGTATCTTTTTTCTATTTCTGGATTTTTTCCCTGGATGATGTTTTCTACTTCTTCGCTGTAGCGCTTTTTCATGTATGATGTGATGTCTGAGAATTTTTCCTCAGCGGGATAGGACTCACCAAGTCTTTGTATTGTACTGAAAAACTCGACAGTTTTTTCCCTGAATTCCTGTATGGTGGGCTTTTTGATGTTATTAGTCCTAAACCAGACACACGCCCAGCTAGCACCAATTACATGCGGCAGTAAATCATATGCACGCTCTATTTCGAATCGCTCGTCGTCTCTCATTTGTTTAGAAGAGCCGCCATTTTCTTGGCAAAATAGGTAACTATCATGTCTGCTCCAGCTCTCTTAATAGAATACAAAATCTCCGACATGATATCTGCTTCGTTTATCCAGCCTAACTGGGCAGCTCCCTTGACCAGAGCATATTCACCAGAAACAGAATAGGCAGCAACTGGAATGTTGTGCGTGCGTTTTGTCTCTGCAATTAGGTCCAAGTATGACAGTGCTGGTTTTACCATTACAATATCTACTCCTTCTGCTATGTCTAGCTCGATTTCTCGCATCGCCTCTCTTGGATTGGTAAATGGGACCTGGTAGGTTTTTCTGTCGCCGAATTGTGGCGCACAGTCTGCCGCATCCCGAAACGGATTGTAAAATGAGGATCGATGCTTTGCAGAATGCGACATTATTCCAACATCTGTAAATCCGTTCTCATCTAGGATGTGTCTTATTGCCTTTACTTGGCCGTCCATCATTGCAGAAGGAGAAACAATATCCACTCCTGCCTTTGCCTGAGATAACGCAATGCTTGCAAGCGTCTTGAGACTGGTATCGTTGTCGATTTTATTTCCCTTGAGAATTCCACAATGGCCTGATGATGTGTACTGACACAGACACACGTCTGCCATTATGACAATGTCTTCGCCAAAGTTTTGTCGCACTTGTGCAATTGCCTTTTGCACAATGCCGTCGTCGATAAATGCACCAGTTCCAGAATCATCCTTGTGTGCAGGAATTCCAAATAACATTATTGCAGGAATCTTCAAGTCTTTTATTTCTTGAACTTCTTTTGTTACTTCGGATAACGGTAATCTAACAATGTCTGGCATGGACTTGACAAAATTTCTTTCCCTGAGGTCTTCTTGGACAAAGACAGGACAAATCAAATCATTTGGCGAAAACAAAACTTCTTGGACCAAGTTTCGCATCTTTTCACTTTTGCGCAACCTTCGCAGTCTTTTTGTGGGAAATGATGCGGACATGAGAAAAATTATTCCATATGCAATATAATTCTAGATTACTCTTTTTTCTTGTAATCGAATATCTTGGAAGCTGCCTTGAGAAGGTCCTCGTCTGCCTGCTCTGATGCCTTTCTTAGGTTGTTCATTGGCTCTGAGATTATTCCCTCCACTACTGCCTTTGTCAAATCCTCGATGATTTTGACCTTGGATGCGTCCGTTTCCCCAAGCATGCGCAGAGCTTTTTCCAGCTCTTTTGTGCGTCTTGTGTCAATATCCTTGAAAATCTCTTTTACCACTGGTTCTACTTCGAGTCGTCTCATTTGGGCCTCTAGTACCTGTATTTCTTCACTAATTATTTTTTCTGCACTGTTTTTCTGGTTTGTTCTGTATCGCATGTTCTTGTCCACCATTTCAGCTATCTGGTCCAAATTCATCATTTTTATGCCATGAATGGTTGCGACCTTTTCGTCTACCGTTCTTGGGTTGGATAGGTCCAGGATCATCATGCCTGTTTTGTCCTTCATAGCATCACTGATTCTGTCAAATGTGACCAAAAAATATGGTGCAACTGTTGCCACAAATAACACATCATAGTTGGAGAATCCCTTCATTATCTCTTCAAAGCTTACTGGTTTTCCGCCAACCGTTTCTGCAAATGCCTGTGATCTCTCCATTGTACGACTGGTGACAAAAAATGGATAGCCTCGCTTCTCAAGCGATTTTGCAACTAGTGTTGCCGCCTCACCGGTTCCAATCAGTAGGATCTTCTTTGATTTTAACTCATCAATGTTTTCTTCAGCTAGTTTTACTGCCATAGATCCAACAGATATTGTTCCTTTGTTGATACCAGTAGAGTTGCGAACGCGCGTGCCGATCCTTACTGCTTTATCAAACAGAGTATTGAGATATTCTCCAGACATTTTGCGCTCTTTGGCATCAACTATTGCGTCGCGAATCTGGCCTAGGATCTGCTCTTCCCCCACAACCATGGAATCAAGCCCAGATGTTAGTCGAAGCAAGTGCTCGCACACCTCAACATCATCCGATGTCTCAAAATTTTCCTTGAATGCAATTTCTTCTAGGCCTGACAGGGACGCCCAGGTTTTCTTTATTTTGGCAATGTCTGGCCTGTCTGTTGAGCCAAATATTTCCACTCTGTTGCATGTCTGCAAAATCACCAACTCCTTTAGTCCTGAATGCTTTTTGAAAGACTCGTATGCCGAGTCCAGGTCCTTGAACGTGAATTTCTCTAAAATATGGATTGGGGAATTTCTAAAAGTTACACGGGCATTGATGATATTGCTCATTTCCACTCGCCAAGTCTCCTCATTACTTCTTTCTGTGCAGTTGAAAAATTATCGTCTTTTAATAACTGTTTGATACGTTTGTCGTTGAGTATCCAGTACAGGAATTTTTTTCGCTCAAGAACGGTTGGGATCTTGACCTTTGCAGCATCGCGTGCTATTTTTTGCAGTTTTATTTGGTAAATATCTTCTTTGTCTATTATTTCATTGAAGATTTTTTCCGCCTTTAGTTTGAGTTTTCTTGCCATTGCAGGTGAGCGTCCTCCTGTTGAGATTGCCACCTGAATTGTATCTTGGATATTAATCACAGAAGGATGAGCAAAGTCTGAAAACTCGGGATCGTCTGATGCATATGCGTAGCACCTTTTCTTTTTTGCCTCTTGCACAATCTTTCTGTTTAGCTCCTTATTGTCGGTGGATGCCATTACCAAAATTGGGTCGTATTCTTTGAGGAAATTTGCGTTTTCCAGCTTTATCTTTTTGAATTGAATTTTGCCCTGCTTTGCAAGATTTGTGATTTGCGTGTTTGCAGAATCCGATATTACTAAAATCTGGCAGTCTTGTGTCAAAAGTGAATTTACTTTTTTTAGGCCTTCGCCTCCTGCTCCTACCACAATAACTAGCTTGCCCTTGAGGTTTAAGTCGACAATCACGATCAGGGCAGATTCGAAATTGTATTTATAGGATTGTGAAAATCTCGCTACATTTTTAATTCAAATCTAGATTTTATGGTGTAATGGATGCAATAGATAAAGAAATTCTAAATGAAATCCAGTGGTCCTTTCCGCTAGTACCAGAACCATACCGAGCACTGGCCGAAAAATTCAACATTACACATGAAGAGATGAAAAAAAGAATTACAAATCTAAAATCAACAGGCGTACTGCGACAACTATCTGCAATATTTGACACTAGACGATTAGGCTACAAGAGCTCCCTTGTTGCAATGGCAATAACACCTGACAAGCTGGACTATGTCGCAAGCCAGATTAATCGACACCCAGGCGTTTCGCACAACTATGAGCGAAACCACGAGTACAATCTGTGGTTTACACTTGCAACGCCGCCAGGCTCTGATCTAAAAACAGAGGTTGATAAATTTTCTAAATTGCCTGGAATTCTAAAGGTACGATTACTTCCAACAATAAAGCTGTTCAAAATAGGAGTAAAACTGGACATGGTCGACGACAAGAAAAAAGAAATCGCACCAACTGAGGAAAAGAAAAAGATAACCGAGGTAAAATTTGCACCTACCGAGGACGACAAGGAATTCATCAGACATCTCCAAAAAGACCTACCAGTAGTGGACAGGCCGTTTCTTCCCGCAGCAAATGCGCTAGGAATGACAGAAGAGCAGGTCTTTGAAAAACTAGCATATTATGAGGAGATTGGAGTCATGCGAAGATATGCTGCAATACTGCGACACAGAGATGTGGGATTTGTGGCAAACGGCATGATTGTCTGGCGCGTTCCCGAAGATCAAATAGAACCCGTCGGCGCAAAGCTTGGTGCGTTTCCGCAAATCAGCCACTGTTACCAGAGACCCGTGTATCCTGACTGGCCGTACAATGTATTTTCGATGGTTCACTGCAAATCCATTCCAGAGGCAGAAGAAATGGCAAAAGACATCCAAAAACACATCAGTGTTGATGATTACAGAATTCTGTTTAGCTCACGCGAATTCAAAAAGACGCGCGTAGAATATTTCACGGAAAGCGAATTTACAATAGAAGAACCAATCACTGCGTAACTTTTGCGCCAAAAATCCTGACGTGGCTGTATGCCCCAAACCCAAAGAGTATCCACTTCCATGCAAAAAACAAATTCGCCATACTGCTTGCAGAAAATATCTCTAGGTATCGCTCCACTAAAAAAACAGTGTCTGCCACTGCCATGCAGACCACTCCTAGTGTCATTGTGATCCACAAAAAGTTCATCTCACCCCTGAAAAACAAAATCACTGCAACAAATGCTGGAACAAAAACCATGGAATCTAAAAACGGATAGACTAGGTTTATTCCGGTTTCTGCATTATCATCTACAGATTTTTGTGAAATAAAGTACATGCTTGGGGCAATAAAGCTGGTAGAAATTATTATTCCAAGTATGATTATCTTTTTTGTAATCTTGTTTTTTCTTGGCCTCAGATAAAATACCATAAAACCAAAGTACAGAAAATAACTGGAATAATACAGATAATCCACTAAATATGACTGGTTGTTTTCTGCGATATACTCTGAATTATAATAATAAGTCAGGTCTGCCGCATACCAGAGTATGGAGCCTGCCAAAAACAAAATCCATGCAATGGAGTGATTTCCGGTGGTGCCGTGTCGCACTACCAATATTGCCGCTATGATAATTGTGATTGGCGATATCACAATAAAGAAAATGTCTGTAGGATAGACGCTGTTCTCAATTATTGGATAGTTTTCCTGCTCGAAAATATTGGCTGCAAAATACACAAAGCCCATTATACCAAGGCACGCAAGCAATGCGCCTTTTTGAGACACCTGCATCTTATTCTAGGCTTACTTTGTCATTGTAGTTAAAAAGTCTGTATAGTATTTTTTGGACACAATCTCGCCAATCTCTGATCTGATCTCTTTTAGTATGTCGTCATATGCGTCGCCAAAAATATCCTGGAGGACTCGCTTTAGTGCTAGGGGGGTTTTGTCGCATTCTGGAATGTATGTTTGGTATTCTTTTTCCAGCCTTGATACTACTTTTTCGTATTGGGGCTTGCCCATTCGCAGCAAGACTATCTCTATGCAAAAGGCCAAGAACGCCTTGTCTATATTTTCTTCCGGATGCACGCTAAAGTTCATCTTGTCCTCCTAATAATCTGATTGTGGTAATGTAATATAATAAGATTGGAATCAGATCTGCATTTTTGATTCCAAAACGGAATATTATGCTACTGTTGCCTTGAGCTCATACGATGGCCAGGTCGAATACATTTTAGAGATTTGCTCCATGTCTGAGGAGGGAATGTATCGTCCATCGGATATTGCGGCAAACTGCTCGATTTCCTCTATACTAATTACAGTTGGAAATACCGAGGACACTGGATTCTTTGATAGAATGAACTTGATTGCCATCTCTGTAATGTTGAGGCCATTTCGATCTGCAATTGGTCGCAGTTGCTCTACTTTGTCTAGTGCCGCCTTTACCCACTCTCCACGTCTAACGGAGCGATGGTCTTTTTCGTCAATTTTGGTGTCTGCCTTTACTTTGCCTGTGAGGATTCCTGATGCGTCTGGCACGCGTACCAAGATTCCGACGTTTTTTCTTGCAGCCTCGTCGATTAGCTCGTTTCCAGGTGTCTGCTCCAGAATATTGTAGACTGTTTGAACTGCGGATACATTTTTGCGATTCATTGCGGCTAGGCCTTCCTTGGTCCAGCCTATGGCAGGACCCAGTGCCACTTGGTATGTGCCAATCACTCCTTCGTTTATCTTGTTGTCTAGTGTATTGAAAATTACATCGTCTTGGATATGGTGCATTTTTGGATTGTGCAGGCCATACACATCAATATGGTCTGTTTGCAGCCTTGCCAGGCTGTTTCGTAATGCGTGCTCTGTAAATAATGGGTCAAATCTCTGCGGTAATTCTGAATGGCCTATTTGTGCCGCTCCTTCGAATTCATAGCCGTATTTGGTGGAAATCACAATGTCATTGCGCATTCCCTTGAATACTTCGCCGATCAGCTTTTCGCTTTTGCCTTTTCCGTACATATCGCCAGTCTCAAAGAAATTGATTCCAAGGTCATATGCGCGTCTTAGCATTCTTTTCGCTTCATCGTCTTCAATTTTTTTGCCCCACCAGTCAAGTGCTATGGTCCAAGCTCCAAATCCTATCTCAGATACTTTGATTCCACTTTTTCCCAGAGTTCGATATTTCATTGTATAATTCCCTTGATACTGGAGTTTCCAGTTACGAATTTACATTTATGCTTATCCAAGATTTGCATCCCTGAATTTAGCCAAGGCTTGAAATCAAAGGAACGATATCCTTTTTGACGCACACGATCATCGGAGTGTCTTTTTCGATGTATTTTGAGACTTGGGTCTCTCGTAGCTCCATTATCAGGTCTTGGAATGCGTGCAGGTCATCTGTTTCAAATGCCAGCATAAAGTCCTCATCGTGGATTCCAAACGAGTATGTGGTGTTTAGCAATACTTGAGGATATTTGTGGCCCACGTCAATGTGCTCATCCATCATTTTCTTTCTTTGCTCTAGAGGTAACAGGTACCATTCCCTTGTCTTGATAAATGGATACACAATTACGTATTTTTTTGGCTCATCGCCTGCGACAAATGATATGGTTCTGCCCATCTTTGCGTAAATTGACGGCCTAGTAGATGACAGATACACATGAGACGGCATGATGTATTTTCCAAAAACAGTGGTGTAGATTTTTGACATTACGCTCTGTATTTCTTCTACTGATTCGGATGCAAACCAGAGCAAAAACTCTGCATCATCTCGCAGGCCTAATGTGGAATATGTGCGGCATTTTATCTTCGAATTTCTAATTACCTGTTCGATTTCCTTTGCGGATTCTTCTTTT
>VHBK01000040.1 GCA_016872015.1 Nitrososphaerota archaeon
ATGGTTATCAAACTTGATTCAAGGATTTAATGGATACGATCGATCAAATGTGTTTACAAATAGCTTTGATCATTTGATCCTCAGGCGTGATTTATTAAGAATGCAATATAGGATTCATCAATGACAGATTCCATAATGTGGGTCGAAAAATACCGCCCGCAGAAAATATCGGATCTGGTAAACCAAAAAGAAATTGTAGGTAGTTTGAATGCATTACTAAAAAATGTCACAGAGATTCCACATTTGTTGTTTTCAGGATCGGCGGGAGTTGGCAAGACAACGCTTGCGCTCTGTCTTTGCAGGCAGATTCTTGGCGATGGCTGGAAGGAATTCACATTGGAGCTAAACGCATCTGATGAACGCGGAATCAACATGGTTAGAGAGAGAGTAAAGAAATTCTCCAAATTTGCAGGCCTTGACACAAACATTCCATTTAAGATAATTATTTTAGATGAGGCAGACGAGATGACATCAGACGCTCAGACTGCCCTGCGCAGAATCATAGAGGATGCCTCCAAATCCTGCAGATTCATCATGATTGCAAACAATATTTCCAAGATAATAGAGCCAATTCAGAGCAGATGTGCAGTATTCAAGTTTACAACAATTCCTGAAAAAGAGGTAATTGCACACCTAAAAGAGATTGCAAAAAAGGAAAAAGTCAAAGTTGATGAAGACGGCCTCAAGGCAATCTACGACTACACCGAAGGTGATCTCAGGCACGCAATTAACCTAATGCAGGCAACCGCAAGTCTTGGCGGCATAACTGAGGAAAATGTCAAGACATCTGCAGGTCTGACAAAGACCACAGATGTAGACGATGTTCTAAAGATGGCACTGGCTGGCAAAATAATGGACGCTAGAAACAAGATGATTGAGCTGATCAAAGTTTATGGCATGTCCGAGTCTGATTTTCTAAAATACATCAACGAGGCAATGTACAGAACAAAGCAGCCAAACATTGTAGAGATATCAGAGATCGTTGCAAAATATGATTACAGAATTTTGTCTGGTGCAAATCCAGAGATTCAGCTTTCTGCATTACTAGCAGAGCTAAGCAAATTTGGAAAATAAGCGCAGAGAGAGGGATTTGAACCCCCGGATGCTTGCGCACACAGGCTCTCAAGGCCCGCGCCCTACCGAGCTAGGCGACCTCTGCAAAATTCGATGAAAAGTACTGCTTAAAATTTGTTTTAGTAAAATCAAAAAGAAAAGAAAAAAGTTATTTTTCTTTAGTCGTGTGCGTGTGGATTTTCTCCACCTTCGAGCTTGATGTATGTTCCTGCTGCCTTCTCGTGGTGCTCCAAGTTTGATTGGTCAACCTTGATAGCTAGAGGTGGGCAAACTGAAACGCAAGCCATGCACCAAATGCAATCATGTTCTCTGATTGGATCTGCCTTGTCGGTTTTGTCTTTGCGTTCTTCTTTTACTGAAGAGCCGGTACCTGCAAATGTCTTTCCAACAACATCTTTTGCTGGAATGTCCATTTCAGTTCTGTACCACTGGAAAACTTGTACTGGGCAAGCTTCAATGCATGCACCATCTGCTACACAAGAATCCCAGTCGACTGCAACCATTGTACCACTAACACCCAATGGAACCTGGGTTTCTCCGCGAGCTGCATATGCTGAGATGACTGCCTCATCGCTAAAGCATTCTGCGTCGCTTCTACCTGGTCCCCACATGAAGTGATAGTGTTCACCATCTGAGTGCATAATTTTGCCGATTGGTTTTAGTCCCTGTGGGAAATGCTCATCTATTGGCATACGACTGCTCTGACTAAATGTTATTTAAATCTAAACAAAATTAGTGGAAACTAAACAAGAAAATTTGCAAAGATCAAGAAATTATAACACTGTTTGACTCTGATCGCACCTTTACGTTCATATCTTTTTGTTTGCAAAACTCATAGTTGGATATTTACAAATATGATGTGTATCGGGGCCCAAATATCGGCATTTACACAAAAACAAATGATGAATTTATTTTTGTGCCAAACGGTTTTGCCGACACAAAGTCAAAAACATTGGCGTCATATCTAAAAGCAGAAATTGTTTTTGCGTCGGTTGCAAACACTCGAGTTTTGGGTACAATGATGGCAATAAACAACAACGGTGTACTTTTGCCCAGTTTGTGCTCACAGTGGGAAATAGACCACATCAAAAAGGCAACGGGACTAAACATAGGGGTTTTGGACACAAAACACAACGCACTTGGGAACCTAATAGCAGCAAACGATCGTGGTGGTGTTGTATCGCCTAAGATTCCAAGCGAGGCAGTCAAGACAATTAAGGATACACTAGGAGTAGAGATAATTCAGAAAAAAGTTGCAGGATATCACCAGGCAGGAGTAATGGTTTGTGCAAATAATGTAGGCGGAATTATTCATCCAGAAACAGATGAAGACGACATCAAAGCAATTTCTGATGTCCTAAAAGTAAAGATAGAGCCCGCCACCATAAACGGAGGAATTCCATACATTTCATCTGGAATTTTGGCAAACAACAAGGCAGTAGTTGTTGGAAACATGACTAATGGTCCGGAAATAATGATGCTTACTCGCGCATTTACAGAGTAAACAGTGATTGTACATTAGAAAATAATGATTCGGTTGTAGTTATGGTTTCTTTGCCATCAGACATGTTTTTTATTATGAGTTGATTTTGTGAGTATTCCTTTGGAGCCACAATTACTGCAAATTTGGAGCCAGACGCATTTTCCATTTGCTTTTTGAATGGTCTACCGACTAGATCAATGTCTACTGCAAGTCCTTTTTCTCTTAGCTTGGATGCAATGTTTATGGCCGGTTTTGCCATTTCCTCATTTACAAACAGAACTGAAATTGAAGTCGTAATCTGTGTTGTTTGCAGGCCTTGGGCGTCCATGGATAGAATTATTCTCTCAACTCCCCCTGCAACGCCAGTTGCGCCAATGTCGTCTCGGCCAAACGCTTTTGGCAGACTATCGTATCGTCCACCTCCAACTAGTGCTCCAAAGTCAGCTGAGCTGTCAAATGCCTCAAAAACTACGCCAGAGTAATAATCCAATCCACGAACAATACCAAAATTGATACGAATGTTTGCAACACCTCGGTTTTGCAAAGATGCGAATAGGCTCTTTAGCTCAGTCCAGGCTGGGATTTGTGCCACATCAAAGGCAGATTCTACTTGGCTTGGTGTGCCCTTTATCTTGGAGAATTCGAGGATTTGCTCTAGTTTTTCTTTTGCGTATCCTTTCTGAGCGAATTCGGATATTATTTCGTCTTTTTTCTTTTTCTGGATTTTGTCTATTGCGCGAAAGATATCGCCAATTGTTTGCGGATCTGTTGAACCAAAGATTTTTCCTACAACAGACTCGACTAGTTTTCTGTGAGAGATGTCAATTGTTATGTTTTTGAGATTTAGTTTTGAGAAGAATTTTGATGTAAACTCGATTATTTCTGCATCAGACTCCAAGCTTGGCTTGCCGTAGATTTCTAGATCCCATTGGTGAAAATATCGGTATCGACCTTTTTGCGGCTCGTCATATCTCCAGACTCCGCCAAATGCAGAAATCTTGGCAGGCAGTTTGAGTGATTTTTGTTCAACTACATATCGAGTCAGGCCAACTGTAAAGTCAAATCGCAGTGCAATTTCCCGATCACCTTTATCCTTGAAAAAATAAATCTCGTCCCGTATTGCCGGACCTGATTTAGCTTCAATGACGGAAACAAGTTCTAGAGGTGACGGTGCCATGAAATTAAATCCAAATGATTTTGATGTTTCTAGAAATTTTTGTCGAACAAATTCGATTTTTGACTGCTCAGCAGAATCAAAATCTTTCATTCCTCGTGGCAGATTCAACTTGGAAAAACTTTCATGCTAATGGATTTAGATGTTGTTGTTATCTTACTTTTAATAACAGAAAACACAACTTGAACCAGTTGAGCTACAAGAGCCTAGAGCATGCAACGGATGCAATTTTCGAAGTAAATGCAGAAAACCTAGAGGACGCATTTGTCGCAGCAGCCAAATCAGTAATAGAGACAATTTTGGATCCTAGTACAATAGAGGAAAAAGAGGAAAAAGTACTTGCAGTCTCTGGAAAAGATCTTCGGTACTTGTTGTACAACTGGCTTGAGGAACTCATAATTTTGACCATAACTGACGGATTTGCAGCAAGAACAGTCACAGTAAAAATAGAGAAAAACTCTGAATATCGCATTTCCGCAAAACTCAAGGGTGAAAAAATAGATATCAAAAAGCATCACTTTAGAGTCGAGATAAAGGCCCCGACATTTCATGAAATGGAGATTAGGCAGAATGGCGGAATATACATGCGATACTTGCTTGATCTGTAGAAATTAATATTTCAAAATATAGAAAAAAATTATGGACGACCCAGAACTAGAAAAAATAAAGCAGAAAAAACTAGAAGAAATGATTGCGCAACAGCAAGAATCCATTGCACAAAGCCAGGTCCAAGTAATTGAGCTAAATTCTGCAAACTTTGATTCCATAACATCAAAAGGATTGGTTCTAGTCGACTTTTGGGCAGAGTGGTGCGGCCCATGCAAGATGATGCATCCGATTTTTGAGAGAATGGCAAAAAAATATCGACACATCAAATTTGCACGAGTAAATGTAGATCAAAACCAAGACATTTCACTAAGGTTTGGGGTGCAAGCGATTCCGACATTTATCATGTTCAAGGACGGCAAGCAAGCGGACAAAATGATGGGCGCAGTAGGCGAACCCGGAATTCACATGATTGCCAAAAAATATCAGATATAGCCGTAAGAAGCGTCTTTTGCGCGCAATAACGCTACAATCTCATTGAATACAGCTTGTTGTTCTGGGCTGAGCTTGTGCAAAAATTGCTCCAAGATGAGTTTTGCCTCGCGAGAATTTGGCATTGAATAGAACACATCTTCTTCGGATATTTGGCGCCCTATGGTAACATCCTGAATAGAACATGCTATTTCCTGGCCTTGTGCTGCAGTGTCGATTGATTTTTTCCCGTCTTGGAGCTGGTGTATTCTACCTACTTTTTTGCCATCACTTTTCATGATTTGGATTTTTTGCTTTACTTTTCCGGCATCTACCCGTATGCCAAACACTGCTGGATTGCTGTTTCTAAAGATAAAGCCCTTGAGGAATGTGAACTTGCAAATAGGTGTGATCTCTGAAAAGACTGCATTTTCCTCGTTTGCCTTGTCGTCATCAACCCATAGTGTGTAATTGTCAATTAGGCTGTAGATTACTTGGTCGTTGAAAATTTTGATGTGGTGGTTGTCTGCTTCTTCTTGCGCGTCAGGTAGCGTCCTTACATTAAAGGCCAGTATAACTCCGAGGTGCCTGTCGTTTTCTTTGATTGCTTTTGCCTCCATTACATCGCGCCTGTTTATGTGGCCAATGTCGGCCTTTGCGACTGGAATTTGCTGGCGCCTTAACATTTCAGTTATTGCCTCTAGTGAGCCAATGGTATCGCATTTGAGGATGACTCCGTTTGTCTGAGTATCTATAAAGACTGATTTCATTTCAGACTCGATTATCTTTTTGAATTCTTCAATCTGGGATGCCTTGTCTGTGACGTAGACTGTGCTACCAGGCAGGACTCCTTCCAAGTCTGGCGAGGCAATCTTGATTCCAGCTGCTGCAATTACTTCGTCTACGGGCTTGAATTTGTCTCGCGGATCACGCATTTCATCAAGCGGTTTTGGCAGCAAGAGTGCCTTTGGCTTTAGTACAATTACGGAATCGCGCTTTGCGACAACCACTGAATCGCCTTTTTTTATTTGGCCGTCAATTAGGATCATGTTGGCAGTTGTTCCAAGACCTACCTCATCGTTTACTTCTAGAATGATTCCGCGACTTTGCTTTTCTTCTTGTGATAGTCTTTTTTGCATGTATTGTTGTGTTAGGCCTACTAGTACAGTTAGTAATTCTGGAATGCCGACACCGCTTCTTGCACTGACTGGGACTATGGATATTTCTTTTCCAAAATCTTTTACTCTATAGAATGCCTCTGACGGGAATCCAAGAATTGAAAGTGTACCAACAACGTTATAGATCTGCTCATCAAGTGTTGTTTGTATAAACTGGTCTTGCTTTTTTATTGCAAGCGAAATGTACGGAGTGTCTGCTGGGCGCCAACCTGGAATCTGGTCCACTTTGTTTAGTGCTACAACAAATGGTACCTTTCTTGCCTGCAAGATTTTGAGTGATTCATTTGTTTGTGGTTGGAATCCACGATTTGTGTCAACTACTAGTATGGCAATGTCTGCTGCAGAACCTCCACGGGTTCGAAGATTTGTAAAGACTTCGTGTCCTGGCGTGTCAATTACCAAAAGCCCTGGGACATCATGTTCTGTTTTTGTGAGCTTGTCTGCAAGCTGGCCGCACATTTGCTTAATGGTATCAGACGGCAGAAAGCTTGCGCCAATGTGTTGTGTAATTCCGCCTGCCTCTCTTCCTTGGACGCCTGTTCCGCGAATTTTATCTAATAACGAGGTCTTACCAGAATCTACGTGGCCTAGAACTGCCACAATCGGCTGTCGAATTCGCAAGGTCCGCTCACTCGAACACTACCTTTGCTTCTTTTTCAAAATTTTCCTTAGAGTCAGATGCGTGAATGATGTTATCAGATATGCCAAGACCAAAATCGCCACGAATGGAGCCTGGGGCTGCCTCGTATGATTTTGTGGCACCCACCAAAATTCGAGTAGTGGCAACTGCATTGTTGCCTTCGATTACTGCGACCACTACTGGACCTGATGTGATAAAGTCGACTAGCTCACCAAAGAATGGTTTGGTATTGTGTACTGAATAAAATTCCTGGGCCTGTGCCTTTGTAAAAGTGAACATTTTGAGTTTTAGAATTTTGAATCCTTTTGTCTCGAATCTTGCAATGATTTGTCCTACCAGTTTTCTGGCTACTGCGTCTGGCTTTACTATGAATAATGTTTGTTCTGTCAACTTGATTCAGAAATTATTTCTTGATAATTCCGCCCTTTTGGTATTTTTTGGTCCATTTTAGAGTTCTTGGATCTCGCTTCAATACCAACATGTTCTTTTTACATTTTGGGGAGCAGAACCACAGCACTGTGCCGTCATTTTTGACTAGCATTGTACCTGAGCCCTTGGCTACTGGCCTGTCACAAAAACTGCATGGTTTAACGATTAGACTCATTTAATCACCTAATTTTTTTGGCCTCGCGTTCTGTTTCTCGAAGCATCAAAGTATCAGACATTCGTACTGAACCCTTGACGTTTCTTGTCAAGACTCGACCCTTATCGCGGCCTCCAAGAACCTTAACGCGCACTTGAGTGATTTCCCCCGCAATGCCAGTCTTGCCTACAATTTGTATTACTTCGGCTGGCACTACCTCATCAGTCTGGGGAGTACTCACTAATTGCCACCTTTAAGTTTCTTAATTGAAGCTACTACTTCTTCGACAATGTGGTTTGCGTCGCCGGCATCCAAAATTGCAGCTGCTGCAGATGTCACATCAATGCCTAGTGCTTTACCTAGTTCTTGCTTTGATGGTACAAACGCATATGCGGCATTTTGCTCTTCACAGATAATTGGAAGATGTGCTACCACCTCTGGTGGCTCTACATCTTCTGCAATAATGATGAGTTTGCTTATTCCGCGCTCAATTGCCTTTGTTGCCTCATTGGTGCCTTTTCGTACCTTTCCGCTGCTTGATGCAACTCTGACTGCTTCCAGAATTGGATTAACAAGATCAGCTGGTGTCTCG
>VHBK01000041.1 GCA_016872015.1 Nitrososphaerota archaeon
AGATACCATATACGCATTCACAAACGGAATCAGGGGAGACGGCATCTATGGATTCCAAGGAGAAGTCTTTGGTGTAACTCCTGCACAAAAAGAATACACACCGTTAGCTAGTCTGGTTACAGTATCTTGGAAAGCAGGCCAAAAGCCACAAGAAATCCAGTCAGTAGAAGACATACTAAAGGCAGAAAAAGATTCCCGACTAAGACTGACAAAGACAAACGTTACAGTGAATGTTCCACAAATAATTTGGCCTGGCGGACAGATCCAGACTACAAACAATACATCATTGGATAATGTCCAGGCTTTGGAGATAAACAAGGATTCCAAAAAGGTGACATTTGTAGCTCATCGGGCATGGGGCCCTGATGGCCGCACCACCTACTATATCATCCCAGATGCAACACCAAAGGGACCAGCTGATATCATGAAAGTTCCAGTGTCTGGCAAGCTGGCAAAGATTGCCACATCAAATGTAATATCAGAAATGTATCAGTTCAAAAACGGAGCAAAAGGCGCAGGACCGCTTGGATTTCAGCCTAGTGTATTGAGCTCAGCATTGGATGAAAGGTACGTTCCAATATGCAGAATTTCCATAGTAGAGTGGAAGGATGCAAAATCTGCCATTCCACTAGAGACAATCTCCGATATAGAATCCAAAAAGTCAGACGGCTCTGTCTTTGTCACACTGGCTAGGCCGCAAAGCGAAGACCACATTATGAACTGCCCAATTATAGAGTCGCCAAAATCTGCCAAAGGATAAATTAGCATTTTAGAAAAAAAAATCACTTGGCAGGAAAACTCTACATTGTTGGCGTAGGTCCCGGAGCGCATGATCATATGACTTTTCGCGCAAAAGAGGTCATTGAGCAAAGCGACACCATAGTGGGCTATGACACCTATGTCGGATTGGTAGAAGATTTGATCCAGGGAAAGGAAATCCACAGATACGCCATGACGCAAGAAGTAGAGCGAGCAAAGCAATGCATTGATCTTGCCCAGTCTGGCAAAATTGTATCTCTAGTTAGCAGTGGAGATCCGGGAATTTACGGAATGGCTGGCCTAATTTATGAAACACTTGCCGAAGCTGGCTGGGACCCAAAGACAGGCCTAGAAGTAGAGGTAGTGCCGGGTGTGTCTGCCTTGAATTCATGCGCTTCCTTGATTGGCTCGCCTCTAATGACAGACTTTGCCGTAGTATCAATGAGTGACTTGCTGGTGCCATGGGAGATAATAGTAAAGCGAGTAGAGGCTGCAGCCCAGGGCGACTATGTAATTGTGATTTACAATCCATCAAGCAAAAAAAGAATACACCAGCTGCAGGATACCAGAAAATTATTACTAAAATACAGAAAACCGACTACTCCTGTTGCCATCATAAAGGGCGCATACCGAGAATCTCAGATTATAGTAATTACTGATCTAGAAAACATGGAGTCGCACGCAGACAAGCTAGGCATGATTAGTACCGTGATAATCGGCAATTCCTCTACGTATAATTTCAAGAATTTAATGATAAATCCGCGAGGATACACATCAAAGTATAATCTGCAGAGCTAGACTGAATTTTTTATTGCGTCGCGAGTGTCGTCATCCATTTGCAGCTTGTCACGTATTGGCGCTATGATTTTGACCAAGTTTTCTGCTACGACATTTTTGAGATCCATTGGGTGTAGCTTTCCTGCACCAAAGTCGGATTCCAGCTGGGAATAATTGGAATAAGTTACATTCCCGCCGAACTTTTCCGGCCTTTCCAGTCTTAGCTCGGGCATTTCATGGAACAAAATGTGCTTTGCTATTTGTAATATGGGATTGTTTGTCTTTCCTTGCTCGCACCAGCCCTTTTTTATCTTGGATTTTATTTCATCATCGGAATCATGAATGAAAACGCCAGAGCCTGGCTTTGATTTTGACATTTTTGTGCCTTCTCCTTCATCTGTAGTTATTGGCTCTGTCAGGCCCGGCAACAAACCATGGTGTATGGCAACTGGGACCTTCCATTTCATTTTTGGAAATATTTCTCGAACCAGCATGTGGATTTTTCTCTGGTCCATTCCCGCATGCGCTATATCGACATCTATGGTATGAATGTCGACTGCCTGCATCGGAGGATACAACAACTTTGAGAGATCAATTTTTTCGTCGCTTTCTGATCTGCCCATGATTGTCATTGCTCTCATTGTCCTGGCAAGAGTCATGTGTTTTGTAAATAACACAAAGTCCTTCCAGTATTCCTTGTGGGAATCATACAGCTCACTTCCGCGGATTATGTTTACACCTGGGCAGACTAGCTTAAAGGCGCGCTCGTAATAGTGAGATACTTTGGATATTGCATCCCAGTTTCCGCCAAGCTTGTCGTTGATTAGTGTGTGCCAGTCTGCCAAAAAGACATTGCACTCTACTCCTGCTTTTATGAAATCATTAATCTTGAATCCAGTACTAATCAGACTGCCAAGATGTAAAAATCCGGAAATCTCTAATCCTATGTAATGTCGCGGCTTTGAATTTGTCGAAAAGAGATTTGTTAGCTCTTCTTGCGTTATTATTTCTTCTGTTGGGGGCCGCAAGACCAGCTCGACTTTGCTTGTTACATCCAATGGTACTGGGTTTTGATTATAATCCTATAAAGTTACGTTTCCAGCTCGTCAACTGATTTTCTTGGCCTAGTGGACAAGTAAAATGCATGAGCTGAAATCAGAAACCCAACTAGGAAAATCTTTGTAGCAAATATCAAATTCCAGGGTCTTGCACCATCTGGATATGCAATGGTTAGCTTGTCAATGTCTGGTACGTGTCCGTTTACTGTTCCTGCTGATATGAGAGCATTGAGCACCGTGAAATTATACAAAACTTCGTACAAGTTTATGATTGCAAATCCCAAAAGCATCAGCTGCAACAGGGACATTCGCCAGGAATGCAGTCGCACTGCCTTTTTCCATCCAATTCGTGATACGCAATACCAGCCAATTATACAGGCAAAGAAAAGCCATGTGATTAATTTTGCAAAATGTTGAAACGGAACGTGTGTGGTGACTAGTACCTCACCCATCACATAGGTGCCGTTTTGCTGCCACTCAGTCAGCATTGCCCATGTACCATATGCCATTATAGAGAGCATCACAAAAGCGCAGACATAGAAAATGTACAAGTAGACCTTGTATGCCGTGTCTGTTTGCTGCAAGTGGCGAGACATGTAATTGCCAAAAATTGTGATTTGGATATAAGAATTGTCCATTTATGAAATGAGGTTTAATTACCATCCGTGTAAAACGACAAAGCATGAAGGTTCCAGTGAATGTTCCTCTAGTTGGCAGAGAGGAAATTGCCGAAGTTACAGCCGTACTAAAAAAAGGTGCACTTACATCGGCTGCCAAGGACGGAGGCACAAACGTCCAAGAATTTGAAAAACTGGTCTGCTCTTTTGTAAAATCAAAATACGCAATTGCTGTCAATTCTGGCACTGCTGCACTACAAGCTGCCCTTTATGCCCTAGATGTAAAGCCTGGCGATGAAGTTGTATTGCCGTCATTTACCTTTGTTGCCACTGCAAATTCTGTGGTGTCTGTTGGCGCAAAGCCAGTCTTTGTAGATATTAGACGCGACAATTACACCATGGATCCAGAAGATCTGCGGAAAAAAATTACAAAAAAAACCAAGGCGATCATCCCAGTACACCTGTACGGAAACGTGTCATACATTGATGAAATATCAGAAATTGCTAGCAAAAACCACATTCCAATAATAGAGGATGCCGCGCAGTCGATGGGCTCTACATATCGAGGAAAACAAACTGGGACATTCTCAGAGCTTGGCTGCTTTAGTCTCTATGCCGCCAAAGTAATGACGTCTGGCGAAGGCGGAGTAATTACCACATCCAGTGAAAAGCTTCGCGACAAACTACTCATGATTAGAAACCACGGAATGGTTCATGGATATGACACCAGAATTCTAGGTTTGAATTTACGATTGCCGGAAATCAATGCCGCAATTGCCAAGGTACAAATGAAAAAGCTTGGAGGATTTTTGAAGAAAAGATCGCAGAATGCAATAATTCTAACAGAATTGCTTTCAGGCTCTGATGTAACACTACCCATACCAAGAAAACACGAAAAAGTAAACTGGTATTTGTATACTATATCCAGCAAAAACAGGGACAAGATTTCCAAAATGCTAAACGAAAATGGAATTGGTGCCACCATATACTATGGCACACCAGTCCACAAAACTCCATATTATAATCAAAAGACAAAGCTGCCAAACACGGAATGGGCTGCAAAAAGCGTTCTTTCACTTCCAGTACAGCCACAAGTCACGCAAAAACACCTGCAGACCACGGCTAGAATAATAAAATCACTATGAATCTGGGCCAAATTGCAGGCGAGGTATGTAAAATAGTCTTTCCAGTTCCCGAGGAAAAGTTCATCGGAAAATCAAGCGGCATTGCAATTTGTACTCTGTCCAGCATAGATCTGCTAAAGGAAATCTCCCAGTCTAGTTTGATGGACAAAATTGCAATTGCGGCAAGACTGTTCTCAGAGAACAAGGGAATTGACGAGCTGGTAAAATATGTAAATCAAAATCCCAGCTTGCACACAATCATTGTTTGTGGAAATGAAGTGTCTGGCCACAAGACTGGCCACACATTGTTTTGCCTTCACAAATATGGAATGGATGATTCCAACCGAATAATAAATTCAGTCTCACCTGATCCAGTACTGACAGTATCAAAAAAAGAAATTGCAAATTTTCAAAAAGTAAAGCTTGTTGATTTGATTGGCAAGACCAATCTGAATGAAATTATAATCTAGTAGCCGTTTTTCTGCCTGTTTCGATTTATTTCGTTTTTCTTTCTGTATTCTGCTACAATATCGTCTGGTGTGAGATTTAGCTCCAAAGATGCCTGCACAACAAAATGCCAAATGTCGATTAGCTCTTCTTTTGCGTCATCTACGCTAAATGGAGTTGGCTTTTTCCACCACTTCCAGTTTGTTGTTCTCTGTAGTTCCACTGCCTCGTGCATAATAGCAGTGGCCAGTGCAGAGACACGACCTTCCGAGTCCTTTGGATATCTGTCCAGATTCATCATCTCGGATAGTCCCTTTTGCATTGCAAATATCTCATCGAGCCTGTCCATTAGAATTTGACGCACAGATCTGCTAGATAACCTTTCAGAAATCAATCATTGATTGGTATTTTTTTATCCTGTTTTGGATCTTGGCCTTGGTTGTATTTGTCAGGCCGTCAAGGCCGTACTTTTCTACTGCAAAAGAGCCCATGACATTTCCATATACAACTGCCTTTTTGATTTCAGAAAGACTAGTCGAGTTTTTGCTTGCCAAATAGCCAATCATTGCGCCTGCAAAGGAATCACCTGCACCTGTCGGGTCCACAATGTCTTCCAGAGAAAACGCAACCGATGGAAAAATAACGTCGTCAAAAAACAAAAGCGAGCCATGCTCTCCTTTTTTTATAATTACATATTTTGCGCCCCAGCCCATCATTTTTTTGGCGCACTTGATTAGATTGTGCTCTTTGGTGAGCAGTTTTGCCTCCTCGTCGTTGATAACAACGGCGTCGACTGAGCCAATCATCTTGATTACGGAATTTCGCTTGGAGTTTATCCAAAATTCTATAGTATCACACATGGAAAATTTCACATTGTCAAATTCGCGGATAATTTTCGTGTTCTGGTCTGGGTCGTTGTTTGCCAGATACACAAATTGGGATTTTCTGTATTTTTCAGGCACTATTGGCTCAAATGATCCCAGCACATTGAGCTCTGTCTTGTTTGTGGTTCTAGTTGATAGAGTCTTGTCGTAGCTGCCGTCATAACGAAATGTCTTGCCCTTGTGGATTGCAAGGCCTTCTAGATCCAGATATTTTTTTAGAGTATTGTGGTATTTTTTTGGAAAGTCGGTTCCAACTACAGCTATTAGGCCTGTCTTGACAAAAAAGCTGGCAGAAACTCCTGCAAATGTCGCAGCCCCCCCAAGAACATCTTTTAGTATTTTGTCTGGCGTGCGAATTGTATCTAGGGCAGTAGAGCCAAAAACAGTAAGCATTGTTTGAAAAATTATGCGTCTGCTATAAATTCCCTAGTCTGGTCGTATGTTGGATAATACGTAAAGGGAACATCTATTGAGGCAAATAATAGCTGGTATTTTGTAACGCCAGAGATCTTTACCTGCGAGTTTTCCGATGCTGCCTGGTCTTTGAGCCAGACTCCACTGGTTGTTGCGGTGCCCAGTGCCGGCAATGCAAATGGGTCCAGCTCGCCTGCGCCAATTGTCTTGTCGTTTGCAATTATTGTAAATTCGGTTTTTCCTGCAGTCAGAAATAGCAATGATGGGTTGTTAAATTCCAGCTGCAAATTATACAGCGCGCCCTTGTCTGATTTTTCTAATAGCTTGCTTTCTTTAATTTTTGCGTTGATCTGCGAGGCAGACGCATACTGCGTATAGCCAAAGACCATTAGGCTCACTATTACTATGATTACGGCTGCTGCCTTTTTTGCCATGCCTAATACTCTAAAATTGGCTTTTGTGCCAAGGAGGCAAAAAGATCATCATTTGGTGTGTAAAAGTTTTGATCCGCCCTTTGAGTTCATTTAAGCTTGCAAGATAAATCAAATTCTGCAGCACTTTTGAGTATAATGGCAAAGATAAGGCTCAGATTCGGCGCAAACGAAGTAGAGATAGACTCGCGCGACTTTTACATTGACAACGACAATGCATCCCAAGTAATTGCAGACTTGGCGTTTAGACTGCAGGAAAATTCTGCTAAAATAACAACTGAAGAGCCGACGCTAGAAGCGCAAGACATTGCTGCAACATACGA
This sequence comes from Nitrososphaerota archaeon, assembly GCA_016872015.1. Classification (GTDB taxonomy): domain Archaea; phylum Thermoproteota; class Nitrososphaeria; order Nitrososphaerales; family Nitrosopumilaceae; genus Nitrosotenuis. The sequence continues at coordinate 6,835 of VHBK01000041.1, forward strand.
ATCAAATCTTAGTTATCTCAAAATGCTCAAAGACGCCGAAGTGCACGAGCCGGAATTTACGGCTCCTAGGCCAATATCGCCAGAAGAGCTACCAAGCAAAATTGAAGGGTTGGAGCTGGATGGATTTTTCTCAAAGCCAAGAACTGTATCTGAAACTGTAGAGCAACTGCTCCAACACGGAATGATTGCAAGTCCGCTTGCAGTATCCAAAATACTAGCAAAGATGGCATTTAACAAGGAGCTGGAAAAAAGCTCTGAAGAGAAAAAAACCTTTTACCACAAAGTACTGCTCAACTAGAATATTTGCAGATATCGCATTTTTGGAAGATAGTTCCATCCAGATGATCAAAGTGCGCATTACATACATGACAAGTATGGTGCATGTCAAAATATCCGTCTGACTCTTTTTCTCCTATTTGGAATGATTCCAGATTTGGGCTCTTGCATTTGATACAATGGCATCCACAGTCGCACTTCATTGTTTGATACAAAATGATTTGCGTTAATAATTCTGACTCACATTATTATACCAAAATGCACTAGAGGATTTGTTGGGCAAAAAAAGAATCATCCCGCTGGAAATTGACGATCACTACAAATTATTTGGAAAGGAGCCGTGGGAGGTTGACTATGGGGAAAAATGTCCCGTGTGCAACGTCAGAATAGATGAGTATGGGTTTTGCTCGTGCGGCTCTAGCGGCGACTGAGCCTGGTGGAATAAACTACGGCAACCATTGCTGCACTCAGTACCAAAACTGTGGCTAGCGGAAATTCCGGCACAACCGATACTCCTAGAATTGTTATTGTTCCTACTTCATGCGGATAGAGATGTAGCCAAACATTACCGTCTTGGGTTATTCGCTCTTGTTTTTGT
>VHBK01000042.1 GCA_016872015.1 Nitrososphaerota archaeon
CCACGTTGACGAAGTAGCGTGAATACTTTGCCTTAGGATTGCTCCCTCCCGGACCTCATCCATTTCGGCAATTCGACACTAAGATTACTCCTTCGAGCAATCACGTGCTTGCATCCACCCGCTTCGGCGTGATTTCATTTCAGTACATCAAGCGGGAATTATCCATCTGGAAGTTTATCCAGCAGTTACTGACCTCTGCATAGAGCCGGTTTCAGAAAAGGGCACGGCTAGCGCCCCGATCCTACCTACTACCGAATATGTTACGACGCAATGTTATATGTGCATTAAGGTTTAGTCACGCAGATCTACAATCATCTTGCACACAGAGCAGATCTTACCTGTGCACTCTGCGCCGCAATTTGCACACTTGATCTTTTCTTTATAGTTGGCATTTTTCATGGTTTGAGATATCTTTAGAACCGATCGGTACATGTTGTTCTTTATTCCGGAATGGCTGTTTTCTAGTTTGTTCAAAAACTCGCGAATCTCTGTTCGAATTCCCTCATTCATGTGTGGGCATGGTTCGGTTTGAAATGGCAGCTCGTTTGTGAATGCATAAAAGACGATTTCCGACTCGTAAATTTCGCAAAATGGCTTTATTTTTCGCAGGGTATTATCGGATGTGTCTGGGTCCATCCAGCCAATTTTGTTAGTGTCTCCAGATAATGTGTTTATCACAAATGTTTGTAGTGTGTCATCTAGATTGTGGCCTGTCGCAATAACATCTGCCCCAATTTGTTTTGCTGCTTGATCCATTGCGCGCCTTCTAAATGTGCCACAAATGGAACATGATGACAGTCTGTCGTCTTCGTTTTGTTTTAGGGATTCATCTAATGTTAAACCAAACAAGTCCTTGTATGGATATGTGGTGTGTTCTACACCTAACTTTACACAAAAATCCCTGACTATGCCTAATGCTTCATCGCGATATCCGGGGATTCCCTCATCTATTGTTATTGCGTGAATTCTGAAATTGTGATTTTTTGCCATCTTTGATAATACATGCAGTAATGCAAGTGAGTCCTTTCCACCAGAAACTGCAACACAAACCAATTCACCGTTTTGGATCATGTTGTATTTTGAAATGGTCTTTGCAGTTTTGCGTAATATGGAATTTGAAAAACATTCAGAACATAGGCTCTCGCCAGAATATTTCCTAGAATAGACTGCAGTATTTTGACATCTGTTACATTTCATGGCTTTGGTGTTACTAGCCCAAATTTAACGATAATTGCCTAGATTGTAAACCAGCCTGACTTTAGATATGATAACGCAATGTTTAGGCCAAACAAGGCAAAGGTAAAGCCATAGATTGCCCACATTGTGCGATTTACCATGGAATCTGATAGCTTTTTGTCAATTATGCTGTGGATGAACTTACCACCATCAAGGATTGGCAATGGGAGCATGTTGATTATTCCTATGAAAAATGAGATCATCCAAAGCCACAGCAAAAACATTGACAGCTCAGGACTCTTCCATTCTATGAAGTTGTAGACTGGCTTGTATGATATGGAATTGTCGCGCGTTATTCCTATCAAGCCCTTGGTGGGATCATCAGGTGAAGGCATTATCTCTATTTGGTGGTCAATACTGGCTCCGTTTCGAAGAACTGCGACTTTGGCAATCTCTCCAGGCGCAAGCTTTACCTTGGCAAAGTCAAGCGGCGTTACCACCGAAATTCCATTGATCGATGTTATGACATCGTTGATCTGCAGGCCTGCCTTTTCTGCACCGCTGTTTGGCATTATTCCAAGTATGTTTACTCCTTGTGGTATCTCATAGAATGCACTTCGTATTGGCTCTGGCACAACAATTGCAAAGAACGGATTTGTCAATAAAATGGCGCCAAGCACTAGAGCAAATATCACATTTGAAGTGGCACCTGCACCGATCACTCGAAGCTTTGAGATCTTTTTTGCCTTGTTGAATTCCTCATCGTCCGGCTCTACGAATCCTGCAAACATTGCAATGAATATGGCAAATCCCCCTGTCTTGATTCGGATCTTTTCCAGCGTTGCAACTATGCCGTGAGCCCCTTCATGTATTACAAGTACAATTGGAATGGACAACAGAAAATACAAAATTGCAGAAGACGATGTCAGTGTGACGCCTGGGATCAGCACTGTAAGCTCTGAGAATTCTTCTGGCTTGTCAAAGAATTTAGTTATATTGTCTATCAAAAACCAAAATCCAAAACCCATCATGATAAAACCTGCAACCACACTTACATCGGCAAAGACGCGTATGCCTCGCCTGGTTCTGCCAAGCATCTTGGTCAGTGCTATCTGAACCTGAGTATTCTTGTATGTGAGGCTGTACGGCTTTATCTCAAATCCATGCTTTTCCAGTCTGAGTGCTTTAGTTACCCCAAGTATGATTCCCCAAGCCATTAAAACATAGATTATGGCGTTCTGTGATAAAAAATCCAAGTTCAAATTAATTGCTACTTTTTTTAATGACGCCCATTTATCGTTTGCTATGAAAGGAGTAGTGATTTTATCCACATATCCGAACAAAAAGTCAATTCAAAAAATAGCAAACAAGCTTGTACGGTCAAGACTTGTAGCATGCGTAAACATGACTAGAATATCTTCAGTGTATTCTTGGCAAGGCAAAATAGAAAACGCAGAAGAATTTTTGGCAGTATTCAAAACAACACAAAAAAACAAATCAAAGCTAAAAACGCAGATCAAGCTCACACATCCGTACAAAGTACCGGAAATTGCCGAAATAACACTAAAGGACCTAAACAAGCCATACTTACAATGGCTAGTTGATTCTACTGGCTAGACATCTACTGCAAATCTGAGAAGAGATACCATTCCACCAAGACCGGATACTTGGAGACCGATATCAGTTGACGCATCCAATGCATAGACTTGGACTCCCTTGGACTCAACATCATTTAGGAATTGTATTATCTGGTCTTCATCATGAGTCTGGATTATTTTTTCTGAGAAAACCAACGATTCTACTGCGCCAAGGTCATTTGCCTTTTTTGTCTCTTCAAAACCCATGGTGAATTTTCTGCTCTTGTTGTTTGCTCTAATCATTAATTCTTCTAGTATGGATGATACCTTGGCAAGCTTGCTCTGACCCAGCATTTGCTGCATTGCCTTGGACTTGATAAACGTGTAAATTCCATCTTCTCCTCCAGAATCGATTCCGTCAACTATCTCTATTTTGTGGTCTTTTGCAATGGTACTTTTTGCCAAAAAATTGGCAAACTGTCTTTTTGTCTCGCCAGGGCCGAAAATGACTAGACTGTCGTTTTCCCCGAGTATCGTGTTTACCGCCTTTGTAACATTTTCAAAAAATGTTTGTATGTTGAAATTAGTCTTGTACTGTTTTCCACTAGAGCCGGAGTACATGTTTTGCATTAATTCCAGATGGGTTCCCTTTAACTTGCCTATCCCACAGTCGCCCTTGTCAATTGCAACCAAGACAAACCCAAGACTTTCGTCTTTTGTCTTGATCAATTTCAGCTCAATTGGCTGCCATTTCTTTTTTACAACGTTAAATGAATCCCCAATTCTTACCAGAATTGAATGATGCAGTCCTTTTGATACTGCCTCATTTGTTGACTCTGTAATGGTGCCATGGATTCGCAGTTTGTCAAATACTGCATCCAGAGCTATTTTCTCAACCTCTAGTGCTATGCGAATCTTGATTCGCTCGCCCCTGTCAGGCCTAGAGTAATCCTTGTCCTGTTTTATTACGCGAGTAGTGTCTGAGATTATGTTGTCTTGATTTTTTATAATTCTGCGTAATGCCAGTAAATCATCTGGCTCTTCGACTAGAAATGATACCGTATTGTCATCAATAATCTTTGTAATCATGGAATGGTATTGTGTAAAGTAATATTATACAGTACTGGTGCTTTCCATGTTTTTCTTTTTCAGATAATTATCAACCCAGTCTGGGGTTATTACTCCACCTTCTGCCAAATTTACAAGCGAATTCGATGATGCCTCACCAGTCACTTTGCCGCCCCTTCTTCTAAGCTGTCTCCACTTGAGTGACGTATTGCCACTCTTTGAGTTGTAAATTATGCCCAGGACATCGCGTGCATTTACGAATGTAATGTCGCGAATTTTCTTTAGTGTCACCTTGTCTGCTGCCTCTACGTAGATAGAGCCCAGTGATTCCTCTCTTTCTGGAAAGACCTCTGGGTCTTCAAGATAGCTTCGGGGCATGTATGAGCTACATGTGCTTGCTATGATGAATCGCCTAAAGCTTTCAAGTGAGGCTGGCGCATCAATTGTAACCATTTTCTTTAGCACTGGCGTTGCGCCTTATCAAGCTTCTTTTAAAAATCCCCCCTTGCTATATTGTATGGTAGGCGTTGATGACCTTATCCCATTGATTCTAAAATGATATAGATCTTGAGTTCTGAGCCTGCATTTTTACTAAAAGATTTAATCCAAAATTTGTTTTCCAAGAATAATGAAATCCCTAACAGAATATCTGACATTTAACACAAAAAAGAGACTAGAATTTGTACATATTACACCACAGGTGCGACAACTAGTCAAAAAAAGTGGAATCAAAGAAGGATTGTGTCTTGTCAATGCAATGCATATTTCAGCAAGCGTTTTCATTAACGACAACGAGTCTGGTCTTCACAAAGACTATGCAAAATGGCTGGAAAAACTAGCACCGCATGAGCCAATAGACCAATATCAACACAATGACACCGGTGAGGACAATGCAGATGCACACCTAAAGCGACAGATCATGGGGCGCGAAACTGTAATAGCAATAACAAATGGCGATCTGGACTTTGGGCCTTGGGAGCAAATCTTTTATGGAGAATTTGATGGAATGCGACCAAAGCGAGTTCTAGTCAAAATCATCGGAGAGTAATTATCCGAAGTCTGCGTCTCGCTTCTGACTAGCGCTTTCGTTTTTGCGAGATGCTAATCGAAATTCATCATCGTGGTTTTGTGGACCATGTGTACAGTCGACACAGCCTACCTTGAATCCATATTCATCTTTGACAAATGTCTTGCATCCGCAAAAGCATGCCATGCTAGAAATTTCACATTCTATGATATAACCTTACGCAGAACAACAATTCCCTGGTGGTATTGCATGTCCGTGTGGGCACTTGCGTGGATGCTTTAGCATTGTGCATAATGCATCCGTGAATTGCTTGCTCATGTGGTGTTCTATTCCGCAAACCATCTCCTCATCGATTTCGACCTTGAGTGCGCTATCCATAAGGACTTCAAGCAGTCTACTGTTTCGCATCATGCTGGAGCCCACCTTTTCTCCTCCTTCTGTCAGAGATACGCCAGCCTTGCTGTAATTAACCAAGTTTTGTTCGTTTAGCTTTTTTAGCATCTGGACTACGCTTGGCTGCCTGACATTTAGCATCTTGGCAATGGTACTAATTTTGACTGGCTCGTTTCGCTCCTTGATGTGCCAAATTGCTTTTAGATACATCTCTACATGTTCTGCCTCGGCAGTTCCAACGAACAGTATCTCGTCATTTACAGAGTCCATTATGATACACTCTTTGCATCTTTGAGCAAATATTCAAAGTATTCTCTTGCAAAGACAGCCAAACCTGCATGGTCTGCCCAAATTGCGACTGCCTCTCCTTCTGAGGCATCATTGATTGGACCGAGCAAAATCACTACATAACGCTTGTCCGAAATTATTCCTCCTCCAAACAATCCTTTTTTGACCTTGACTGTGGATACTCTGGCCAAAGCCTTGAGCGATTCACGGTCCATCTCATCTGACATCAATATTGTGATTACAACACCCTTGTCGTGAAGCTGGCGTAATTTTGGCAATGCTTGCTTTACTAGCATTTCATTTGCCTTTGGCAGGGCGATCAATACCTCATTTCTACACGAATCAACCATCTCCAGTATTTTTGATGCAATATTCATTATTCCGGACAAAACCCAAATGTCCGGTCTCTCACTTACGCCGCTTTTTTCGTATAACGGCACTAGCTCCCGCAAAACAATATTTTCATTTTCTTTAAAATCCGACTCTATCTTTTGTTTTGTTGCCTCCATCGCAGTTGCTGGGGATTTTGCAAAATATTTTGTCGGCCTGGAATCATCAGAGCCTATCCAACCTTTTTCCTCAAGCGATCCGAGCACCTCATAAATCTTGGAATATGGCACGCCTGACTTTTGGCTCAGGTCCGATGCGGTAAGCTCGCCTCCTTTTAGCAAAGAAGAATACGTCCTGATCTCATAGCTTGTCAGGCCAATCCTTTCAAGCGACTTGCGTGTATTATCAGAAATGCTCATCCGATCTAATGCGTGGTTTTTCAGTATTTAAACGCAAAACCGATCAATCTACCAAATACAACGGGGCAGGGTGGGAAATACATTAAATATCAATTCGAAAAACTGCAACTAGTACATGTCGCTAATTCAGCTCTCGAAAAATTCGACAAAGACGCTTGGAAAGAAATCCACAATCAGATTCACTCAGAGCATCTGCCCTGACTGCAACATGATTTTGGATGCAGAGGTCTTTGAGCGTGACGGACGTGTCTTTATGAGCAAAACATGCCCAACACACGGTGAATGCGAAGAATTGTACTTTGGTTCCTATGAAATGTACAAAAAGTTCAGCACCTATTGGGCTGACGGCAAAGGCGCACACGCACCAAACGTAATGATCGAGAAATGTTCATGTCCAAATAATTGCGGTTTATGCTCAAATCACCTATCACACAGCGGTCTTGCGAACATGATTGTAACCAACAGGTGTGACCTGACATGCTGGTACTGCTTCTTTTACGTAAAAAAGGGCCTTGAAGGTGCATACATGTACGAACCATCACACGACCAAGTTCGTGCAATGATGAAAACCCTAAAAGCAGAGCGACCAATTCCAGGCAACTCTATCCAAATCACTGGAGGCGAGCCAATGCTACGGGATGACATTACCGATATTATCAAAATAATGAAGCAAGAGGGCGTTGACCATGTCCAGATGAACACAAATGGCATCAGACATGCAATGGACCCAGAAGCAGCAAGAGAAGTAAGACTAGCAGGATGCAACAATTTGTATCTGAGCTTCGATGGCGTCACTGCAAGAACGAATCCAAAGAACCACTGGGAGATCCCATTTGCATTAGATAGTTGCAGAAAGACTGGTACAACAGTTGTTTTTGTTCCAACAGTTATCAAATCAATTAACGACCATGAACTAGGCGGCATCATTAGATACGCTCAAAAGAACATGGATGTAGTTCACGCAGTAAACTTCCAACCAGTATCACTTACTGGCAGAATGGGCAAAGCAGAGCGTGAAAAATACAGAATCACAATTCCTGACTGCATACAGAGAATCGAAGAGCAGACAAATGGCGAAGTTACAGTTGATGACTGGTTCCCAGTCCCAAGCTGCATGCCACTGACCAATGTCATTGAGGCATTCTCTAGCAAACCAAAATACGAATTATCAATTCATTTTGCATGTGGTGCAGGCACCTATGTCTTTGAAGATGCAGAGACCAAAAAGTTTGTTCCACTGCCAAGATTTGCAGACATTCAGGGTATGTTGGAATTATTCG
>VHBK01000043.1 GCA_016872015.1 Nitrososphaerota archaeon
AAAATTGCTACTGGCATTTTAATCGAAATTCCTTGCTTTTGGATCTTAATATAATTTCCCTAAAAAGTTCGAATTATAACGGCGTTAGACAAATTTTAACGCTGTTATAATTTTTGATCGCAATCACACCAAATCAAGATCTGAAATTGGTATTACTAATTTCACAGAATTGTCAGAATTCAATGATACAAGACTCAGTGTTTCATTTTTTTGTTGCAATGCAAGAAAATTCATTTTCTGAATTTGCACAATTTTTCTTCCAATTCCAGGCAAGACCCATCCGTCCTCTTTTAGCTTGGCAGTGCTTCCAAACAGAACAGCCGAGTCTGCTTTTTGTGCAGCGCTTGCCAATAACACCAGAACACTGTTGATTATTCTTCCAGAATCCTTGCTCTCGGATAATGTTGCAAAGAATCCATTTAGCGAGTCAATTAGTACCAGATGTTTTTTTGTGGAAATTTTGTCAGTGATTTGTGCAAAGATCTCGCGCCAGTCTTCCTTTGGGGTATACAATTCGACGTTTTCATTTTGTGACAAAATGTTTGCAGCCAGGTATCCACTATACAGCAAGTCAAAGTCGACATAGATCACCGAAACATCTGTTACTAGGCCTAGCTTGTGAAAAAAATACGTCTTTGTAATGGCATCATCAAATGTTATGGAGGATAAGTTTTGTTCAAATACAAGCTTGGAAATTTTTTCTGCACTGACGGATCGTTGGTTTTTATGCAACAGATAGCACTTGGTCTTGTGATATAATAATGAATTTAGACCAAGAGTTAATCGAGAATTCTTTTGTAAAGTCTTCCCGTGTATATCTGAATAATGCTTCATCTTCTCTGATTCCACTTTCTACCATAAAGGCAATGACTGACTTTACTGTACGATACAACGAGTTGGGCCCAGACTCACTTGATTTTACCTCGTTATTATCAATAAAATCAAATGAATTACGACAGACCATATCCAAGCTAGTAAACTGCAGGCAAGAAGAGGTAATTCTCACATCTAGTGTCACAGAAGGAATCAACAATGTTGCAAACGGCATGTCTTTTGCCAAAGACTCCAATGTTGTTATTCGCGGAACAACACATGAGCATCATGCAAATTACTACCCATGGCTGAGACTTGCAAAAAAAGTCGAGCTTCGCTCAGTTCCGCACGATTCCAACGGGTTTTTTGAAATATCAGAGATGGAAAAAAGACTAGACCGGAACACCAAGCTGGTATCACTAAGCCATGGCCTGTACAATACAGGAGCCATTCTACCAATACCAGAGATAGGAAAAATCCTCAATGAAAAAGAAATTCCATTCTTTTTGGATGCGGCCCAGACAGTAGGATGCACAGAGTTTGATTTTGCAAAGACTGGTGCAGACTATGTCGCCTTTAATGGCTACAAGTGGCTCTGCGGCCCAATGGGAGTTGGCATTTTCATCTGCAAAAGAGAAGCTGCCCCAATGCTAGAGCCAATGAACCTGGCTGGCGAATCTGCAATGATTTACGACGATTCCAAGCTTGCATACAAGGACATTCCAGACAAATTCCAGGGAGGATTTAGAAACTTTGCAGCCATTATAGGATTGCAAAATTCAATTTCATTTTTGTCAGGTTTAGGAATTGCAAACATTAGGGAAAAGATAATCGGCCTAGCTAATCTTTTACGAGAAGAGCTGGTAAAAATTCCAGATGTCACATTGTATGGCCCAGAAGATCAGTACAGACGAACAAGCATTGTTTCTTTTACAATAGGAACTAAATCTCCGCAGGAAATTGTACAACAATTAGAAAGACGTGGATTTGTCCTAGCTGTGCGGGAAATATCAGACAAAAAACTCGTGCGTGCCTCGCCACATTTTTTCAACACAGAATCAGATATGCTAAAACTAGTGGATCTGCTAAAAAGACTATAGTCGTTCTTGTTCTTCTATTACCATCATGGTAAGAGTCGACTGAACTTTGTCTATTTTGCGAATCTTGTTCGTAATTATTGTGCGCAACAGATCGGCATTTGCAGCCTCGATTTTGACCACAATATCATAGATTCCGTATACGCCCTGAACTTCGTACTTGAGGTCTTTTTCTACTGCCAGCATCTCCTTGAGCTTTGTGATTATTTCCTGGTCCGAACCCAGATCCGAGTTTAACAAAATGAATGCAATAGGCAATGTAGAATGTAGTTTGGGCGAGATCTATTTAACATCTTTGATCATCCAAAAATAAAAGTGCCAACCATACAATTTTCGTGAAAGTGCACGATCTGACATTGCCAGTATCAGAAAAAATTCCTACCTTTCCTGGATCTCCTGCTCCACATTTCATAGAATGGGATTCACTTGAGCAAGACGATTACAATTTAGAGATGATTTTTCTTAGCACTCACACAGGCACCCACATAGATGCACCATACCATTTTGTAAAATCAGGCAAGAAAATTCACGAGCTTGACCCGTCCCGATTTTTGCAAAACGCTATTCTGATTAGAATAAAATCAAAACCAAACTATTCCATAACAAAATCCGACATTATACAATTTGAGAAAAAATACGGCAAGATTCCAAATGGCGCGACAATAATTTTTGCCACTGGATGGAACGATAATCTATCCAGGAATGATTTCTTTGCAAATCCAGGACTTTCCGAGTCTGCTGCAAAATACCTAGTATCAAAAAGAGCAAATCTGGTGGGAATTGATTCGCCAAGCATTGATGCCGGGAATAATTCCAAGTTTGCAGCTCATCATGTTTTGCTAAAGAATAACGTCCTGATTTTGGAGAATCTCTGCAATTTGTCCAAACTAAACAGAAATTTCAATCTGGTAGCACTGCCACTGAACCTAAAAAACGCCACAGGCTCGCCTGTTCGCGCAATAGCTTTCTAGACCACAAACTGGAATCTGCTTTTCTTGTAGTTTTTGTCCAGCTGGCCTATAATTGGGATTTTGTGGCCGCAAGTTTTGCATTTGTTGGAGTCATCCAAATTCCATGATGTAATGTCAAATCCGTACCTGCCAACTGCTATTGTACCACATCCAGGACAATAGGTGTGCTCGTATTTGTGGCCTGGGGCATTTCCCAAATACACGTATTCTAGTCCTTCTTTTTTTGCAACAGCATAGTGTTTTTCCAGTGTTTGTATCGGCGTTGGTGGAAACTCCATCATTTTGTAATCAGGATGGAATCTCAGAAAGTGAATCGGCATTTCTGGGCCAAAATTATCGTAGACGAATTTGCATAATTTTTTTGCATGCTCTAGACTATCGCCTACTTGTGGTACAATCAGATCAGTAATCTCTACGTGGATTTTTGTCTTGTTTTTAATTTCTATTAGGCTATCAAAGATTGGCTTTGGATCCGGTATGCCAATGTACTTTCGCGTAAACTCGGGTTCTGCGTTTCCCTTAAAATCAACTGTGATGCAATCCAGAAATTCTCCCATCATTGCAACTGACTGCGGTGTGTCATATCCATTAGAGACAAAAACATTGAAGAGTCCTTTTTTGTGCGCTTCTATTCCACAGTCACGCGCAAACTCCATGAATATTGACGGTTCATTGTACGTGTATGCAATTCCCTGCGAATTATTATCCAGTGCCATCTGCACTACTTGGCTTGGCGATAGATCCTGGCCCTCAATTTTTCTTCGCTGAGAAATGTCATAGTTTTGGCAATAACGACAAAGCCAATTACAACCACTAGTTGCTATTGAAAAGATCCTAGTTCCAGGCATGTAGTGTATTACTGGCTTTTTCTCTATTGGATCAACATTTCTCGTGATTACCTTACCATACACATACAGGTCTAGCTTGCCGCCTTCGTTTCCACGAACTCCGCACAGGCCAATTTGTCCGTCCTTGATTTCGCAGTATCTGGCGCATGCAGTACATCGCACCTTTTTGTCAGGTAATTTCTCATAGAGGATTGCTTCTTTGTTCAAAACCGTATTGTTATACAATTTTGTAATATAAACAAATCTTAGTGTCTAAATATTGATAATTGCCAAAACCAACAAATGAGTAAACCGGGAAATCTCTGGCGCAAAATTCACGGCAAAATTACTAAACGCCCTACAAACTTTTCATGGTTACTAGACGGCAAGCTAGCTGGTTCTGGAATGCCAACTACTATTGAAGAGATAAACTGGATTCAAAAGCAAGGAGTAAAATCAATTGTAACCATGACAGAATACGGCCTACCGCAAGCGTGGATTGACGGAGTACAATATTTGCATGTCCCAACAGAAGACCTAACAGCGCCAGACATTGACAAGATAGATTCCACCGTTGATTATATTGCAGAGCGGATCAAAAACGATGAGCCAGTAATGGTTCATTGCGCCGCAGGAATTGGCAGAACGGGAACAATACTTGCCAGCTATTTGATAAAATACCAGAAAATGTCCGCGCAAAAGGCAATCGAACTAGTACGAAAGGAAAGGCCTGGCTCTATCCAGTCAACATCGCAGGAAATAGCTGTCTCTAGCTACGAGAAGTTCCTAAAGACAAAACAATAGTAATAGTTTTGAATAATTGCATTTTAGGTCAGCAATGAACAATGTCGAGCTAGTCAAAAAATTCTACATATTATTTGGTAAACAAGACAAGTCATTTCTGGAATTGTGTGATGATTCCATAGAATGGACAGTAATGAAAAACATGCCAAACGGAGGAACCCATGTTGGCAAAAAGAACGTCTTTGATGGCTATTTCCCGAAATTGTTTGCCAAGTTTGCGGAATTTCACGTAGTAACCGACGAGTTTATTGAGACAGGAAATCGTGTCATTGTCCTTGGGACCTACAAAATAACTTCAAAGTCAGGCAAAAAGTTTGACGCACCATTTGTACACATCTACACCATACAAGACGGCAAGATAGTAAAATTCAGGCAATATTCAGATACTGTAGAAATTCAAAACGCCGCAAAATGATTATTCTGGTATAGAAATTGTGTCTATTTTTCCATCAACTATTTTGATGAACAGAAATCTATTGTCCTTGAAGATTATAGTAACTCCGCCTTCTGCGTCTGGTTCCTCTACTTCCAAAACTGGCTGACCCAAAAGGCCGTCATATTTTGCCATGGAATAATCCTAGAATTGTTGCTTATAATTTTTTAATTTACTGTTACTTCAATTTCCTGAGAAGATCCTTTGGCGTCCCCGGAATCAGTCCAGAGGTGTTTTTGCCAGGATGTCCAGGCTTCTGCGCTGATTTTGTGTTTGCCTGATCCAAGCTCGGATGCCTTGATTGTAATTTTTTCGTTAAAATCAAGCAGTTCAGATTTTACTTCGTCTTCTGTTAGCTTGATGAACGGCTCAAAGTTCTTTGCCACCTGAACCCAGACCCGCTTTTCCTTCATTGGGTTTACCAGTTTGGGATTGCGAGTCCAGAAAAACGATGCCTTGCGATAAGTGTCAATGTCTTTGAGTTCCTTTTTTCTAAATCCGCCGGAGGTAACCTTGATTCCGTATTTCAGCTTGAATAAATTATCATATTTGTTGTATGCCTCTGTCCAGTTTTTCTCGTTTAGCGCATCTCTCAGATCGCCCTTGATCTGAAATGATGCCGTAATTACAATATCATCAGATAACGAATATTCCGGCTTGTCCGCTGTTAGTATTATTTCTGTAAGGGTCGTTGCGCTTCCCATGCTTGACGATGATTTATATCCACAATAAGTGGTTTTCCGATAGAATGAACGTACAAGTAGTCAAGTCATCCTCAAAAGAGACCGAACTGGCTTTGAAGGGCACCGACATTGGAACTCTGTATATAGTCCAGCATGAATTGCTCAAGGACAACCAAGTCGACTTTGCAGGTGTTATTCTACGACATCCACTGACTGCTGAATACAGAATGCGTATCAATTCTTCCAAGGGCAGTCCTCTAAAGGAAATGGAAAAGGCAACCAAATCAGCAATAGAATCTGCTCAGGAACTAAAATCTCTAGTCCACTCTAAAATCAAAGGTGTTTAGATGCAATTTTGCCCCAAGTGCAATCTGCGGTTAAAGAAAGGTACATGCACAAAATGCGGTTATTCCGAAACTGCCAAAACTGAAACAAAAAAATCTACATCAGAGTTGGACAAGTCTTTTACTGTATTTGAGGAAGACGAGGAAAAAGAGACATTACCAACAATCAAAAAGGAATGCGAAAAATGTGGAAATGACGAAGCAGTCTGGTGGATGCTACAGACAAGATCTGCAGACGAACCCACCACGCAATTTTACCGATGTTCAAAGTGCTCGCACACTTGGCGCGATTATTCATAAAAAATAACCTTTAACTGGAACATAAGTCAGAATTAGCTAAATGGTGTTTTCTGCAAAGACAAGCGGATCTGATGAATGGAAAGCAATTTTGTCTGCCATATCCACACTTGTAGAAGAGGCCACATTTGAGGCGACAGTTGAGGGAATCAGCTTTCGCGGAATGGACCCGTCCCATGTTGCACTAATTGACATTTCTTGGCCAAACTCGGCATTTGAAAAATATGAGTGTGACGGCCCAATAAAATTCGGTGTCAGAATAGATGAATTTTCCAAATTGATCAAGAGAGCAGAAAAATCTGAATCAATCCAAATCAGTATTGCAGATTCCATGTTATTGATAATAATTGGCAAAAACAAGCAATACAAAATGCGACTAATCGAGTCTTCTGCAACGGATACACCACTACCAAAAATCCCATATGACGCAAAAATCGGCCTTGCAAATACTCTATTTGATAAAATTCTGGGCGATGTGCAGGTCGTATCTGACTATCTCACTATCAAGACAGACGAGTCCAAGGCAGAGTTTTCCGGAAAAGGAGATTCCGGTGAGGTCCTCATATCACTTCAAAAGCAACAGGACGAGCTAACAGAGATAACATCAAAAGTAGAATCCACAGGTACGTACAGCCTCGAATACCTAAATCCTATTGTCAAGGCAGTGGGTGCGGCAACTGGCACCATAGTATGCGAGTATTCTTCTGCCAAGCCACTAAGAATAGAATTCAAGGTTGCAAACATGGGCAGAATCCACTTTTACCTGGCACCGCGAGTAGAAAGTTAAAAGCATAAAAAGTCATTTTGGGAGAGGAATCCAATGAGACTAGTAATCAAGTTTGGCGGAACATCACTTGCATCACCTAAACACATCAAGGGCGTTGCAAAATTCATCCAAAACAATTCCAAGAAAAATCAGATTGTGATGGTGTGCTCTGCAATAAATGACACCACGGATGATCTGCTAGAAATTTCCGATTCAATAAAAAAGGAAAACCGTGTACAGGCAGACTCCATATTATCAAGATTAAGA
>VHBK01000044.1 GCA_016872015.1 Nitrososphaerota archaeon
CGCCTGCTTGCTCCAAATCGACTTTTTGATCCCTGGCCAGAAACAAAATGGCAAAAAAGCATCGAATAGAGTCGGTTGTGTCTAAATCGGCAATTATTGTGTGCAAAAAGCCAATTCCGTTTGCGTCAAGCTTGCGCAGTATTAGCTCTTCATATTTGCCAATTAGGGATTCAAGTGAGACGAAATATTCCTTAAAGTCGGGTGCTTCGATTGGCTCAAACTTGAGCTGTCCGCCTTTTCTTGATCGTGGGTTTGCAATTGTTCCAATTAGGTTCTCAAGTAGGTCCATTAATTCTTCTAGTGTGACTGGATATGTCGATTCGTGGCGATATGGAATGTTTAGCAGCTGAATGTCAACATCTGTTCTCTGCGAGAGTGGCTTTTTTTCCATTGCCGCCTTTTGCAGGGCAAAGATTCGCTCTACTTTCATTCTGTGAATCAATGATGATGATAGTGCGGCCATTCCTGCGACGCGCAAGTCCTTTTTGTCTGCTTTTTTTAGAATTCTAATTAGGATCTCTAGGATCTGAACTATGTTTATCTCCCAGACGTCTTTTTTTATGACTGTATTTGGATTAAACAGAACGTTTACTGGCGCTTGAGAGATGTTTTCTACCTGATTCTCACTCAATGAAGAGAATGTGTCTTTTTGTCTACTAATACTAGAAGGCTCTACTTTTTTGCCGTCCACAGTCAACTAACTCTTATATTGCAATCATGGTTCCCCTGATCTGATGAAAGCAGCCAGAATAATGGAACCGCAAAAGGCACTAGAGATATCCGAAGTACCTACCCCAAAACCGCAGGGAGTCGAAGTGCTAGTCAAGGTCAAAGCAGTGGGTGTTTGCCACAGCGACTTGCACCTCTGGGAAGGCGGATACGATACTGGCGATGGCTTCATGAAGGTAACTGACAGAGGAGTCAAATTCCCAGTTATTCCGGGACACGAAATAGTAGGCACCGTGACTGAAATAGGAAATGCTGTCCAGGGAATAGCCGTAGGTGACAATGTCTTGGTATATCCATGGATTGGATGCGGAAACTGTGTCGCGTGCAGAGTGGGAAATGACAACGTTTGCGATACTCCTCGCTCTTTGGGTGTTTTTCAAAACGGTGGTTATGCAGAATATGCACTGGTCCCACATTTCAGATTCCTAGCTAAAGTAGAAGGAATTGAGCTTGACGCAGCAGCTTCTCTTGCTTGTTCTGGTCTTACAGCTTATACTGCAATCAAAAAGTCAAATGCCACATCTCAAAGCAACATGGTGATTTTTGGTGCAGGCGGTCTCGGATTGATGGGGGTTCAAATTGCAAGGGCAATTACAAACGCAAACATCATAATTGTTGATATTGATGACGCAAAGCTCCAAACAGCAAAAGAACTGGGTGCAGATCACGCAGTAAACTCAAAGGATCCAGATGCGGTTCAAAAAATAATGTCTTTGTGCGGGGGCAAAGGCGCGGAATGTGTAATTGACTTTGTAAATGCCCCGCCTACAGTAAAGATGGGTCTTGCAGTAATTCGTAAACGAGGTACAATGACATTGGTTGGACTTTTTGGTGGTGCAATTGACCTATCACTAGTATCAATTCCACTAAAGGCAATCACCATCCAGGGTGCATACACTGGAAACTATAACGACATGGTGGAATTGTTAAATCTGGCAAAGCGCGGAGTAATCAATCCTATCATATCAAAAAGATACTCGTTATCTGATGCAAATGTTGCACTAGAAGACCTCAAATCACGCAAGATTTTGGGCAGAGCAATCATCAATCCTTAGAAATGAAGAAAATAGAAGCAATAATTCGCACGCAAAATTTTGTTGAGCTAAAAAGCAAGATCTCAAAGATAGGCACATATCTGATAGCCAAGCACGAAATATCCAACAATGAAATCTTTGACAAGCAGCGAGGCTCTAAAGTAGGAAGCACTAGTCTTAGAAGCATACCTCTAGTCAAAATTGAACTGGTAGTTCCTGATGTTGATGCAAAAAAAGTAATTGGAATTATTTCGGAATCATCTGGAATAAAACCGTCTGATGGTGGCAAAATCTTTGTCTCTGAGATGACTGAAATCGTAGACATGCAGACACTAGAAGGAGAAAAAGAACTTGAAGTCACAACTCCAAAGCGAAGCAGACTCGTGCCACTACAAAAACACACACTGACCAAGGTTGAAGAATTTTACGAGCAAAACAAGGCAATGTTGCTTGAAAACTACAAAATCAAGTCATTTAGCGACTTTGTTAATTTCTGTATTTTGGAATATCTGCCAGTGTTGCAGCAAAAAACCAAAAAGACCGTATACGATCTAAGCTCAGCTAGATTCTAGGCAAGACCTCTCTTTTTTGTCTGAATGTCAACTATATCGTCTATTGTTGAGACAAAAATTTTACCGTCTCCACTAGAGCCGGTGTTTGCCGCATTTAGTATTGCATTGATTATCTGATCAACTTTGGAATCTTCGACAATTGTAATTATTGTGGCCAAGCTGTTGTATTCTGCTTTTTGCGTGCTGGTTCCACGCGAGCTTCGAAGTGAGGGTCTTTCGCCCTTGCCTCTTCCTTTGGTCTCGACTATTGTAATTCCGGTAACGCCATTTTCTTCTATTGCAGAGACTACCAAGTTTAGTCGATTCGATGGAATGACTGCCTCAATGCGTTTCATAATTTTGTGATCTCTGAATAATACAAAATTGTTTTGTTCGGATCATAGTGTCGATCTGCATCTATATAGTGAACTATAGAATATGTAGAACACACTTTAATGACATGAGCCTCGGAGTCCGCTTATGGGTCAATGGCTATCGTGGGTAAAATCAAACGAAAAAGAGATACTCACAATTCTGGATAATCTGGCAATCAAGGCAAAAGAGACTGCCGAGCAGCTGGTAAACCTGCTTGCAAACATGGATAAATCCGATCAATACCAAGAGGAAATCAAAAAACTAGAACGAGAGGCAGACGAACTTACACGTTCTATTTTTGCAGAACTAAACAAGACCTTCATCACACCTCTGGATAGAGAAGACATTCAGAGAATTGCTTCCAAGACGGATGATGTGATTGACTATATCGAAGGAATTGCAGGGAGGATCAAAAGCTATCACGTGCAAACAGCACCCCCATACATGTTAGATATAGCAAAAGAACTACTAAACGCCATAAAAGAAGTAGAACTCCTCATATCGCGACTAAAGGAAGTAAAGGCAGACAAATCCCTCATTGATCATTGCCGAAAAATCAGCGACATTGAGCACAACATTGACGATCTGTACCGAATAGCAGTAGGAAAACTCTTTGAAACAAGTGACGCAGTAACCATAATCAAGCTTAAAGATATCTACGAAGCAATCGAGTCTGCATCAGACAGATGCCTTGATGTTGCGGATGTAATTGAAGACATTGTTCTAAAATACACATAGCCATGTATGAGCTTGCAATAGGTGCTATAATTGCGGCACTGATATTTGATTTTGTAAATGGTTGGAACGATGCCGCAAACTCTGTTGCAACAGTAATTGGGACTAGGGTCTTAAAGCCATTACATGCTGTGCTTTTGGCAGCAGCTGCTAACTTTGTTGGACCGTTTTTGTTTGGCGTTGCAGTTGCAACAACAATAGCAAAGGGAATCCTAAATCCAGAAGATGTCACAATTTACATGATAATTGGGGGACTTGCGGGAGCAATATCTTGGGCCTCAATATGCACATATTTTGGCATGCCAATATCTGTGAGTCATTCTCTTATTGGAGGACTAATTGGTACGGGATTAGCTTCAGTCGGTTATGAAAAACTGCTCTTCGATGGTATGTACAAGGTGCTAATTGGGATTATTGCATCACCAATTGGCGGTCTTTTGATTGGAGTCTTGTTTACAACTATTTTGATCACCATGTTTGCAAAAAGAAAGCCGGCGCCAGTAAACAAAGTCTTTGGTAAACTGCAATTGTTTTCATCAGCCTGGTTTGCAATAACTCATGGAGCAAACGACGGGCAAAAAACAATGGGAATCATCGTGCTGATATTGATGTCAGAGGGAATCATAACGTCATTTGAAGTCCCCATCTGGGTTATCTTGTCTGCAGCATCTGCGATAGCTCTGGGCACTTTTATCGGGGGCTTCAAAGTGATCAAGACTCTTGGAATGAAGATTGCCAGACTACGGCCGTATCAGGGCTTTGCCGCAGAGACGGGAGGCGGAATCGTATTGGCAGTCTTTGCATCACTTGGAATTCCTGCAAGCACTACTCATGCAATCACTGGCTCAATTATGGGGGCCGGTGCTACTAGAAGAAAACACGCAGTTAGATGGAAGGTGGGAAAACAAATTGTTGCAACTTGGCTGATCACAATTCCTGGAAGCGCCGCAATTGCATATGTGTCTACTATTATTATACACTGGATAATAGGTGCATAATTTTCATCCTGTGTGTTCAATCGTTAAACAACTAGTATAAAATAAAACACAATCTTGAATTCTTTGTGGTAACAAAAAAACCCGACTTTGATTTGGCGCTGACACATCTGCGAAACCACCAAAACATGGCTGCATACAATATGCTGACTGGAATTGCAGATTCTCTTAAAAAATCCGACCCGATCAAGGCCGCACTGTCTTTGATTTTGGCATCAGAGTGCAAGAATCGTCAAAACAAGGATTCGTCCAGTGAGGCAGTCGAGGCAGGCAAACTTTTCTTCACGTTTGCAAAAAAGGAAAAAAGCTTTACTGCAAAATCTGCGTTTTTGTGTGCAGCCAAATGTTTTCTAAAAGCCGGACAATACGATTCGGCAAAAGACGCATTTGAACAATCCAAAGGTTTTACCATAACGCAAGAAGATGTTTCGAGGCCTGTCGTAATAGTTGATGACAGCAAGGCTATAGTTCTCAAAATCCAGAGCTATCTGAACAATCTTGGTTATTCCAACACACGTCAGTTTTACACGGGAAACGAAGGACTGGCTGGATGCAAAAAACTGCTAAAGTCAAATCCTATAATATTACTAGACATGAGTCTGCCTGACACAAACGGTGACGTAATCGCATCTAAAATCCTAGACGAAAAGCCAGATGCACAAATCATACTGATTACAGCAGATGAGAAAACCACAAAACGCGTCAAGGATACTATTAGCTCTGGTGTCTTGGCGTTTATCCAAAAGCCGTTTACCATAAAGGAACTAAAAGACGCACTATCTACTGCAGAGTCTGAATTTTCTTTATCAAAGAAGCAAAAGTGACATGTTCACAATATTGACATTTTTAAAGTCAATCTTTGTGATTCTGTAATCGATAATATCTTCGGAGAACTTTTCTATAATTCTCGATGCTGGGTTTTTGAGGCCACGCTCTATGCGTAATATTACAAGCATGTTCCATTCGCCATCCATGTTTGCCGCCATCAAATAATATGGTAGTGATACGACGTGCTCGCGCACCGATTCCTTAAGAGTTTCCAATGACTTTGTTACCTTGAATTTGAGAAATAATACCTCGTGCTCATTTGTCTCTGCTACATCGGACAATACTGCCTTGTAGCCCTTGATGATTCCAGATTTTTCTAGTCGCTCTATTCTTTTTCGAATGGTCCTATCGGAGACATCGTGGCCAGACTTTCGTAGCTCCGTTGCAATGTCCTTTGATGGGGTACGGGCATTGCTGTTTAGAATTTCGATGATCTTTTGGTCAACTTTGTCCAAGTTTGACCAAGCTTCTCCACTCATACCTTACCAACAAAACAAGTGGCTTTTGAATATTTTGTAGTGTTATAGAACAGATTCAGCCTTTTCGCATGATAAACTGCATTAATACTTCTTTAGAGTATTCTATGCCATACTCGTTATTATCTTGGTTGTGCAGATTCGACCCCTATTCCTTCATGCGTTCGAGTCTTAATTTTTAAGCTATGGACTCAATGTGCTCTATAGTATTTCCAGTTCCCATCTCTCATTTACCCATGCCCCAATCACTTTGACTGGAAGATTCCAAGACTCTATTGTAGAGACGGCTCCTTTGATTTGTTCTATGTGTTCTTGTCTTGATACTGGGTTTCCTGCACAATCGTGGTGTCCTGATACTATGATTATCTTTGATCCATGTGCATTGACCGAAATTGAAGCCTTGGCCTTGATCTCTTCTATTTTGCCTGGGTTGGAAAACATCTTGTCAACACCAGGTTCTGTTATGGTGTCTACATAATCGACACCGTGATTTTTCTTTAGCCATTGTGTTATTGGCATCTGAATTCTCCCGTCCATGCAGCTTATCGATGTGCAAAACTTAGAGTCCATCATTGTAGTTTTAGCAAAACTTGGATAATAATGTAAAGTCTGGAAAAAGGAGTGTAGTCCCAGCCGAAGGAGTTGAACCTTCGACACTCCGGTATCTGTGTGCCTAGTAGGCTGTGATTTTCAGTTAGCCGATGGCCAACCACTACAGCCGGAAGCTCTACCAGGCTGAGCTAGGCTGGGACAAAAAAATTCGCCAAT
>VHBK01000045.1 GCA_016872015.1 Nitrososphaerota archaeon
ATTCCAGATGCAATACCAGAACATCGTGGATGTTCCTGCGCCAAAGCCCTAGAAGAAGCCCAGTTCTAAGAATCTGCAAAAGATTCTCTGCTCAAGCCCTCAGGCAACGTAATGTTACCGGCTACAAGATTCTTTTGCAAGACATCGATTACTTCGTTGGAATCATAGCCTAGCTTTTGAAGTGCTTTTTCGGTAGTTTTAGAGATTTTTGCACCAATGTTGTGCCCGCCAATTCTACCAAACGCAATTGCTGAAAACTTGAATATGTTATTGTTTATGGTAAATGTGCCTGTAATTTTGGCTGCCATTTGGCTTCCTTTGACATTATTAATGTGAACCGCGACGTCCAAGTCTTGCACCTAGATTTCTATTGCCTTGTTGATGTTATCATCAATTAGAAAGCTAGTATGATGAGGATCGTCTACTTTGAAATCTTTGATTGGAATTTCAATTACTTTATCATCTGGATTTTCTACCTTGAGTGTACCATTTTGCTTTAGTCGGACTAGCTTCCATCTGTCTTTTCCTTTGAATAATTTTCGCACCAAAACAGCCCATTTTTCATCAGGTTCTATTTTCGGCATGCCGACATAATCTACAATGGAATCAATTCCCAGTTGCTTTTCTTCACAAAATCTCTTTTTGCACAAAGCGCAACGCCAGACATCTACTGAACCTATTGTTCTGGAATCAACATTTACGTTTGTTACACCAAAATAAGTGATCTCATGTTTGCAGGTTTCAGTAT
Organism: Nitrososphaerota archaeon; assembly: GCA_016872015.1. Taxonomy (GTDB): domain Archaea; phylum Thermoproteota; class Nitrososphaeria; order Nitrososphaerales; family Nitrosopumilaceae; genus Nitrosotenuis. The sequence goes on from VHBK01000045.1 coordinate 749, forward strand.
CAACACTCATTGTTCTTGGCGCAAAAAGGTACTATTTAGTCCTTGCACGCTCATAGTGTACCTCCAAGGCAACACCAATATTGTCAACTGTAAGATTTTTTTTAAATTCAATATTTTCTCTGACGCACATTTTGCGATACATGTTGACTGCAGTGAATCTCGGATGCATTGCCTCAAATTCCGTTTCAGACATGTCAATGAATCCACCAAGTGCAACTAGTTTTTTTGCTGCCTGCAACACCACATTACTGTCCAATCCAAGCTCAGACGCAATTTTGTCTGCAGACATTTTCCCCTGAGTTGTCACAAGCAAAAAGATCTTGGCCTCAATTGGCTCCAGTTTGACTTCGTGAACCAAATCGTGCTCTATTTTATCCAGATTCATCAATATTTTGTGATTATAGTTGAATAATTAAATTTGAACTAGTCTTGCTTTACTTTGAATAATTTTTTTGATAGTTTTAAAGTAAAGCCCATCCCGATAAAGTGGACGACTACGCCTACTATGAGCGAGACATATTTGTCTCCAGTGACAAACCAAGCAACAAAAAATGCAACCAGAGACGGAATTGTGATTATTGCACCGATAATAGAGCCTTTTAGAAATATTCCCTTCATTGGACTTTTAGCCTTGTCCACAGGGATAGTCTTTTGCGCGATAATAAAAATCAAGATTCGCACGCGCGTGCCAAGGTAATTCGTTCAGATCGTACAAAACCCACCTTAATTTCACACCAGAGAAATTTGATCATTGAATCGTAGATACATCAACCGAGATGAAGATGACAAAAAAACAGATGCCCTTGACAAGCAAGACAAGGAAATATTCTTTGAAAAAGATCCTGCACAGAACTCTACAGAAAAACAATTCACAAATCTTGGTGAGGACATTAGCGATGCCAACAAGTACATCAATTCATTAACCAAGCACATTGCAAACCAAAAATCAAAAATAGATTCTATTAAAAAAATGCAAAATAATTTTGAAAAGGAGTTAGGAATGCTCGTTCCAGTTGGAAAGCCAATACCTGTGCAGACAAACAATACAGAGTTTGATATCCTAGGAAAAGAATTCGAGTCTGATAAAATCATAACAGACATTACAGAAATAGTTGAAAAACAGGTACAAAATAGAATTTTAGCACTGGAAAGCCAGTTGCAAGAAGAGCGAAGAAACTCGGACGAATTCAAAATAATGTTGGAGCAAAATCTCAAAAAATTCAATAACCTAGAAAAAAATCTCAAGGGTCAAAAATCAGTCCTAGAAGGCGAAGTCAGAGAAAAAACAGAAAGACTCATCCAAGCAGAAAGACTATCCGCCATAGGCGAGCTTGCGTCAAGGCTTGCCCATGATCTTAGAAATCCACTATCCGCTGTTAAGGGAACTGCGCAGCTAATCAAAATTACAAACAAAAATCTAGACGAGGTCACGCTAAAGAGGATTGAGCTGATTGAAAGAGCAATTTTCCGCATGACGCATCAGATTGACGGAGTCCTAGACTATGTCAAGGGAACACCAATTGTAAAAAAACAGCCAACCTCACTACATGAGACAATCATCTCTGCACTCCAGACGCTGATGATTCCAACAAATGTTACCATCAATTTCCCAAAAGACGACATTGTGGTATTGTGTGATTCACAAAAAATGCAAATTGTCTTTTCTAACATAATACTAAATGCGATTCAAGCAATAGGCGAAAACAGGGGAACCATAAACATTCGCGCCAAGAAAAAGCAGAACAATATCGAGATCAAAGTAGAAGATTCCGGTTCCGGAATAGCGCCAAGCATTCAGGGCAAGATATTTGATCCCCTAGTCACAACAAAGCAGGAAGGAACTGGCTTGGGGCTAGCCAGCTGCAAGAGCATAATAGAGCAACACAGAGGCACAATTTCTGCTACAAACAACCCCACAACATTTACCATAACCTTGCCCCTATAGAGCATAATTACTTTATATTTAGCAAAAAGCAATTCAATCAAGTTGTCAAGCTACAAAAGGACGTATTCTAATGAGCAATCAATTAATTTTATCATCCCGATCATGATTATCCTATTTCTTGGAATAGTGTACATCATGTCGCTCCGATACGGCCATGGCGCAGTAAGTTTCATCTTAATTGGAATTGCAGCTGCCGCCATGATTTACTGGGGCTTTGTCATCAAAAAAATGACTAGGACTGAAAAGCCCAAGTACACTGCACGTGAGGCAGAAAGCAAGAACTGGGTTTATGACGTCATAAAAGGCGAAAACGAAATTGTCTTTGTAGCCGAAGTACCAGGACCAGACGATAAAATCATGGTAAGACTGGTAGAAGGTGTACTGTATATTCGTGCAGCAGGTGGATTTTCAAAAGAAGTCCCAATTGAAGGCGTTTCTGGAATGCAGATTTCTGACTTCAAGTACAGAAACGGCGTTCTAACTCTACGAATTGGAAAGGCTACAGAGATTTAGCTAGTTCCAGTTTTTCTGGCAGATACTTGTCTGTGATGTTTGTCAAACCATATTTTGAGAAGGCCTCTAGTTCTGCCTTTCTTTTTATTTTGAGAAATATTTCAAGCTCCTTTTTCCATATTCCCTCCTGGTATCTTGGATCTTTTTGCAAGTCATAGATTCTCTTAATGTCAGATTCTGTCATTGGAATGGTTGGAAGCTTGTATTTTTCAATGTCAGATGCCCATACGCCAACCCACTTTGCATCAGGAACAGTTAGTTCTCTGAGATGGGCTGCATTTGCAGAGCCTGACTTGATCACCATTGCAATGTGTTCCCCATAGACGTCCCCGTCTGTTAGAATCACGACTGGGAGTTTCATTTGCTCGTGCAATCTTTTTAGTAGATACCTAGTGGAACGAGGGGCCTGGCCTGCAGTGTCTATGATGATTGCCTTGAATCTTTTGTCTACCTTTTCTTCAACAAATCTAGTAAACAAACCACCTTTTTCTATTGCAATGACTAGTTCTGCGCTGGTATCAACCAGTTCTGCGCTGGACAAGCTAGGACCAATCAGATATCCATCAGGATGATCAGACAGATTTGTCCTTCTTCCCTCATATCCAGGAACGGTATATTCTATGGTCAAATCTCCAAAGACGCTGCTTCGCTCCTCTGGGAATATGTGCAAGTCCTCTCGCGGTCTTGCCAAGACTGCCTCCAAGTCCACAATAATGTTATCAGATTCGGGCTGGTCCTCAAAGTCAATTTCAAATGCTTGCGATGAGTAGTAAATGTCTCTCAAGGTTGAGGATTTTTTTTCTTGGACCAGCCTATTTGCAAAAAATGCAAGCCAGATTAGTTGCGTAAATGATCGTAGCTGCGACATGTTGCGTGAGCTTCTCAGGCCTGCAGCTTTTCCCAAAATGTACTGGCGCAGTTTTTTATCATATACAATATTGCTAACGGATCTGCTTGGCACATAGAATTGAGGAAATTGTCCTTTTTCCAGATCGTTGTAGATTTTTGCACCTTCTCCCTTTAGCAGCTCACGTAGGGCTTCATACTTTGCAGCTGCAACTTTTTCTGCTTTATTCTTCGGCTTTGACATTTGTATTCAGATCCTTGATTAGTTTTTTGTAGTCAGGCTCTTTATTTTTTCCTGCTAGTTCAGTTGCAAATTGCGCAATTAGTGGGAGATATTTTTGGTACAGGTTGCTTCTCTTCTTTTCTGCCTCTGCTAGACCCTTCTTTGACATGTATGCAGAGAGTTTTCTTAGCAAAAACTGCAAGGCAAGTCGCAGTTCTTTTTCAATTTCCGGCCTGTCTGCTACGTTTTCCTTTCCTACTGTCTTGTATGGAATTCTAGTAGAGCAAATATGGCTTACTATGACCACTGGAGAGTCGTTTTTGAGCTTGTATCTACCCCAGTCTGTCTCATTTACCACCTGTAGTACGACATCGCTTCCCTCATCATACAATAATGGGATTCTATTGGCAAATCGATACACGCTGATTTTGCCTGATGGAATTTCACCCCCATAGGCAATTCCCATCTCTACTACAAACGGAAATCCGGAATATGCGGAGGCGCTTCTTTGTATGACATCGAAGAAATCAGGCTTGAAAAACTGGGCAATTCCCTTGCGTAGTGGCTCTTCGCCCAGGGGCGCAAGGCAACTCGGGTCGGGTGCCAAAAAGTCCTCATATCTTTGAAGTGAGTCGCTTAGCTGGACTAGCTCTTCATTGGTAAAAGAGCCGATTCTTTTCTCAGGCTTTAGGCTTGCAAATTCCGCAAACTTGTCTGCAGTGGACGGTCCAACTCTTTGGAATCTTTTTGTAAGAAATGTTCCAAGTGTCTCACCGGCCACAGTATTTGCAAGTTGTTTATAGTACTGACTTGATTTTTGCATGTCTATCATTACAGATTTTGATTCACCAAAGTCCCAGTATGTGAGGTGCTTGTTTGCCAGGTCCACATCATCAATTCTTATTTTCATTACCTTCTCAAAGTCCATCTGCAGAAATGACATTAGTGCTACTATTACTCTAACAGGTCTTGATAGCGATGCCCATTTTTTCTCTGCTCGCTGCATTATTCCTTCAAAGTTTAGATTCTTTTTTGCAAGACCTAGCTCTTTGCGTACCTTTTCTATCATGGAATTGTCTAGTGTTGGGATTTCATAATGAGTATCAACGATCATTCGGCGTATTGTTTCAACATCTACTCCATGTGGGTGCGGCTTGATTATTGTCGGCGGTGCCGGCATTGTCTCTACAATTCTTTTGTATTGAAATTTCTCCCCCTTTGGATCATCAAAGGATATAGTTGCATATGGCGTGATCAGTGAGGTCTGGTACACATAGTCCCTGATTTTAGATCCTGCCTTGGAATAGTCACCTTCTAGTGTTATTGAGACGTTTAGTCCTTTTTTGCCAGACTCTTTTGTTGTGTGTTTTAGTATGACTGGCTTGTTTTTCTGAATGTCAAGCATCATTGAATATTCATGAGAGGTCTGGCCATCAACCGAGCTTGACACCACAACTGGCTTGTTTGTGGTGATTTGCCCGTACAAAATTGCCATTGTAGCACCTAGGCCGAACATGCCTCGTGCCTGCTTAAGTCCGAATTTAGAGCCATACAGTACAGTTCCAAACGCAAGTGGGATTTGCTTTGAATCCATTCCTGGGCCATTGTCCTTAACAGTTAGGATGTATGGTTTTGGGTCTGGCTTTTCTGGGTCTACTGCTTGAATTATCAGTTTTACATCTGGTAGTATACCCCTTTGGTCACATGCATCCAGTGCGTTTTCTACAAATTCCCTAACAGCAGTGTATAGCGAACGTGTGGGATTAGAAAATCCTG
>VHBK01000046.1 GCA_016872015.1 Nitrososphaerota archaeon
AGAGGTAAATGTCACCTCAAATTTTTTTTCTTTGATTTGTCCTTCACGGAAGCTGCTCTCACCCATGGTAAATGATGATACCACTACCTTGGCGCCGGAAAATCCGTATTTGCTGGTCTCTGCAACTATACCAGTTGGGTCTGCCAAAAAGTGCCAGCTGCCGATTCCTAGTCCGCCAATGCCAGATGCATCGATTAGTGGCATGCTCATGACATTTCTTGCCTCACCAGTCATCTGGGCTGCAACTTCGGGATAGTTTTTCTCGTAGAATGATATGGGCTTGTTAATTTCAACATCACCATGTTCTTCTGTTGTTATTACAATAGAGTCATTGACTTTGATTCCCCTCCACAAAATGTCAAAGAGTGCTGGAGAGCCTTCAGTGTATGGCTTGATCAGGTAGCCGTCAATTTTTGGAGTCAAGATAATTCTATAGTCAACAGATGTGTTCTCTCCCCTTCCAAAGATGGATGCATGATAGTCAATTGTGATATCTGTTACGCGTGCTGAACTTTGCAATTGGTGTAAACTGTCATTTAATTTTTCAATTAGTACGTCAACGCCAGGAGCAGACGAGTCAACTGTAAAGTCGATTGTCTTTGATTGTCCCCTAAGAGCATCTGCGATTGCTCCGCCTTCCTCATATTCAATGTAGGCAGTTCGCTGGAACTTGAAGTGTGGGACTTCGGCTGTTTCTGGTGTTTTTGCGTCCCAGTTTAGCTGAGCTGCAAATGCAGGAGAAACAGAACCTACAACTAGAATGGATAAAACTGAAAATGCTAATAGAGAGCCCCTATTCACGAATGATACGCTCGTCTGCGCAGTAATAAATCTTGTCTTGAATAATGAAAATCGGCAAGAAATTTTACAAAACAAATTTTCTTTGAATTTTTTACATTATTTCTGAGATTTTTGTTTTGTGTTGATTTATTGAAAAGGTAATATTGATCCGCGGCATCATACAAAAAGGGTTTTATGATAACAATTCTGGCAGGCGGTACAGGCTCTGTTAAATTTGTCCGCGGCTTGATCTCGCAGACCCGTGATGTAAATGTAGTTTGCAATGTTGGTGATAATTATTGGTTGTATGGCTTGTACGTGTGTCCAGACATTGACACAATAATTTACGGCCTAGCAGACATTTTGGATTACGAAAAAGGTTGGGGAATTAGAAAAGATACTTTTGGATTTTTGCGACAGATGGAAATCTTTGGCGAAGAAACATGGTTTAGAATTGGCGACAGAGATGCAGCAACCCACCTAATTAGAACAAACATGCTAAAAAACGGCAAGAACTTGGCAGACATTACAAAATGGATGTGCGAAAAATTCGCAGTCGAGTCAAAAATAATGCCTGTAACAGACAACACAATTGAGACTAGAATCACTACAGAAAAGGGTGAGATGCACCTGCAGGAATTTTGGGTAAAGTACAAGGGCAAGGACAAAGTCGAAGGAATTCAGTATATTGGTGCAGACAAGGCCAGGCCAAACCCAGAGGCAGTAAACGCAATTCACGACTCTGAACTTGTTATAATTGCACCAGGCAACCCTCTGACTAGCATCGGCCCTATGCTTCAGATAAAGGGAATTAGAAAAGAGCTCTCAAAGAACAGACGCAAAGTAGTTGCAGTAAGCCCAATTATTGGCAACAAGGCATTTTCCGGTCCTGCAGCAGAATACATGGCAGCAGCTGGAATCGAAGTTTCTCCATATGGCGTTGCACAAATGTATTCAGATGTTTGCGGAAGTATTGTGATTGATTCCAAGGACAAACTGCTAACAAAGCGAATTCAAAATCTAGACATGAAAGTGTATGACACTAGCATCAAGATGACTAACAAAATAGCAGAAGATGCACTGGCATCATTTGTACTCAAGAACGTAAGATAGCTTGCAAATAGCATCAATTATTCCAGTAAAGACATTCTCAAAGGCAAAAAGCCGCCTTGGATTATCGCAAGACAAAACAGAGCAATTATGCAAAATAATGCTAGAAGAGGTATTATCTGCAATTTCCCAATCCCAGATAAACAAGACCATCATAATATCGCGCGACGAGTCAGCATTAGAGATAGCAAAAAAATACGACACAGTCCAAATATACGAAGAAAAGGAAAACGGAGTAAACGCCGCAGTAGCATTATCAGAAAAATACCTACTAGAGAATAATTTTGATGCATCGGTTGTCTTTCCGCAAGACATTCCATTGATTAGAGCCCAAGACATTGATGAGTTGATTCGATACCAAAAAACACCCCAGCTAATCGTTGTGCCATCAAGAAAATTCGATGGGACAAACGCGCTTTTGCGCAGCCCGATTAACATAATGGAGACTCATTATGATGAGGACAGCTACAAAATTCACCTGACCACTGCCAAATCCCGTAACATTCCAACCAGATTTGCACTAATTAGCCGAATAATGTGGGATGTGGACGACGGAACAGACATAGAATTTATCATGAGTAATATTGAAAAGCCAGAGCTTGCAGACAAGCTCAGAAACATACTAGGATAACCCATGATACCACTAATTGGAATCTTTTTGGCAGTAACGCTTCAGGCAAGCACGGTACTAGTTCCTGGAGGAACAGTTACCTTCTATTTGCATGATGATGATCTCAATACATCACATCGAGGAATTGACGAAGTCTCTACATCAGGATTATTGGAGTTCAAGCTTGCCGGTATGAGTATTACAGGACCATCCAGCATAACAGAGACCGATGCTAATTCAGGTGTTTTTGTTGGTAAAATTGCTATTCCAAACACAGTTAACGGTAGACCAGTCACACAAGGAGATGTTCTAGTCATCACATATAATGACGAATCGGATTTTTCTGGAAATGTAAAATCAACTTCCAAATCAATTACTGCAAAAAAAATTAATACTGGAATTGAAGTATCGCAGAAAAATATTCGAATCGGTCAAACTTTTCAAGTCAGAATTTATGATCAGGATTTCAATTTAGATGCCAGAAGAGCTGATAACATATCACTAAAATTAATAGAGTTCAGAGGTTCAAATGGAATTAGGACCGCATTAGACAATCCGGTTTTTGAAGCAAAAACGAATTCACTCAGAGAAACAGGAGATAACACGAATCAATTTGTTGTAACTTTAAAAATGCCAAAGAAAATTAATGGAAAAGAAGTGGACATAGGATCTAATGCAGAGTTGAGGTTTACAGATACGACATCACCTTCTGGGACCATAGAAACGGTGAAAACTAAAATCAAAATAGGCCTAAAATAAAAAGTCGCGTGCTGGCCATAACCCTCCTTCTGTTTGTAAACGACATTTCGCTTTGCAGCCTACCTGAGCCATAGGTGCAGATCCCGACTCTGTTTGGCTTTTCTCTGTGTGGGGCAGATTTTTCATTCCGTCTTTGCTGGAAATCTCAGGGAACACCATCATAGTACTCCAGTTCGGATTTTTTCTGTTCTGTTGCCTGCCATCTCTGGCTTTGCGTCACCGCAACACACATCTGCATTGAGGGAGGAGTTTCCTCTGCTTTCGCAGTAATCGCCCACCAGCTCGCACTGTATTGTGGTATAATCAGATATTTACACTATTTGAGCTTGGAATCAAAGTATTCCTCATCGTATCCATGGGAGCGCTTTTCCTTAATCGAGTAGCCAAGGTGTGCAATGTCGACATAGATTTTGTACAGGTGTCTGTTTTCGCGCATCCTAGATGAGATGATTCTCCAAAATCTCCTGGCGTGGAATTCTGAGAACTGGTGATCTCGAATAACAAAGAGCGATTTTTTTGTCTTGTCCACTACTTCTAGTGTTTTTGGGGAAAACGCCGAGTCCGCCTGGTTGCCTGCACCCAAAATTATTGTCTCATCTTGTATCTTGGAAAAGCTCTCAAGCAGTGTTGGTGCGATGTTTTTTGTTTTTGGATAGACCTTTTCAAATTGGATCTTTTTGATGTCCAGATCAAACATGATTTCATTAATTCTGTTCATGATTTCAATTTCAGTTTCAGGCTTTTCGACGACTCCGCGAACTATTCTAATTCTGGATGCGTGTGCCCGAGATACAGCATGTGCCACTCGCAGGCCAAGATCAGAGTGTCGCCCCTTATCATATGACACCACGAGATTTGTCAGGTCCTGCTCAAAGTTTGCGCCAAGCCGCACTCCAATAAAATCACACGTAGAAAGGGAAAGCAGTTTTCTGTTGTTTCTCAAAAACGCAAAGTCAATGATAACCAGATTGATTCCCTGCTCTTCTACGGTAGACAATATAGCATCGGTTTCGTCGTGAGATATGCGAACCAAATATCGATGTCGAATCGATTGTGGTATTTGCTGTTTGAGTTCGTTGAATTCCTCTATTTCGGATTCGGCTACCTTGTTTGTAGCATCAAGTGGTAGACGCACCGGAATTTTTACTACGCTCAAAAATGAGATTTCGCCTTTCTTTTCTTGGACAATAGAATTTGCTATTTTGTGATAATTAGTGACGTATTTTGGATGGTAAATAATCAGGACTCTGTATTCCTTACGCTCCTTTGGTCCCTGATTATACACTAGTGGTGCATAATGCTCGATTTCCTTTTTTGATGTGTATAATTTGTAGATGGTAAATCCGGCTACAATCCAAATTATTGCAATTACCCACGATATTGGCTCGGTAAATAGCAAATACACGGACAATCCGATTGCTGACAGAATTCCAATTGTTGGAATGATTGGGAAAAATGGAGTCTTGAATGAATAATCCAACTTTTTTCCATACAATCTACGTATTGTGATTGCGGCGTAGTTTACTTGGGCAAACAAGAACAAGAACATGACACTTGCAGCAATTGCAAGGCCTGTCAAATCCAAAGATAATGCCATTACAAGCATTATGATTCCAGATGCAATAGTGGAAATTGCAGGTGTTTTGTATTTTGGGTGAATCTTGCCAAAAAAGTGCGGCAGATTGTAATGAGTGCCCATTGCATATGAGACCCTACTAGATGAATACGTAGTGGCGTTGAGTGCAGCAAGTGTAGATACAAACCCGCCTGCCAGCACAATCATTGCGCCAAATGGCATAAAGTTCTTTGCGGCCTCTAGTATTCCTAGCTCGCCAAAGCTTCCAATGAATTCCCAGGATGGTTGGCCTACTTTGTCAGATGACAATCCCCCAATGAATGCAAACGTAAAGAGAATGTAAATTGCAATTACGACAAACAGTGAAATGAAGATTGCCCTTGGGAGATTCTTCTTTGGGTTTTTGAGTTCGTTTCCCGTTTGTGCTATGACCT
>VHBK01000047.1 GCA_016872015.1 Nitrososphaerota archaeon
AATTTTTACAAAAAATGGGGCCGGTGAGATTTGAACTCACGATCTCTAGCACCCCAGGCTAGCATCTTAACCAAGCTGGACTACGGCCCCTAAAAAGCAAGGCAAGACGTGAAATAATTAAATCCTGATGATACCACCAATAACAGATGAAAGTCTGCTCTATTTGCAAAAAAATCTCAGGCACTGATCAAGACCACATTGACTGTCAGGAAAAGCTACGAATAGAAACAGAGGCAGACGACTTCAAAAAAAATATCACCGAAAAACTAGATTTTATGAAAAACACGGACGATGTAAGTTCTGATCTCAAGGCATTGCTTGGCCACATGAGCAGAGAAAAGACAAAAGAGTCATAGCCATTTTGCAATTCGCTCCTGCTCAAAGTTTTCCTTTTCAATCATGTGTTCCGGTGCTGGCTCATCCAGTCTTGTTATTGGATTTGGAGATGCAAACATGTCCACATAGACATAGCCCGCAGTGTTGCCCATTTCCACAAAGCATCCGCCTTTGCCATCAAAGATATTCGAGTTTTCCTTTTGTCGTATTTTGGATATGATATCTCGGGCAACTGCAATCCCTTCTCCTTCAGCAAAGATTCCGGCCTTTGGTACAGCTATTGTACCAGTCACCATCATTGTGGTGACATCACCTATTGCATAAACAGAGTCAAATGCTGTCTTGCAGTCTCGCTTTACTGGAATGTATCCGCCTTCCTGTGCTAGGCCAGATTCGTACACCACTTTTGGCGCCTTGTGTGGCGGTATGGCAATTAAAACATCAAAGGGTGCAGAGCTGTCATCCTCGAATTGTATAGAGTTTTTCCCAATCAGTATTATCTTTTTATTTCCATGAAATCGAATGTTTTCTTTTTGTAACATTTGCAGTAATTGGTTGCTAACATCAGGCCCAGCTGCAGGAAGTGTAATTGGCGCAGGGCTGTAAAAGTCAATTTCGATGTTATCGCGGACTCCCTGTTCCTTTAGCATGGAACCAATAATTAGCGCAGCCTCAAAGGGAGCAGGTGGGCATTTGTATGGCATTCCAGTAATGACAAAGCCTAGTTTTCCTGATTTCATCTGCGTAATTTTTTCTCTAATTTTTGGCCCATGCTCTAAATCATACAAGACATATCCATTCTCAGGCAGCCCAGAGATTTTGTCAGGAGCAAACTCTACACCTAATGCAACAATGAGATAATCATAGGATAGTTCCTTGGTTGTAGTCTTGACTTTTTTTGCTGCAAAATCAATTCCAGTTACGGATTCATTTACAAATTCAATTCCCTTTTTTGCGATATTGTGTAATGGTTTCTTTGATTTCTCAAATGTTCGAACCCCCTTGATAATCCACAGCTTTACCAAGTCCATCATGAAATAGTCTTTTTTGTCTACAACAGTGATGGAAACGTCAGGTAAATTAGATCGCAACTCATTGGCAGCAGCTAGGCCTCCAAATCCGCCACCCAAAATCAGAATTTTTTGCATTTATCGTTCTTGCGTGGTGGGCCTAATCAAAATTTCATTGACATTCATGTGTGGTGGAGACTCGACTGCAAATAGTATAGCATTTGCAATGTCTTCTGCCTGCAGTGCTACCATTTTCTTGGCCGACTCGACAAATCCCTTCAAAGATTCATCGGTAATGGTGTCGTTGAGCTCTGTTGCAACAACCCCAGGCTCTATTGAAGTAACGCGAATGTTGTACCTGACACTAAACTCTTGTCGTAGTCCTTCAGAGAATGCCGCAACTGCGTGTTTAGTGGCACAGTAAACCGATCCCGCAGGAAAAACGATTCTTCCGGCAACCGATGACAGATTCACAATGTGGCCAGACTTTTTTGCAACCAAATGAGGGATCACAGCACCTGTACAATACAACACACCCTTGATGTTGACGTCAACCATCTGGTCCCATTCAGAGACTTTCAAATTTTTAAAAAAGCTAAGAGGCATCAAGCCCGCATTGTTAACCAAAATATCGACTGTTCCCCATTTTTTTACCACGGAATCCACAAAGGAGTCACAGTCCGCCTTTTTTGTCACATCAAGTTTTTGCATAAAGACCTCGCCGCCGTCTTTTTCAATTTGTGATTTTACCTGCTCTAGTCTGTCTGTTCTGCGAGCACCGATTGCTACTTTGGCGCCTGCTTTTGCAAGTGCTCGGGCGGTTGCCTCGCCTATTCCGCTTGATGCGCCAGTAATAATTGCGACTTTGCCTGCAAGCATGATACCACTTTTCTAGATGATTGTTTTATGTTTTTAGTTTATTAGAAGATCTGCCATACCAAACCCATGCAGAAAGTAAATTGCGCTTATTGTGGGAACGAAACGGACCTGCCCTTTGAGTGCAATTACTGCAATGATGAGTTTTGCGCAGAACACCGACTCCCAGAAGAGCACAGATGTGTAAAATTGAGTTCAATTCGCGCAAAACGCTTTGGCGAAAAAAAGGTAATCCGCCAGAAAAAAGGATTTTTCTCTAGAATGTTTGGAAGGTAATGTGTGGTTAATCCCCAGCAAAACCAGTGTTAAACTGTAACAATACAAAAAATACGCACAAAACTGCCTAGTTCTGCATTTGCATCAAAAACCTGTCTAGTTCTGTCTAGTTGCGAGCCCATCCACGCTCTATGAGTTTGAGTTTTGTTGCGGGCTTGACACATGCCGGATTGCCATTGCTTGCCTTGATTACAAGCTCGAGGCCGGCACTACAGGTTTCTTCTTGTGTTTCTTTTTGCAGGCCTTGATTAAGTGGCATCACCTTTAGTATTCTGTCGTCGTTTTGTCTTGGAGATCCTCGTCCGTCCTGATTGCTAGTCAAAAGATAGATGTAACCGTCGTTGATGTGCACGTCGCGCAGTCTACCAAAGGTTCCAGAAAATAATGACTGCTCTGAGAGAATTTTGCCTTGTGTCGTATCTATCTCAAATGCATGCAAGTGTACGCCGCGCAAGTTTGCCACAAGGAATTTTCCCTTTAGGTCAGGGATTCTATTCCCATCATAAAATGCAGCACCTGACGGAGCCCACGCCACATCTCCCGTGTGAAATATTGGTGAGACGTATTTCGGATCTTCCTCATCTCCAGTGATCTCTGGCCATCCATAGTTTTTGCCTGCAGAGATTATGTTTATCTCATCGCGCGCAAATCCCTTGTCTCCGGACGGGCCGTGTTCAGTTGCAACCAAAATTCCACTGGTAGGTTCCCAGTCAAGTCCCTGCGGGTTTCTGTGCCCATACGAGTACACTGGTGAGTCCGCAAACGGATTGTCATGTGGTATTGTTCCATCAGGATTGATTCGCAGTATTTTGCCGGCAAGTGAGTCCAAGTTTTGCGCAAGCAACATATTTGCGGCATCGCCCGTAGTTATGTACAGCTTGCCGTCAGGGCTGAACTTTATTCGTCCACCATCATGAATTGCTGCTCCCGGAATCTTGTCAATCAACACCAACTCATCAGATACTGAATTGTTTGATTCTGTGAATCTAGAGACGCGGTTGTATGTTGAGAGAAATTCAGAATAAGTATAGTAAAGGTACAGGTAATGGTTTTCTTCAAAGTTCGGATCCAGCGTCAGTCCCAAAAGCCCGCCTTCTGCTCCCCCTACATCTAGCTTTAGGACTGGGGCGTTTTGAAGAGAGTCGTCCTCGATTACCTGCAAGGCGCCAGTTCTCTCTGTCACAAAAATTCTTCCGTCTGGTGCAAATGCAATTGCCCACGGAACATCTAGGTTTTCCGCTATTGTTTCCACCCTTAGATCATGCTGTGGAAATTCCTGCGCAAGAACATCTCGCGTGCCGACAACAAGTACAACAAACAAAAATGCAAGTGCTATAGTCCTTCCAATCAATCTTGTAAGATTTTGTGATAATTGTTTTAATTCTTTATGCATTTATCAAAAATGAAACAAGGCTAGTTTTTGCCAGAAATTTACCATTCTTTTCCATTTTTACTATAAATGAAAACTAGTATATCGACTTGCCCGGCTTGGTCTTGGCAAGCTTTGCCTGATACAATAACGCAGCAGCCAGCGCAAACAAAACAAATGCAGTAAGCCAATGGGCAGTAATTAGCGTAAGATATGCAATCCCAAATCCAATTGATACTACTGCCTGTGATGCAAGCTTGATCCAGTTTTTGAGCTTGATTACACGAAATATCATTTCTATTACAAAGAGTGCGGCAACTGGATACACAGTCAGCAAAACAAAGTCAATTACGTCCACGTCTGCTATGTGCGACATTAGTCCACGCTTATCTTTACTGTGATGTTTTTGGCAATGAGTGCCTGAGCGTTCTCGTTTGGAATTGTTGCAATTTCCTCTGCCTTGTATGGGCCATATTTGGTATAGTCAGCCCCAACAAACTGGTCAAAGTCCTTGAGGAACCTAACAGATACCGGCTTGGTCTTGTGTTTTTTTGACAAAGATTCCAATAATTTGGTCCTGCCGTTCAGTGTTGCAGATAAAATCATCTCTTTTCTCTCCAGCTGGTCCTGCGCGGATTCAATGATGAATTTTTCCTCATCTAATAGATTAGTCAGGTTTAGGCCCCCATGGCTTACCTTGCTTATCCTAGTCTTGATGAGCAGTGTCACGGTATTGGTAATCATCTCTACTAGTCTTGCTTTGATCTTGCTTTCAATTCCGTCGTATCCTTCGCTTTTTAGCTTGCCAAGATATTCAGAGAGATTTCTATAAAATTGCGGCTCTAGTTCCTGTACTGTGTCGTTTTCAATTTCCCGAACTAGGGTGGAATACAACAAGTTTGGATCAATTTTTTTTGCTTCCGACATTTGCTATCTAGGGCACATTAGGATATTTAGGTTCATAACTTTTCATTCCTGTTTTGATAGGATTTTGGTTGCGCAGACAGCCATTACTCCCAGAAGAGCCAAAAATTAAGCCTTAAATCCAAGGCGCATCCGATTGAAATCTGAGGGAGCAAATTGCCATACAAAGTATTTCACGGCGAAACAACTCAAGTCAAGTATTCCCATGACGAGGTTTTTTCAAAAATAAAGCACGAAAATATTAGATTCATCGATTTACAATTTTCAAGTCTAGTTGGAAGATACCACCACACGACAATTTCCGCAGATACATT
>VHBK01000048.1 GCA_016872015.1 Nitrososphaerota archaeon
AAAATAAAATCGATTTCAATTAAGAAAGCAAATTTTGTCAATTAATTAAATATTCTGAGATTTTTGGTAGAACTCTCAAACCATGCATGGTACAATCATACACCATGATACAAAATGAGATATTCGTCTTGGTTTTTACGGGATTTTTTTGCCCTGAGCGCATCCTGATACAAGTCAAAATACTCAATTAGGTACAGTCTGTTGCCTGGTGCAGCAAAAGGATCTACTCCAACCAGATTGAATCCAGATTCCGGTGTTAGCGGTTTCTTCTCATCATCAGTGATTTCTTGCAATTTGATTTTGTTTGCGCTCTTGTATTTTTTAGATTTATGTCGCCATCTTGTCGTATTGTGTGTTCATCTCTGTTTTTTTGAGCCTCTCCACAAAAGGCTTTGCAATAATTGGAGTAAGAATTGTTGTAACAAAGCCAATTGCCACTGCTATTGAAAACAACCTAACATCTAGTATTCCAACACTATACCCAATAGATGCAATTGCAAGCTCAACCATGCCCCTGCCGTTCATCAGACATCCAATTACTAGGCCGTCATTGTGCGAAAATCTGGTAATCCTCGCACCAATATATCCTGCAATTACTTTGGTTGCAACTGCAATGACTAGTAATGCAACAAAGAATGGTATAGAATCTGCCAGAGAATGTACGTTGAATTCTAGGCCGATCAGCACAAAGAAGATAGGTGCAAACAACCCAAAGGTAAAACCAGAGACAAATCCGTGTGCATGTTCTGTGTGTTTTTGGCTAAAGTTTTTGCCAAAAATCAATCCCGCAAAGAACGCCCCAACAATAAAGTGAAGATCCGAATAATGGGCAAACAGAGAAAAGGTAACTGCCAAAATCAGTAAAACACCAAAACCAGCTTCTTTTGTGCGAAGCCTTGAGATGAATGCGTCAATTTTTTGCGGAACCGCAAATGACTGTGTGTTTATTACTAGAGCTAATGCAGCCACAATTCCAAAAAATATTGAAATCTTGCCTACCGACTCCATCACATCCAGATGATTTACAGATATTGTTCCGTCTGAGGGCAGCTGCAAAATTACTGCCAGTACCAATAATGCCAAAATGTCGTTAATTACGGCAGCTGTAATGACTGCACTTCCTATCTTGCTTTTGAGCAAGCCAAACTCCATTAGAATAATTGCGCTGACTGGAATTGCTGTAATTGACAATAACAATCCTATGAAAAGCGATTGGATGTTGTCTAGACCAAAGAACAATCCTGCCTGATGACCTGCAAAAAACGGAACAAAAAACGCGATTGCAGAAATTACAAATGCATACTTGCTTGTCTTTTTTACCTCGCCAATGTTCATCTCCATTCCTGCAAAAAACATCAAAAAGAACACTGCCAAGCCCTTGAACACATCAAATCCCTCATCTGGCTTGAAGAATCCAAATAGCGATGGACCGAGAATAATTCCTGCCAAAAGCTCGCCTACCAGTGCGGGCTGCTTTAGCCTTCGAAATATCTCGCCGAAAAGCTTGGCTACTAGCAACATTATGACTAGGGCTATGAAAAATTCTTCTACTTGCAATAGTGTTTAGCCTGACTTGTCGGTTAAAGACTAGATTTTCAAGAATTGGACAACATCTGCTTTAAATTACAAATTCAGAAATTGGCAAAAAAAGAGTGTAGTGCCGGGGGTGGGTTTTGAACCCACGACCTCCAGATTATGAGTAATGCCCTTTTATCGGAGGGATAGAAGACTGGCACTCTAACCAGGCTGAGCTACCCCGGCACAAAATCGGCTAATTTTATGGTGCAATTAAATGATTCTGCAAATCACTGAGCTGCAATATCTTTCCATTTGGCATCAACGGATTTGACCCAAAGGAATTTTCTTTGCAGAGATGAGGTGTAAAGTTTTTCCCAATCTGCCTTTACCTCACTGGTCCAAGCCTTGAACACGCGAGGATCAATATAGTTTCTAAGCGATGTTCCTAGGTTATAGTCACGCGTTTTTTCCTGCAATTCTATTGAGAGTTTGAGTTTTTCCTGTCGCAGCTTGAGTGCTTCTTTTTGTTTTGGAGTTTTTGGAGTTGTTTCTTTTAGTTTCTTTAGTTGTTCTTTCTTCTTTTCAAGGCCTGCCTCGAAGCTTTTTGGAATTGTTCTTTTGTGATTGCACATGATTGCTGCCTGCAGGTTTGCCATTTTTGCAATGTAGAGTTTTTCATTTTCGGTCTTGTCCTTGACATTTAATTTGTCAGATAGATATCGCTTGACCTCAGTTGTTGCCAAATAAGTTCTAAAGACCTTGGCAGTCAAACCCTTTACAACACCGCTTAGGAATTCATTTACATGTCTTGATGTAATTCCATCAAAGATCTCGTCACTTGGCTTTTTGTTTGATACTAGCTTTTTGATATTTTCATATAACATGGTGTCGTTTCCTTGCGCTGGAATGGTCTCCTCCCATCGAACGCTGTCTTTACCCAAAAAGTCAAAGTGGATTCCTTTATCATCCAGCTTGACGTGCTCTTTGCGTAGCGTTGTGGCACCTACTGTGTCTGCTTCGTCTGGGTCTTTTTCGTCTCCAACTCTCATCGATGTTCTGTATATCAAATAACACGCCGTGGCAATCTTGGATTCTCGTGGGTCTTTGGACTTCATGGCGGAAATTATCTTTTGTTCTACCTTGTCGATTTCTTTGCCTAGCTTGGAAGCTTTGTCATATTTTGCCATATCGCGCTCTTGCTTTAGGCCGGCAGTGTCGGCAAGCCAGACATACTTTATCTTCTCAGATAATACATCAGTCCAGCAAGCAAGCCACATTGAATCATGCTCATGCACAATTTTGCCCCAGTTCCCTGGAGGGGCCTTGGCTTCTTTGCCCAAGTTTAGTGTAACGTCCCTGTGTGTGATTTTGGGCTTCCACTTTCCCCGCATCGGATGGTCGCCACGGCCAATGAAAATTCCAGGAGGCTCTGCCATATAGTTCGCAACCTCTACTTCTTTTCCATCCATGATGGCTTTTCCGTAAACTCCCTTCATTTTTTCACGTAGCTCTTTGCGCTTTTGTGCAACTGCCTTTTTCTCTTCTTTAGTTACGAGTAATCTTGAATCTTTTTCCTTGTCTACTAGCTTGAATGCGTCTGAAAAATCAATATCTGAAATGCTTAATCCCTTGTATTTTGTACCAAATGTGGCCGCAAAGTCTGCTACAAAGTTTTTCTGAAATGCTGTATCCTGAACATATGGCGTGTCCTTTTTCTTTGCCCACTGGTAGATCATCTCTTCTTGGAGCAAGTCCAGCTTGACTGGCTCGCCTTTGATCTTGACTTTGATTCCGCGGGCTTCATAGTCTGGCGGAAAGATTATTCCATTGTGTTGTAGCGTTTTCCATTTCATAATTCGTACCTAGTCTCTGCGGACTTTGATAAAAACTGCCTTTTCTGGCTATATCAAGTTAACCAATCAAAAGAGTTCTTTTTTGAGATAGTTCTCAAATTCAATGTCTGTCTTCATTTTCTTTGCCTCCAAGAACATCATCGCATCGTTTCCTACCGGATAGCGAGGCAATGGATTTTTCTCTTTGAGGGCCTTGACTATTGTTTCTGCTACTTCTTTTGGAGGAGTGCCCATTTCTGCCATCATCTTGACTCCGGCCACTACCTTGTTTGTAATGTCTGCGTATGGTGAGTCTGGCTTGGCGTTCTTTGGCATCTTCATAGAGCCAAAGAAATTGGTCTTGATGACTCCTGGCTCTATGATTATTGTGTTTACTCCAAATGGCGATAGCTCGTATCTGAGGCACTCTGATAGGCCTTCCAGTGCGAATTTTGAGCTGATATATGCTGGTGATCCAGGAAAGCCAATTCTGCCTGCAACGGAGCTCACATTTACTATGGTGCCTGACTTTTGAGCCCTCATAATTGGTGCAACCTCCTGAATTAGTCTTGCCACGGCAAAAAAGTTTGTCTCAAACTGTGCCTTTAGCTCATCAATTGTGAGGTCTTCCAAGCACCCAAAGATTCCATAACCTGCATTGTTTACCAAAACATCGATTCTCTTTTTTTCCGACATGACTTGTTTTATGGCAGATGTAATGGATTCTGGCTTGTCGACATCAAGTGGTATGATCAATATGGGAAGGTTTTCCTTTTTTGCAATTTCCTGGATGCTTGTGCCCTTTTTTGTGTCCCTCATCGATGCATAGGTCTGATATCCTTCTCTGGCTAGTGCCAAGGCAGTCTCAAAACCAATTCCACTAGAGCATCCTGTGACTAGGGCGACTTTGTCCATGATGTCGTTTAGTATCTTCTTCTTAATTAATCATAAAAAGGAAAAAATTACTGGGCTTCTACTTTTTCAGGATGGAACGAGCCTTCAATTTCCGCGTTCTTTATCTTGGTGTAGATGTGAACCGTTGGATGTCCTTCGGTTTCTGGTGTGTATTTTGCAGTGTAACGTCCTGGCTGTTTTTTATCTTCGACTACTTTGAGTGTGGTCTTTTTCTCGTTTAGGGTTACCTCTATTTCTAGTGACTTGGCCAGACCTGCAACTCCATCCTTTGATTTATGAGTGTGACTAGTTTTTGTCTTGGTTGTTTTCTTTTCATCGTGAGAGTGTTTTGTTTCCTTTTTGCTAGACTTTTTCTCATCGTGGTTGTGCTTTGTGGTCTTTTTGCCGTCTGTTTTTTTATCATCATGTTTTT
>VHBK01000049.1 GCA_016872015.1 Nitrososphaerota archaeon
GTAGCTGGCGCAATTTCGGCAATGCCTGCTTTACTAACATCTCGTTTGCCTTTGGCAGGGCGATCAATACCTCATTTCTGCAAGAATCAACCATCTCTAGGATTTTCGATGCAATATTCATTATGCCAGACAAAACCCAGATGTCAGGCCTCTCACTTACACCGCTTTTTTCATATAATGGCACCAGTTCCCGCAAAACAACATTCTCATTTTCCTTAAAATCAGATTCTATCTTTTGCTTTGTTGCCTCTAACGCAGTTGCTGGGGATTTTGCAAAATATTTTGTGGGCCTGGAATCGTCAGAGCCAATCCAGCCTTTTTCCTCAAGCGATCCAAGCACCTCATAAATCTTGGAATATGGAACACCTGACTTTTGGCTCAGATCAGACGCGGTAAGCTCACCTCCTTTTAGCAAAGAAGAATACGTCCTGATCTCATAGCTTGTCAGGCCAATCCTTTCAAGCGACTTGCGCGTATTGTCAGAAATACTCATCCGATCTAATGCGCGGTTTTTCAGTATTTAAACACAGAACCGATCAATCTACTGAATACAACGGGGCAGAGTGGGAAATACATTAAATATCAATTCGAAAAACTGCAACTAGTACATGTCGCTAATTCAGCTCTCGAAAAACTCGACAAAGACGCTTGGAAAGAAATCCACAATCAGATTCACTCAGAGCATCTGCCCTGACTGTAACATGATTTTGGATGCAGAGGTCTTTGAGCGCGACGGACGCGTCTTTATGAGCAAAACATGCCCAACACATGGCGAATGTGAAGAATTGTACTTTGGTTCCTATGAAATGTACAAAAAGTTCAGCACCTATTGGGCTGACGGCAAGGGCGCACACGCACCAAACGTAATGATTGAGAAATGTTCCTGTCCAAATAACTGCGGTTTATGTTCAAATCACCTATCACACAGCGGTCTTGCAAACATGATCGTAACCAACAGGTGTGATCT
Organism: Nitrososphaerota archaeon; assembly: GCA_016872015.1. Taxonomy (GTDB): domain Archaea; phylum Thermoproteota; class Nitrososphaeria; order Nitrososphaerales; family Nitrosopumilaceae; genus Nitrosotenuis. The sequence continues at coordinate 968 of VHBK01000049.1, forward strand.
GACATGCTGGTACTGCTTCTTTTATGTAAAGAAGGGACTTGAAGGCGCATACATGTACGAACCATCACACGACCAAGTTCGTGCAATGATGAAGACTCTAAAGGCAGAGCGACCAATTCCAGGAAACTCTATCCAAATCACTGGTGGCGAGCCAATGTTGCGAGATGACATTACTGATATTATCAAAATAATGAAGCAAGAAGGCGTTGACCATGTCCAGATGAACACAAACGGTATCAGACATGCAATGGACCCAGAAGCAGCAAGAGAGGTAAGACTTGCAGGATGCAACAACCTGTATTTGAGCTTCGATGGCGTCACAGCAAGAACAAACCCAAAGAACCACTGGGAGATTCCATATGCCCTTGACAGCTGTAGAAAGACAGGCACAACAGTAGTCTTTGTTCCAACAGTCATCAAATCAATCAACGACCATGAGCTAGGTGGTATCATCAGATATGCTCAAAAGAACATGGATGTAGTTCATGCAGTAAACTTCCAGCCGGTATCGCTTACTGGTAGAATGGGAAAAGCAGAACGTGAAAAATACAGAATCACCATTCCAGACTGTATCCAAAGAATCGAAGAGCAGACAAATGGTGAGGTTACAGTTGATGACTGGTTCCCAGTTCCAAGCTGCATGCCGCTGACCAATGTCATTGAGGCATTCTCTAGCAAGCCAAAATATGAGTTGTCAATTCATTTTGCGTGTGGCGCAGGCACTTACGTCTTTGAAGATGCAGAGACAAAGAAATTCGTCCCACTGCCAAGATTTGCAGACATTCAGGGCATGTTGGAATTATTTGAAGATAAAGCAGAAGAGATCCGCTCTGGCAAAAACAAGTACTTTACCATGCTAGAAGTAGTAAGAAAACTATCCAGCTTTATTGATAAAAAGAAGCAGCCAGCAGGCTTAGACTTGGCAAAGATGTTTGGTAATATTCTAATGAAGAGATCATTTGATGCTGTTGGCTCTTGGCATGTCAAGGGATTATTCCTTGGTATGATGCACTTCCAAGACAAGTATAATGAAGATCTAGAAAGGCTACAAAGATGTGACATTCACTATCTGACTCCAGACCTTAGAATCATTCCGTTCTGCGCATTCAACGTTATTCCAGAATGGTACAGAGACAGAATCCAAAAGAAATATTCCATTACTGTAGAAGAATGGGAGCAAAGAGAAGGTGTCAAACTGGAAGATGGCTTGTACCGAGGCCTCATGAGAAGAGGAAAAGGAGACGAGCTTGCAGCTGGTTGCGCAAAGAGCCAGATGATGCATGCAGCATCACAAGCATTGATGTAAAATAATCCAAGACCTTTTAAAATCACAAATACAATTTTGATTCATTGAAGATCCTCTTCATTTCTCCACGATATTCTGGGGGTATTGGTGGCCACGCAGCAATGCTCGCAAATCAACTGCGAAAACATGGATTTCAAGTTGATTTTGTAGATCCGCCAAAAATCCCAATTAAAAATTTCAAAAATCCAAGCTTTGTCATTACCAGTTCTTTCTCTAGTTTCTTCAAAGGTAGTTATGACATCGTGCATGGATTCAACGTGCCATCAGCATTTGCAATGCGAGCTGCAAGAGCAAAAAAAAGAGTACTCTCTATTCATGGTGTCTTCAGTGATCAGGTTGATGCTCTTCACTCAAGCGTATTGAGCAATATCTCTAGTATTACTGAAGAGAATGTCCTAAAATGGGCAGACAAGCTTACAACAGACTCGAAAATAACACAAAAAGTCTACAAGGAAAAGCTAAAGTTAGATTTTGAATACTTGCCAAGTCCAGTTGACACAGTAATGCTTGATGATATTCCAAATATGGAAAAAAAAAATAAACAGATAGCTTATGTTGGCAGAGACAGCCATGAGAAAGGAATTGATATTTTACGTGGAATAGAATCCCAAATCAAAGGCAACGTAGTTTATTGTACTGATCTTCCCTGGCAAAAAGCAATGTCTGCATTGAAATCTTCAAGCATACTGGTGGTTCCATCAAGAATGGAAAGTCTGCCTACTGTTATCAAAGAAGCATTCTATCTCAAGATTCCTGTAATTGCAACAAATGTTGGGGGAATACCAGAATTAATCACTGACAAAAAGAATGGTATTCTGGTGCCATCAGATGATCCTCAATCATTGTTATCTGAAATTAATTCTTTATTGGAAGACTGTGCGAAAATGGAAAAATTAACGGAATCCGCGTTTGATTTTGTGAACAAAACTATGACTTGGAATGTTTGGTTACCAAAATATGTCGAATTCTATGAACATTTGCTTGGTTCAAACTAAATTGAATATCTGTTAACTATATTTACAAAATTACTTCCAATCTTTTTCCAGCTATAGTTTTCTTCTACAAACTTTTTACCAAGTAATCCCATGGATCTACGTTTTGACTCATCATTTAACAATAAAGAAATTTTCTCTATCAAACTCTGAGAATCTCCTTTTTTAATCAGAAATCCTGTCTGATTGTCCTTCATCAGCTCAGGAATGCCTCCAACTTCGGTTGCAATTACTGGTTTTTCCATTAGCTGCGCTTCAAGGAGTGTAAGCGGTGACATATCGATGCCGCTGATCAATGCGTAGATATCTATTTCAGATAAATAATCTCGTACTCTGTCTGGGTATTCAAGATGGCCCAGCCATTTGAAATTCTCATATTTTTTTAGCGAGGACAATACGTAATCGCGATATGGTCCATCTCCAACCCAATAAAATGTAACATTGGGCATTTTTTTTAATACAGGTTCTATTGTGAGCATTTCTTTTGTCTTCTCCCAGATGTTTGCACTTTGGAGCAGACCAACACATGGATGTTTTAGATCCATTCCGTTTGTCTTGTACCAATTTGTCGGCTGAATCCCCTGATATAGCGTGGAAACACTTTTTGCTGGATATCTCTCTTTTACATGATTTTCCAAATAGTTACAAATTGGCAAAATCAATGTGGAGTTCTGAAAGCATTTTTCCGCAATCTGCTCCCATTTTTTGAGCACATATTTTTTTGGAAATGATCTGTACAACGTTTTTCTTGCCATTTCTATTTCACTCCAGTGGTCTCCCCTCAGATGTACAAGCAGAGGTAGTTTTGTATCAATTGCAGCAAGTCCAAAATGTCTTTGTCTGTCTATGAAAATTGCATCTGGTTTGAATTCTTTTATTATCTGATTGAATTTTGATTTTGACTGAAACCAATGACTTATCTTCCTACTTGGGAACCCATCATAAACATCAGCATCAAAAACAACCTTGCATTCTATTCCGAATTTGTGTAATATGTCTGCAAATTCTCGTAAATGAAATAATTTTGAGCTAGAACCACCAATTAACAGTCTATCCATATCGAATATCAAAAGAGGTTGCTAATCTGTAATGAGGTCAAGATTTGTTCTTGCGGTAATTACTGCTCTTAACCACTCTTTTATGTCGACTTTGGGCTGCCAACCAAGTAGTCTCTTTGCAAGTGAAATATCTGCTTTGGTTATCATAACATCGCCTGGAAGTTCTGGTCCATGAAC
>VHBK01000050.1 GCA_016872015.1 Nitrososphaerota archaeon
GTGTTTGTGGCTTTGGTGTTGGAGCTGGTGGAGGAGGTGTCGGTTTTGGTGCTGGTGGGGGTGTTTGAACTTGTGGCTTTGGTGCCGGTGGTGGTGTAGTTACTTGTGGTTTTGATTCAAATTGACTAGCTAATTTTGCAAGCTTTTCTTCTAATTCTGCAATCTTTGCTTCTAAATCCTTTTTAGTTGACTTAGTAGTTCCAGCCATGTGTTTTTTCTGACACCTCAATAGTTTATTTACATTTTGTTCCCCGTTGCCAGATCAATTCGATTATTTTTTGTCAAATCACATAATTTTGCAACAATAATACCAAAAAACCGCAATTCCGGATTTGATAGCCGATCTATACTGCATAGTAGAATTTATTCAAAAATATGTAAGAAAATATGGAATTTTTTAGAAGCCTTTTGGTAGCGAACCACGAGAAGGACTCTTCTTTGGTGGTGGAGGAGGTGCAGTCTGTGCAGAACCAGTTGCAGTTGATTGTATACCGTATCCTGCAAAGTATTTTGTTCTAGGATGATATGCAAGCTTTTCTCGTGTTGCAAAGTACTTGTTGGATGGTTGAGTATATCCAGTTACCTTTGCCTTCTGTAGGTTCCAGTCTGATGTTGGAACGCTTGATTGTGCAACGTGCTTGCTTGCAAAGTATCGGTTTCCTGCTGGAGAGTATCCAGTTACCTTTGTGCGGTATGCATGGAAATCTGATGTTGGTGCGCTTCTCCATTGCTCCCAAACTGGGACAACTGCTTCCTCTGGCTTTGGTGCCGGTGGAGGAGGTGTCTGTGTTTGTGGCTTTGGTGTTGGAGCTGGTGGAGGAGGTGTCGGTTTTGGTGCTGGTGGGGGTGTTTGAACTTGTGGCTTTGGTGCCGGTGGTGGTGTAGTTACTTGCGGTGCTGGTTTTGGCGCCGCTTCTATTTGAGTAGCCAATTTTGCAAGCTTTTCTTCTAATTCTGCAATTTTTGCTTCTAAGTCTTTTTTAGTGGATTTAGCACTAGACATGTGATTTTGATGCCCGTTGCGGGGTTTATTTACATTTGGGTAAATCTCAGGCGGGCAAATCTAGATAAAGTAGATCAAATTTAATACCATCATCAAACTATACCTCCCATTGGACGATTTTGAAAAAGAGTTTCCAGATTTTGACTGGAAGAACACTCCGGCATACAAGCACCCAGGAGGAAAGGACTGTCCATGTCCAAAGCACGAATACGTCAGAGAGCAGATCAACTTTGCAAGAACTGTAAACCAGACAAGCAAAGAGCCAACCAAGGTCACACTCAAGTTCTGCCCTGAACACTACAAAGTCTACATGGAAGAAGTAATCCCAGCAATGCCATTCAAGTACAAACTATTGACAAAAATAGCACTCAAAATCGGCGCAATCCAGCTGGAAAAGCTCACACACATGCAGTCTGATCTTTGCTTTTACTGCAAGTTCGGCTCCGGCGGACACGGAAAGAAAAGCGAGCTTCCGCCAATCCAATAATCTAAACTGGTCCAACCATTATCTTTGGCTTGTTAGGCGTATCATGGTGACATTTTTTTCCACACACAGGACATGTCTTTCTGTCCAAGAATATGCACTGGCAAATATGAGACTTGAGGTAGCTCTCAGCAGATTTTGTGTGCTCTCCTGAGCCGTTGCAAAACGGGCACTGGGTTCCAAGCAGCTCTATTGTGCCCTTGCCATTGCAGACGGGACATTTTTGCTCACTCAATTTGATTCAATCCAATAATGCCTGATTAAAATGCCTTTGTTGGGCCCAGTCAAGCTTTATACAACATTTGCATAAACTCAAACACATTGCCAATCGAAGATGTCGCAGAACTCATATCAGCACTTGAAAAAGCAGGTGAGCTAAAACGAGTAAAGACGCAAGTCGATTCCGATTTAGAAATTGCAGAAATCCTAAGGCGAGTAATGTATGAGAATGGTCCAGCTATACTATTTGAGAATGTCAAGGGCTACGACATGCCGGTTCTGGCAAATGCGTTTGGCTCGATAAAGCGACTGCAAATTGGCCTAGAAATGGACGACTTTACCGGGATTGGCCAGAGAATTGTAGACATGACAAAGATGGAAGTGCCATCGGGATTTCTCAACAAGATGAAAAAGCTTCCAGAATTATCAAAGATGGGCGAAGTCTTTCCCAAGCTGGAAAAGTCAGGCCCAGTAACCGAAGTAATTGAAGAAAATCCATCATTTAGCAAAATTCCAATTTTGAAAACATGGCACAAGGATGCAGGAAGGTTCATCACGCTAGGATTAATCGCAACAAAGCATCCAGAGACAGGAATTAGAAACCTAGGAGTGTACCGAATGCAAATCATAGATGACACCCATGCATTAATGCACTGGCAAAAACACAAGCGCGGAGCACACCATGGAGATATTTCCAAAGAGCGGGGAGAAAAGATTCCAGCTGCAATCATAATTGGTGCAGAGCCGGCAACGGTGTTTTCTGCAATTGCTCCAGTGCCGGAAGGACTGGACAAGTATCTCTTTGCAGGAATTACCCGACAAAAGGGAATCAAGATGGTACAATGCAAGACACAGGATTTGGAAGTTCCTGCAAATGCGGAAATCATTCTAGAAGGATATGTAGACCCATCAGATATTCGAGATGAGGGGCCGTTTGGTGATCACACGGGATATTACACGCCAGTTGAGCCATACCCTACATTTACCCTAACTGGAATAATGAGAAGGCAAAAGCCGGTCTATCTTACCACCATAGTTGGCAAGCCGATTCTAGAAGACGCCTATGTCGGCAAAGTAATTGAAAGATCATTTCTTCCACTAATCCGCATGTTCCATCCCGAAGTTGTAGACTTTGCAATGCCTGCTGCAGGATGGTTCCAGGGAATGGCAATCATATCTATCAAAAAGCGCTATCCAGGCCAGGCAAAAAAAGTCATGATGGGATTATGGGGTACGGGACAGCTGGCGCTAACAAAAATGTTCGTAGTAGTGGATGAGGATATCAACGTCCATGACTTCAATGACGTAATCTGGGCTATTACAACACGTGCAGATGCTGCACGCGACTGTGTAATTATTAACAACACCCCTACTGACACACTAGACCCGGCATCGCCTTTGGTGAATTTTGGCTCCAAGCTAGGAATTGATGCAACACAAAAGACCCGCGAAGAAGGGTTCACTAGAGAAATCCAGGAAAAGGTTGCAGTGGACGAACCAACCAAGAACCTGGTTGATTCTAAGTGGTCCAGTTACGGATTATAGTTCCAAAAAACATTACCCACTGATTTTGAGAAAAATCATCTAATTTTTTAGAAAAACCGTGGGTAATGATTACGCACGCTAGTGCATTTTAACGAGATTATAGAAATTATCCCGCTCTTCTACCGCATATCCTATTTGGTGGATTGCGTCGATAATTTTCTGGCCGGTCAGCTCTGTAGAGCGTGCACCAGTGCATGATACCACCTCTTCGCCAATCAGTGTTCCTCCAAAGTCGTCTGCACCATATTGCAGTGCTATTTGCGCCATTCCGACTCCGTTTGTGAGCCAGGACGACTGGATGTGATTAATCAGTCCATCAAAGACTAGTCTAGAAATTGCAATCATTTTTAGCAGTTGCATTCCACCAACGCCAAATGTGACCAGGTTTTCCTTTTGCATCAGGGTGTTGTTTGGCTCAAAGTTCCATGGAATAAACGCCATAAAGCCGCCAGTCTTTTGCTGGAGTTGTATGATTTTATCAAAATGATTCGCAATGTCTTCGTGAGATTCTACATGGCCGTACATCATTGTAGCAGATGCCGGCAAACCAATTGTATGAGCTTCTTCCATTATTCTCAGCCAATCCGCAGACGAGATTTTCTTTGGACTAATTACATCTTTGACAGTATCAACTAGGATTTCTGCGCCAGCACCAGGAACCGATTGCAAGCCGGACTCTTTTAGTCTTGATAGCACCTCCTTTGTAGATGTCTTTTCTATTCTTGCAATCATGTCAATTTCAGATGCAGACAAGCCATGTACTCCGACCTGCGGGAACTTTGTCCTTATCATCCTAAACGCATCCTCATAGTATTCAATTCCAAGGTTCGGATTGTGTCCACCCTGGATTAGCACCTGTCGGATTCCAAACATATCCCATGCCGTCTTTACTCGTGCCTCTATCTGCTCTAGAGACAAAGTATACGATTCCGCATCGCCTGGCGAGCGGTAAAATGCGCAAAACTTGCAGTCAGTAACACAAACGTTAGTGTAATTGAGAATGATATTATTTACAAACGAGGCCTTTTTGCCAAATCTTTTGTTAGTCAGATTTCCTGCAACTAGGCCCATCAAGTGCACGTCATCGGATTTTAGCAGTCGCAAAATGA
>VHBK01000051.1 GCA_016872015.1 Nitrososphaerota archaeon
TGAGCATTCTGTTTTCTTCTTCTAGGAACATTTGCATTTGAGTTGGGTCGGTAATTCTGATTTCTGCACTCATTTCTGTTTTTTCTACTTCTAGTGCTGCATTGAGTAGTGCGATTTTTGCCTTTTCTATTTTGGTTGGCATTCCGCTGTGGACTACTTCTTTGTCAAGCACTATACCTTTTACTAGCTCTGTTGCTTGGATGGAGCTGCCTGCCTTTTTCTCTACTTTGATGTTATCAAGGTCAACTACGTATATGTCGCCTTTTTTTTCTGCTACACGCAATACTGCATCGACTACTAGTTTTGCTAAAACGCTTGAATCTTCAGAGATTAATTTTGATTGCATGCTAGTTGTTGCTATTTTGAATAATGATTCCTCGTCTGTTGGCTCTATTTTCTTTGCAATTTGTGATAACAATTCCATGACTTTTTCCTGTGCTGCCTGATATCCTTCTATTATGACTGAAGAGTGGACATCCTTTGCCAGTAGTTCTTCTGCTTTTTCTAGCAATGCACCTGCAAATACGACGGAGGATGTTGTGCCGTCTCCTACTTCATTGTCTATAGTTTTTGAGATTTCAACCATCATTTTTGCTGCTGGGTGCTGGACGTCAATTTCCTTCAGTATGGTAGCACCGTCGTTTGTTATAGTGACATCGCCAATAGAGTCAACGAGCATCTTGTCTAGGCCCCTTGGACCAAGGCTTGTTCGGACTAGATCGGCTACTAGCTTGGCTGCCATTATGTTGTTTTTCTGGGCGTCCCTGCCTTTTTGCTGGAGGGCGCTTTCCTTTAGAACCAGGACTGGTCCTTGTGGTGTTTGCTGAATTGAAGCCATGTTAGTTGAAAAAAAATCTTTGAAACCCTTTTTTAAAAGTTTGCTAGGCTAGTGCTGGTATTACAGATCGCTTTTTTACGTCAATTATTCCAGAATGCAGTATTCTAACTGACGGCAGGGCAAGAAATGGCAAAAACAGTGGCATCAGGTGCGGCCTTGGGAATTTGCAGCCAGCATCCCGTAATGTTTGGTTTAGGCTTGTAAACTTGGCTAAAACATCATCAAAGGGATTCTTGGATATTATTCCAGCAACTTGGAGCGGCAAAAATGAGACAATTTTGCCTTCCTTTACCACAACCAGTCCACCCTGGGATTTTATCAGATGGTTTGCTGCTATTGTCATGTCTTTTTCTGTAGAACCGATAACAATCAGATCATTTTCATGAAAGCTCCACGTAGAGGCAAATGCTCCCACATCTGCTCCAAAGTTCTTCAAAAATCCTATTGCGCGCTTGCCTGAGCCGTATGTCCTATCAAACGCTGCTACCTTCCAGATGTCTTTTTCTCTGGATGGTGTGACATTTCCTTGCTGTACTGCAAGTTCTGCAGTAGATAATTTTGTGATGATTTCAGTGTCCATTTCAATTAGATTTGCAATGACTGTCTTGCTTTTGCTTGGAATTATAAAATCAGATTCGGAGAACTTTTTTAGCTTGACTGTCTTTGTAATCCAGGCAGGTAGTGTGTCTTTTCTTATTTTGACAACAATGCTTCCATTTGATGCGACTAGCTTGCCGCCAACAAATACACGTCTTGGCTTTTTGGTCAAGTCATCAAAGACAAGCATGTCTGCTAGCTTGCCTGGAGCAATTCCGCCAATGTCTTTGCCCATGTTGTAATAGTCAAAGGTTGTTTTTGATGCGCATGCTACTGCGTCAATTTTATCCATGCCCAGTGCAATTGCTTCTCGGATGCAATGATCAATGTGGCCGTACTGGGTTATATCAAGTGGGTCTAGGCCGTCTGAGCAAAACATCAGCCTTGAAAGATATGGTTTGTTTTGCAGGATTTGTGGTATGATATTTTTTAGATCACGGCGAATAGAGCCCTCTCTCATCATAACCCACATTCCAAGACGCAGTCTCTCCATTACCTGAGAATAGTCGATTGGCTCATGACATGAGAAAATTCCAGAGGAAATGTACGCGTTTAGCTTTTTGTCTGACGCTCCTGCGGTGTGGCCGTTTATCATACAGTTGTGGTCAAGCATTTGTGCAAGCTTTTTCATTGTTTTTGGATCTCTGCTTGTGACCTTGGTCCACGAGAACACCTCGCCCAATCCCACAATCCCATCAAGATTTAGTGCGGATTTTTCCTCTGATAATGATAATGCTTTTCCGTGGCTGAATTTTGGGTCTACAGGTATGCCGCCAGGAGTTACAGAGAAGATCCTAATTGGCAGGCCAGAGCACGACTTTACAAATTGTTTTAGTCCTGCAAATCCGCAAACACTCACAATATCTATTGGATCGGAAAAAAGGCTAGTCGTTCCGCAAAGAAGCGATTGCTTGGCAAGCTCTGACGGCATCACAAACTGGTCAATGTGAACGTGCGGGTCTGCAAATCCTGGTGTGAGATATTTTTCTTCTAGATCTATTATTGTGGTTTTTGGTCCTGCGGCGTGTGTTGCATCTGGGCCTACATACGCAATCCTGTCACTTGTAATAGCAACTTGGGTTTGCGTGTTGATCTCTTTGGTGTAAACGTTAACCAATGAGCAATTCTTTAGAATAATGTCTGCCTTTTTGTCGCCCATGGCAACTGCGTTGAGCGAGTTGATTGTATCAAGACGTGACACGCCAATCAGTTTGCAGTACGCTCTATTATAGGTTCAATGTGGAGCTATTGTTTAAATTACCAGTTCGGCGGGCTTTCTCTATGAACGTACCCAAGGAAATGAACAGATATTGTCCTAAATGCAAGACACATACTGCTCAAAAGGTAGCCTTGTACAAAGCAGGTAAAAGAAGAGGTTCTGCCATTGGTGAGCGACGACATGAAGAGGACAAAAAGGGGTACGGAGGACAGAAATTCCCAAAACTTGCAAAACCTGCTAAAACTACAAAAAAACAGACATTGATTTTTACATGCCCTGCTTGTAAAAAGAAAACAATGAAACATGGTATCAGACTACGCAAATTGGAGTTGACAGCATGACAAAGCGAGCACACATCTTGGTTCCAAAGCCAAAGAGCAAATTCCAAAAGGTCCAGTGCAAGGAATGCAGTGCAGAGAATGTCTTGTACTCACATGTCACTACTACTGTTACATGCAAGTCTTGCGGCAACATAATCGCAGAACCAACTGGCTCTGTTGCAAAAATTCACGGAACAGTACTAGGAATTCTGGAATAAGTCGTAATCTGACTTTGTGTTCAGATTAACTGCAATTCTTTTATCATCAAATATAGTACAGGTTTCCCTCTTTGTCCCTCTTGGATTTACTATGGAGATTCCGGTGTAATAGCATTGAATACCATGTACATCCGTGGAATATTCTAGAGACAGATTGTTTTGATCTAGGAATTTTTTTGTCACAACAAAGCTCTGCCAGTCTTTATTTTGGTATTTTGATACCAGATCCTGAACTACATCATGATCTAACAGTAGAAGATCACCTGAAGTCACAAAGACAGGCTCATCAAATTGTGATAGTGTAAAATTCAGATCAGAGACATAGTCTTGCCCTTTTGTTGGTATAATATCTGCATGCTCTGAGACTAGTCTTTCCGTGTTTGGCGAATTTGGGCTTGTTGCTGCAATTATCTTTGTAAAACATTTGGAATTCTTTAGTGCGTCAATTACGTGCAATATGACTGGCTTTTTGTATTGGAGGAGAAGCTTTTCTCCCGGTATACTCATCCTTGTTCCCTTGCCGCCTGCCATGACCAGTCCAATCATAGTGATGCAAACACTAGAAATGCAGAAACCCTTGCCAGCTCGTTTGTAGCGCCCATGATATCGCCAGAGATTCCTCCAAAACTACGCCTAGAGACGCCTGCAATTATCAGAGTTACTACTATGGCAGCACCCAATGCCACAAAGCCGGCATTGTTCTGAAATGCCGCAATTATTGATATTGTGATTACACCTGCAATGACTAGTTTTTTTCTGTCCTTCATTGATTCGACAAATGTCGAGTTAGAGCCCTGCCAGGCAGACGGACCAATGCTTGCAGACAATACCATGCAAAATTTGGCAATGATTTCTCCAATCAAGATTGCATAAAACAGCTCAAAGCCCTTCATAAAAGAGAGTGCAATTACGGCAGCTGCGACATAAAGTACGATAGCAATTATTCCAGCAGAGCCGACCTTTGGGTCCCGCATCACCTCTAGCTTTTTTTCTTTTGTTCCCTTAACCATGATACCATCTGCAAAATCTGATAATCCATCAGTATGGTGTATGCCAGTGATCAG
>VHBK01000052.1 GCA_016872015.1 Nitrososphaerota archaeon
GTATAGATCACAAGCTTCGGCGAGTGGTGAGCCTGCCATTACTAATAGACCAACGCACTGGTTAGCCACATTACATAGAGACTATGCGCGATGATTTTATTCATTTAAAATCAAACCCTAGTGTAAACTAGGCCTTTTGATTTTTACAATTACACGACTGCACTAAATCTTTTATTATGGATGCCATGATGTTTTTTCAATGAGTGACTCTACACAACACAAATTCTATGAATCAAAATGCACTCAACTAACACAGGAAAAAGACATTCGTTTTGCCGGAATTATTGATGAATCTGGCAAGCTGGTGGCAGGTGGATTCAAAACAGGAATCATACCACTTGAAAACAACGAGAACAAACTTGACGACTTCATTGAATTTGCATCCCGAGTTTCACTACGAAAGGAATTTGATAAAACACTGGGTCCAATTAATTATCTTGCAGCCAGACGAGACAAACTAGTTTTGGTAAGTTTTCCATTTCCAATTAGTCGTTTTGTTTTGCTAATTTCTGCAGAACCAACAGTTGACATTGAAAATTTAGCAAAAAGAGTTGTATCTATTTTTAGTGTTGCATCATAAATCCGCATAAAAAAAATTAAACTTTTTAAATTACGAATAATTTGTGAGCGTGTGAATGAGGCATATGTTCTGCTAAATGTGATTATAAAGAACAAAAAGACATTATTGAAAAAGCAAAGAAAATTCCTGCGTAAAGACAGTAAAAACCGTGTATGGTGTTTATGATATTTTGATTATACTGGAATCGACTGATATCAACAGATCAAAACTGCAATCGATGTTCACATTCATGGTATAAATGGAATAAACAATCTCACCTCTTTGATATCTGTGAATTAATTGGTTCAAGAATACGACGTTATAATAGTTGGAGCAGGACCTGCGGGATTATCTGCTGGAATATTTGCTGCAGGTGACGCAACAAACATTCCATACAAGCAAATTATATCGGCATGTGGGGATGGGGCGGCAGCTGGACTTTCTGCATTTAATCATGTGGAAAAGCTAAATGGCAACCTGGAATTCGAGTAGACTGGAAGAAAATAATCGGCGATACAGTATTTCATTACTAATATGATACTGAATCATTAGTAATTCATAAAAACATCTGATTTTTGATAGTTTTTGTTGATTCCCAAGTTTGTCTTACTAGTTTTCTTATCTGGCCTTTTGACGGTTATAATTGAGCCAGTTTTTGCAGATACTACAATACCTAGTGCTCCGACTGGTTTTTCTGCAACTGCGGTATCTCCTACACAAGTAAATCTGTTCTGGAATACTCCGTCTGGATTTACAATTACTGGTTACAAAATAGAATACAAAACTGGTGGTGGTAGCTATGCCACACTTGTGATCACTACCGGTACTGCTACGGCAACTGTAACTAGTTATGCACATACAGGCCTCACAACTGGCGTCACACACTATTACAAAATTTATGCGATAAACAATGTTGGAACAAGTGTTGCCTCATCTGAAATAACTATTACTCCTACTGTGTCATCTGTCGGCTCACTTCCAGGTTCTCCTACAGGACTTGTTGTAACGCCAATTTCACCCACTCAGGCAAATCTTTCTTGGACTGCTCCCTCTCAGACCTACAAACAATCCATTGGCGGTTACAAAATTGAAGAAAAACTTGGTGAGTCATACAAAATCATAAATGATAACACTGGTTCTGTGAATAGTTATACAATTAGTAGCGTGATTACTGGAAAAACATACACGTACACAGTAACTGCATTATTTGCTGCTGGCTCTAGCCCGAGATCAAACGAAATATCACTTACACCAACTAGTATTTCTGCGCCGCCTGCAGGTTTTTCAAACAAGCCTGTAACTGCACCTGCATCAACTACAACTAAACCTGTTGGAAATGATCCAAAATCAATTCTCAAAGCACAACAAGATGAACTACAACGCAAGGCGCAGGAAGCTAGAGATGCAATGCTAAAACAATCTGGTAAAGGTGATAGTGAAAAAGCAAAGGCATTGCGTGAAGAGGCAAACAAGGCTAATGAAAAAGCAAGACAAGACACGATAGCCGCAAAACAAAAACTCGCTGCTGAGAAAAAAGAAGCAGCGATTAAAGCACAGCAAGAAAAAGCAACAAATCAAACTTCCAAAGCACAACCCTCAGAAACTACATCAAAAAAGCCAAAGACTCTAGAAGAAGCACGCAAGCTGGCAGAAGAAGCAAAACAAAAGGCACTTGAGAAAGCAAACATTGATGTTAAAAAATCCGGATCAAGTACTGAAGAAAAACAAAAAGCACTAGATGCAGCTAAGGCCGCTGCATGGGAAAAGGCCAAAAAGGCACTAGAAGAACTCAAGGCAAAATCCCAAAAATAACACGCTGACAAACAGATTTTTATTTACAATCTGATTCATCTTGGCATGGTTGCAAATTCAGAACCAAACGTTGTCGGCGTAAATGTTCTAAAACAAAATGGCGTAGATATTGACGAGCTGATAAAACTTCTGATCTACAACGCATCGGTGGAATTTACTGCATATTATTATTTCACCAATCTTAGAATGCATTGCACCGGTGTAGATGGTGAGGGAATCAAAGGCGTAATTGAAGACGCACGTCTTGAAGATCTCAGCCATTTCGAGTCCTGCCTGTCTAGGATCTATGAACTTGGAGGAAGTCTGCCAGATGATGCAACTGAGTTTATCAAAATGTCTGGCTGTGAGTTTCTACAACTTCCACCAAACAAAACTGATCTTAGAGCAATAATGGAAAAATGCCTCAAGGCAGAGCAAGGAGCAATTGTAAACTGGAACAAAATATGTCAGATGACGCACGGAAAAGATCCTGCCACATACGATGTCGCAAAAGACATCCTACGTGAAGAAATAGAACATGAGGCGTGGTTCTTGGAACTTCTGTATGGCAGACCTTCTGCACATATGAGAAGGAAATTCCCAGGTGAACGACCGCATACTCACAAACATTCTAGAGCACTAGGTTGAGCCTAGACTCTCTTATTTTTGTAAAATAATTTGTAATTTCTTACGATCATGATGAGGCCAAAATTTATCTAGACCAAAAATTGATCAATGGTGTTCCAATGCAAGAAGCATCTGTGACTGTTGATGGTAGTAGGATTCGATACCTAAAAGCAGGATCTGGAAAGAAAAATCTACTGCTAATTCATGGCCTTGGGGCGTCTGCAGAAAGATGGGAATTTGTAATTCCGAGTTTTAGCAAACACTTTACAGTTTATGTCCCAGATCTGATCGGATTTGGGCTCAGCGATAAACCCAATGTAGATTATACTGCAGAGTTTTTCGCTAATTTTATCTCTTCATTTATGCGAGAAATAAATATCAAAAAAGCAACAGTAATTGGCTCTTCTCTTGGGGGACAAATAGCTGTTGAATATACAACACTAAACCAACAAAATGTTGAAAAATTAATTTTGGTTTCTCCAGCAGGTGCAATGAAACAATCTACTCCTGCATTAGATGCTTACATAATGGCAGCGTTATATCCTGACCAAGATACTGCAAAGAATGCATTCTCCATGATGACTGGAAATAATAAAGAAGTTAACCAAACCACCGTGGATGGTTTCGTGCAAAGGATGCTGATGCCCAACGCAAAATATGCATTCATGTCTACGATACTTGGACTAAAAAATTCCCCAGAAATATCTACAAAACTGGAGGTGCTAGAAATTCCTACGTTAGTTATCTGGGGTGAACTGGATCCGGTAATACCGATAAAATATGCGGAATATTTTGTGCAAAAAATTCGTGATTGTAGGTTCTATCGAATGGAAAACTGTGGACACACTCCATATGTGGAATCCCCAAAGGAATTTGTCAAAATCGTACTTGACTTTATTCGATGAAGTGGTATCTTTAAATAAGTAGTGCACCAAACAATGCCAATGATTGGTAACAATAACCAAGATTATCTATCGATGTTTCAAGAATGGGTGCAAAAAGGCGGACGTGCACAGGCAGAATTTATGAAAGCATTTTCAGCTTACATGGAGACTAATCAAAAATTTGATCCAGTAAATACTCTCAAAGAACTGACTACAAAA
>VHBK01000053.1 GCA_016872015.1 Nitrososphaerota archaeon
ATACGCCACTTGTAAAGCTAAACTCACTTTCTGATAGTAAAAAAACATATCATGCAAAGCTTGAAGGACACAACCCATTTGGTTCTGTAAAAGACAGGGCTGCATATTGGATGATTAAAGACGGCGAAGAACGTGGTGCTCTAAAAAGAGGAGAGACAATTATAATTGAACCAACATCTGGCAATACCGGAATCGCACTAACTGGCATTGCACAAATGCTTGGCTATAAAGTAGAAATTGTAATCCCAGAAAAGGCAAGCGAGGAAACAAAGAAAATAATCGAGTCGCTTGGCGCAAAGCTATACCAGACAAGTGATGATCTATGTCCCAAAGTTGGTGCTGGAACCGACCAGAGCATTGCACTAGCTACATCGATTGCCTCATCAAGGCCTGACAAGTATTTTTCGCCAAACCAGTATGCCAATGAGGCAAACTATCTTGGGCACTACAAGGGAACAGGACCTGAAATCTGGAAGCAAACAGAGGGCAAGATAACTCACTTTTTTGCAGGTGTCGGAACAGGTGGTACCATAACTGGCGTTTCGGCATTCCTAAAAGAAAAGAATCCAAAAATCAAAATAATTGGAGTCCAGCCACAGCAAAACCATCTGATTCAAGGACTGCGTAACTTTGAGGAATCTGCAAAGCCTGATCTATTTCTAAAACGAGAATATGTTGTTGATGACTGGATAACAATAACAAATGAAAAGGCATTTTCTGCAGTAAAAGAGGTTTTTGAAAAAGACAGAATGCTTGTCAGTCCATCGTCTGGTGCAGTCTATGCTGCAATGAAAGAATACAAAATTGATTCTGGGAATATAGTTGGCATATTTGCAGACGATGGACGCAAATTCAAGAGTTTGTATGCTCAACAAAAAGTCTTTACAGAATCAGAGTTTGATGCTGCACTCAAAAAGGCAGAACACATGTCAAAAATTGTGTACATGTAACTAGTTTTCTGCTAGATACTTGTCAACATCAATTGCTGCCATGCAGCCAAATCCTGCAGCTGTAATTGCCTGCCTGTATGTGTGATCATGGACATCACCTGCAGCAAAGACCCCCTTTACACTAGTCTCTGTTTTGTTTTTTAATACCACATACCCTTTAGCATCAAGCTCGACTTGGTTTTGAAAAATTTTAGAGTTTGGCTCATGACCAATTGCAACAAAAACACCACCAACATTTAGCGTAGTTTTTTCACCAGTTTTTGTATCCTTTAAGGTGACACTCTGTACCTTCTGGTTTCCTGAAATTGCCTCAATTTCCTTGTTCCAGTGAAATTTTATTTTTGGGTTTGAAAATGCTCTTTCTTGCATGATTTTGCTTGCCCTCAGCTTGTCACGTCTGTGGATAACATGAACAGTTGAAGCAAATTTTGTAAGAAATGTTGCTTCTTCCATTGCAGAATCACCGCCGCCTGATACAACAAGCTCTTGATTTCTAAAAAAAGCCCCATCACATGTTGCACAGTATGATACTCCCTTTCCTGCAAAGGTCTTTTCTCCTTCTAATCCAAGCCTTCTATAGTCTGCACCAGTGCAGATAATTACTGCTCTAGCTTCGTATTCTTCTGATGCGGTAAGTACCTTGAATGGCTTGTGTCTAAAATCAACGTTTACTGCTTCATCATCAATAATTGTTGCACCCATTTTCTCTGTCTGCTTTCTCATTATTATCATAAGGTCAGGACCCATGATTCCTTCTGCAAAGCCTGGATAGTTTTCAACATCTGTTGTGTTTACAAGCTGGCCTCCGGGCAAAATGCCTGATAATATTAGAGTGTCATGTCTTGCCCTTGCACAGTAAATGCCTGCTGTGTATCCTGCAGGACCTGCGCCAATAATTATTACATCATATTTTGTCTTTTTTTTGTCAGGCGATTTTGGTTTGTCTTTATCAACCTGTACGGTGTTTTCTGAAGTAGCTGCCATCATAGAATCCAGACCGACTTAATCAATATTAAAGTCAATCTTTCATTATCTGGGTTGGTTCTTGATTGTTTCAATCATTTCTTTATAAGTTAAAATAGAAAAAATGGAAAAATTTTGAGAGATTCGAACTGACCTTGAACCTCCTGAACGAAACCAAACTTTAACAAAATCTTCATAATTTCGTATTTTACTATAGATCTATGAGCTCCGATAATTGGCAAGGAGATCGTGATTTAGATTCTCACAAAGATGAGGATTGGAAAGGTCGAGTTTTTGATGGAAAATATGATGAGCGATACAAAGGCGTTGGCAAATATGGTAGTGGTAGACCTGGAGGTCATAGTCCTGGGGGATATCATTTTAGTTCAAGAAAACATAGAAAAACTAGTTCTTCAAAGATTGTTGTGGCTATAGTTGTTCCAATACTAGTTATTGGGGCATTCATTTTTGCGGCTCAAATCGATTTTAACCTATATTCTAATAATCAAAAAATAGAATCCTCATTATTCTCAAGTTTAGACAAACCTGAAAAAGTTATACTAAATGATTGCATCATGCGTTCTGATTCACAAAACAATATTGAGATATCCTGCAAAGATCTTGGAAAGGCCCAATTTTATTCAGAAACACCAGTAAAAACTACTATTAAGGAAGGTGTAACTATAGAACAGAACAACAACAAATACACTATGTGGTTTTTATCACCAACTGGACAAAAACAAACATTCTCACTTCAAAAAATTACTCCTGGCATTGATATAGGAAAATCAATTTCTGATTCTTTATCATATAGTCTTCCAAAATTAGAGATGCCTGACCTAAAGATCCCATCTACACCTGAGTTGCCTCAAGTTGAATTACCACAAATACAACTGGATGATCTATTTGTTGCAAAACCCACAAGCATGGAAGAATCAAAAAAAGTAATCGACTATATCAACAGTTTACGAGCTGAATTAGATAGAAATCCAATCGGTTTTGATCAGCGAGCTTATGAACTATCACTAGCACGTGTTCGTGATACTATAGAATATGATTACTTTGATCATACAAACCCAATAACTGGTACATGTCCTGACAGCATGAAGAATTCTTTTGGATTTTCCTCAACCGAATATGTTGCAGAAAATCTAGCTGGAGGAACATCAAATCCAACATCTGCAGTAGATCTCTGGATGACAAGTCAAGGTCATCGATATAATCTACTCTATAGCACTCATGTTGCGGGAGCTGTTGCTTGTGAAAGTGGTACCTGTGTATTTCTAGGTTTGAATTATGATGGATTTGGTACTGGATGTCATACTGGTGCTGAAGGTGAAGCATTTCATAAAAGCCTAGGGCAATGCTCTGATGACGAATTTTTACAATACGATAAACTCAGAGAAAGATACGATCAGTTAGGCAAAGAATATGAAAGATTTCCAAAAGTTGTGAACTCTCAGGAAGAGTATCAAAGAGCATTAATGATGTATAATCAGTTACAGGATATGTACAATCAAATTGCTAATTTTAGATGTTGAGATTTAACGATTTTCAAAATTTTGACATGTAGCCAATTGTTCAAGCACTTTCTGATGTCTTTCACAAAGCTTCCCACTTTCAAGCTGTGAATACAAAAGATCACTTTGCCAATGTGCATTATTCAATCTACACTCACGAGATTCACAAAAAGCCTCACCAGTAAAATAGTAAAAAATCACCTGTAGGAGATATCCTTCTGAAACTCTAGAAAACCGCTTGTCATTATACTCTAGATATGTTCCTTGATACTTTTTTTTCATAGTATCTACATTTACTCCTTGAACAACGTTTGAAATAAGCTCAA
>VHBK01000054.1 GCA_016872015.1 Nitrososphaerota archaeon
TTTTGTGACTGCCACATTCTCCGAAGACAGCAAGCCATACTTTCCGTCATACGCAAATCACTATCTTTTGGCCAAATTCAACAATGACTCCAAAATAACCAAGGAACTTGAAAAACGCCCGCAACAAAAGACAGCCTTTGTCTTTAACACAAACGCGGAGCTTTTTGAGCGTGATGTAGATGGAACAATGAACTTTGTATCGGTGTATTATCTGGAATATTCAAAATCTGATGAGGACATGTCAGATCTTGCAATGGCAGTATCCAAAAACGATCTGGTGAGAAAGGCAACTACAGGAAACATGACATCATTTTCATCCGAGCCGCCAAAATTCACATTCCCATACCGAGATAATATTGTGGTACTAGAGGTGTCCAGCCAAAAAAGCCATCAAAGTGTAAACAAGTACTGCGAGCAAACAAGAAGAAACGTTTGCAGAAAAGGGATCACAATGAACAATCTTGTCGGATTGTCAATTTTAGAAAAGCTCAAGTGATCTTCATAAATATTAAATACTGTGCATAAATTGGTCAGACTATGAGCAAGCCTGCAGATCTTGGTTCACTAAAAATTGGTTCTTACATTCTATTACCAGTAGCTGACCAGCCAACCGGTGAGCCATGCAGAATAATTGAATATGATACCAGCAAGCCAGGAAAGCACGGTGCAGCAAAGGCAAGAATTGTCGGGGTTGGAATCTTTGATGGACAAAAAAGACCACACGTAAGCCCAGTTTCAATGCAGGTGCACGTACCGCTAATTGACAAGCGCTCAGGCCAAATTATCTCAATTACCGGCGACCAAGTACAGCTAATGGACAGCGAAACATTTGAGACGCTAGATGTGCAAATGATTGACGAAGAAGTCCAAGGCAAGCTGGAACAAGGCCAGATGGTAGAATACTGGAAGGTAATGGACCGCACCAAGGTAATGAGAATAAAGAGTTAGTTACTAATACTGCAAATTTAATTTTAAATCGGGTCCTGATGATAGGGCGGAAAAGCCATCTGATTGTTGATGACGATTATGAGTATTGAAGGACTCTAATATTCAGTACGCTATACCATGACATGCAACTGGTAGCGCTATTCTCTGGTGGAAAGGATAGCACATTTGCAATTTACCTGGCGCAAAAAATGGGGCATGCTGTAAAATGCCTAGTTACTGTGATGACTTTATCTGCAGACAGCCATTTACTGCATCATCCAAACGTTTCTGCAACAAAACTCCAGGCTAAGGCAATGAAGATTCCGCAAATTTTGCTGGAATCAAAATCCGACAATACTCAGGCAGAACTAGAGTTGCTAAAACAGGGGCTGATCCAGGCAAAAAAAGAATATTCTGTTGAGGGTGTGGTTCATGGCGGAATATTATCGGAATTTCAAAAGACAAAATTTGAGAAAATAGCGCAAGAGCTAGGCCTTGAGGTAATCGCGCCAATTTGGAAAAAGGATCAAAAACAATACATGAAAGAATTGCTTGACTCTGGCTTTGAGTTTATGATATCTGCAGTCTCTTGCGACGGACTGGATGAGTCCTGGGTTGGCAAAAAAATAACACAGCAAAACCTAGATGAGCTGATACAAAAATCGGAAAAATCCAAGTTCAATTTGAGCTTTGAGGGTGGAGAAGCAGAAACATTTGTGACAAACTGTCCTATTTTTTCTAGTCAGATAGAAATTATCCAGTATGAAAAATTCTGGGATGGATACAGAGGAAGATTTGAAATACTGGCTGCAAAGATGAAAAGACAATGCTAGATAACCTCAAGACTGGACTTCGTGCAGCAATCAAAAAAATAGTCAGCTCTTCCGGAGTAGACGAGGAGCTGATCAAGCAGCTTGCAAACGATGTTCTCAAATCATTACTGGCAGCTGATGTCAAAATTGATCTCGCACTACGAATAGCAGAAAATCTCAAACAACGCTCCATTAATGAGACCCCGCCGCCTGGATTGTCCCGCAAAGATCACATTATCAAAATTCTATATGACGAGCTGGCAGGATTATTGGGCAAAGAAAACAATTTCGAGTTCAAGCCAGGCAAGCTAAACAAGGTACTGATGCTTGGAATCCAGGGAAGCGGAAAGACAACAGTTACCGGCAAGATGGCCAAGTTTCTCACAAAACAAGGCTACAAAGTGGGAGTAATTGGCGCAGATACCTACAGGCCTGGCGCACTAGTCCAACTAAAGACAAACTGTGAAAAGTCCGGAGTCGAAGTATATGGGGAGGAAAACAACAAGGATGCACCGGGTATAGTCAAAAACGGCCTCAAACACTTTGAGAATCACACTCTGGATATCATGCTAATTGATACTGCAGGTAGACACAAGGAGGAAAAAGATCTACTAGACGAAATGAAAGAGATAGGCAAGGTAGCAGATCCGGATCTTGCACTTCTTGTAATAGATGGAACAATAGGACAGCAGTGCTATAATCAAGCAGAATCATTCCACAAGACTGTTCCAGTAGGTGGAATCATAATTACAAAACTAGACTCGTCAGCAAAAGGCGGTGGGGCACTGGCAGCCTCTGCGGCAACTGGTGCAAAAGTAATGTACATTGGAACAGGCGAGCGAATTGACGACTTGGAACTGTTCTCGCCTACACGATTTGTAGGAAGACTGCTTGGTATGGGAGACATTCAGGCTGTTCTGGACTTGGCAAAAAGACTGGAAAATGAGGCAGACGATGTTCGACTAAAGAGAATCTCTAGCGGAAAAATGAACATGGATGATTTCTATTACCAGCTAGAAGAAGTATCAAAAATGGGCTCACTCAAGGGATTTTTGGACAACATGCCTGGCATGTCTGGCATGGTAAAAGAAGACCAAGTAGAGCAAATGGAAACTAGAATCCAGCGCTGGCGTTACATCATCCAAAGCATGTCAAAGACAGAAAAAGCAGACCCTGACCTGCTAAACGCATCAAGAATCAAAAGAATTGCTCGAGGTTCTGGCTGGCCGGAACATGAAGTAAAGGAATTACTAAAGAATTACAAAAACTCCAAGGGCATGATGAAGGCAGCCAAGGGCAGACAGATGCAAGGATTTTTGCGCAAAATGGGCATGGGTTAGGCAAACCACTAATACTGTATAATAGAATTTTCATCGTGGCACAAGACAAATTTGTATTGGTTCTGGAGACATCAAAGAAAATACTATGCGAATATGATCTGTGTGACAATTGCCTTGGAAGGCTCTTCTCAAAAAAACTCCGCCTAACATCAAACAAGTTATTGGGCCAAAAAATACACAAAAAACTGCGCATTCAAAACAAAAAATGCCATATTTGCAAAAACGCCTTTGATACTCTACACTATTATTTCGAAAAAATGCAGGAAGTATCATCACAATACCAATTCAAGACATTTCTGGTTGGCGCCAAGCTAAAACCGTCGGTACTAGACAGGGACGATCACATCAGATCCCAGTACAAGCTA
>VHBK01000055.1 GCA_016872015.1 Nitrososphaerota archaeon
CATATGCCACTGCCCTGAGTGGATCCTGTGCTGCCAAGTCTAGGCCCCTTGGCGGTGTAATATAGTATATTATGCCTCCAATTGGGGTTGATGAGCTTTGCGGATCAAATTGGGCTAAAAAGTTGAACAATGGATTGTTGTTTCTTGGGTTAAAGTTTGCCCACATCATCTGCCCGATGAATATTGCGTTTGCGGTAAGTGCAGATGCCAAAATTACCGGAATGTTGGATACGTACATTAGCTTGATTGGGTATGTTGCAGAGAATCCCCTGTACTTTGTAGATACGATTGGGATTTCGATTTTTATTGCCTGCGTGTATACTAGAATTAGCAAGATTCCTGCCGTAATTCCAAGGCCAAACAAGCTTGGTAATTGATTAGACCTAAAGAAAATACTGGAAATGTCACCCTGTGCAAATGATTGTGCTACAAACGGCGCAATGCCAATTAGTCCGCCGTCTCCTGCAGGTAGTGGACTGAAAATGCTCCACAGAATCTGTTGGGCTACGCCCGCCATGATAAACAGACTGATTCCGCTACCAATGCCCCACCCTTTCTGGATTAGCTCGTCTAGGAACATGATGATGATGGATGCTGCAATTAGTTGCCCAATGAGAACGTACAGGACGTTCGGATTTGTAATTCCTGGTCCATACACTGCTATGGCATACACTATTGATTCTACTACGATTACGATATAGGTGACTAGCTTTGTTGCTGTCTGGAATACTCCACGCTCGTCTGGATTTTTAAAGTCGAATTTGAGAATCTCAGAGCCTTTTAGCAATTGCATTAACAGTCCCGCGGTGACTATTGGTCCGATTCCTAATTCGACTAGGGTTCCTTGCTGGGATGCAAAGATTACTCTGGCAAATGCCAAAAAGTCAAACTGGGGTGCCGTTGCTCCAAAAAGTGGAGTCTGGCCCATTACTTGGTAAATTAGTAGTGCAATGCCACACCAAAGGAGTCTGGTTGGAAGAGATAGTTTCTTTTTTGGCTTTGGAACCTGAACTAGATATGGTTCAGTTTTTTCTACAATACGCTTGATGATTCCAGTTGTAGTGTTCTCAGTCAACAGCTAACACCTCGCCCCCGGCCTTTTTGATCTTTTCTGCTGCAGACTCGGTGTATCTTTCGATTTTGATCGAATAGGCATTCTTTGTTTGCCCGCCGCCAAGAAGTTTATCGTAGCCAAGGCTTGCAAGGTCAAGTAGTTTTTTGCCGCCTTCTTGTTTGCCATGTTTTGCGAAAATGTCGTCAAGGTCTCTTACACTGGTCCATTTTTTGGTGATGATCGGGTGAGGTGGATGAGTAGAATCGTGACCAAAGTGATCAGGATCGTCTTTGAGTAAAGAGCTGAACAAGTGCTTGTGCATACCAGACTGTCCAAGTCCTCCCTTGTGGCCGCTTGCTCTGTGTTGGCCGATTTGTCCCCAGCCGTGTGTTCTGGAGCCACGGAACTTTCTTGTTTTTCTGAATCGTGTTGCCAACTTAGATCATGTTCCTTACAAGCTCGACTAGCTCTTTGTTTTGTCCTAGCACTCCACCTTCTCCGTATGTTTTTCTTGTACTTCGCTTAAAGCCCTTCTTTGGTGGAGCAAGTGCAAACCAAGGTTTGATTGGTTTGATTTTATTCATAGATGTTTTACCTTCAGAAACAGATGATGCTAGATCATCAATAGATTTGAAACCCAGTGGTGTAATGTCTTCATTTGTGATTTTTTTGTATCCGGATTTTCTTCCCTTTTTGCTGAACAATTCCTTTGCAATGTCCGCGCTGACTTCTTGCCAGGAAACATAGTGCTTTACTCTGTTTAGCATTCCAAGTGTATTGTCTTTGGCTGGAATGATTGTTGCCCGGAATTTTTTGTCTAGCTTTAGTAATGTCATGGTGTTTTTTGCCCAGTGTGGGACGTTGATTTGTCCAGTCATTCTAACAACGAGGTATGCTTTTGCCATTTTGCTCAACCTTGACTAAATGTCTGTCTTAGGCATTCTAGGATTGCCTTTGACGTAGAGTTCATTGTTGCAGTAGAGCCCTTTGCTGTGGTCCATGCGTCCTTTAGTCCTGCTAGCTTGAGGAGATTTCTGATTTTTCCACCTGCTACAAGACCAAGTCCTCTTGGTGCTGGTACAATTTCGACTACGACGCTTCCTCCTTTGCCTCGCACCTTGAATGGTACAGAGTGGGATTGGTCGCATCTGCATTCCCAGCTTCCACAACCTAGTTTGATTGGGCTGACGTTGAGATAAGCATTAGTTGTTGCCTTTTCGATTGCAACTCTCATTTGTTTTGATTTTCCCTGTCCAATTCCTAGCCAGCCGTTTTCATTTCCTGCTGCAACTAGTGCCTTGAACTTGGTTTGCTGGCCGTTTGGTGTCATTTTTTGCACCATTCCAACATCGATTACTTCGCTTTTCAGATCAGGTAGTAATTTTTTGATGATTCCTGCTTCTTGAATTCTTAATCCTTGAGAGTAAATTTCATTCATGTCAGTAATCAGACCTGCTGCTACTTTTTTGCCAAGCTCGGTTCGTGGAACCCATGGTGCCTCTTCCTCTTTTCTTGGGCCTCTTTGTCTTGGCGGTCTGTCGCCTCGTGGTGGCCTAGCGCCGTGCGGTGGTCTGTCTTGTCTTTGGTTTTGTGTAGTTTGGCTCATTTTACTTTGCTCCACTGTCTATTGATGACTTTATTTTTGAAATATCATTTTTTACTTTGAGATGCTCGCCGTTAATTCGTTCGTCTGCAGGTAGTGTGTCTTCGCTTGCTGGGATTTCTAGGCCTGCATCGATTACTCCTTTGAGGGCTGCTGCCATTCTTTGTGTGTATCTTCTAGTGCCACTGTACAAAATTGCGCTAGTTGTTCCAGAGGCAAGTGCTTTTTTGCCTGCCATGTAACCTGTAAGATAAGCTGCCGGGACGTTCTTTCTTGAGCCCTTCCAGCCTTTAGAAATTAGAAATCTAGAATGTGCTGATGCGATTACTTTGTCGCCTGCGAATTGTGGCTTGTGGATTTGGACAAGTGTGTTTTCATTTGAGATCTGAACTGTGATAAAGTCTGCGCGGCTCATGAGCATTAGCTTGCGCTTTTTATAGTTGGTCTTTTCCTCACGTAATCGTCGTAGTATTACCGAATAAGCCATTGCGATATTGGTGAACTCTTGAAGTTGCTCTTATAAACGATTAGATGCGCAACGATGCAAGAAGTGCTTTTTGCGAATGCAGACGATTTTCTGCTTCATCCCACACTAC
>VHBK01000056.1 GCA_016872015.1 Nitrososphaerota archaeon
CATATTTAATGATAATTTAGAATTCCAATTTGGATGAATCTTTAATTGAAATGGTACCGTAACTGTGCCGTGAAAAAAGACAGGCTGCTGTGGTTTTGCACATGCACTGCCCTGGAACTAATGACTGCAACTGGCGTTACTGCATATTTGCTGTATTTGGGCCAAACAACAATTGCGCTGATTTCGAGTGTGGTGTTTGCCAAGGTAATTGGTTTTCATTTTATAATAGAATTACACGAAAGACTAAAACACAAAAAACTACTCTTGAAATCTTAATGTGTGCCTTTGTGTTGTGAGGTATATTGGCATACGTTGGCAATCCAATTGATGTAATCAAAAAACTCTACTCTAATGAGCAGTGGGATGACATAGTGGTGTTTTGCCAAAATCTGCTCAAGGCCGACCCAAAAGACCTGATTGCTCTGCAAAACATTTCGACTGCTTTTTTGAATCTTGGCAAATTTGATGAGGTCATATCTTTTTGTGACAAAGTATTGGAATTAAACGAATTTGATGAATATGCAACAAAAAATAAAATACTTGCACTAGAAAAACTTGGAAAACATGATTACATAATTGATCTGTGCAACATGATGTTGTCTCAAAACAGATTCAATTCTTGGGCACTAAACAGCAAGGGCCTTGCACACAACGAACTAGGAAAACATGATGATGCAATATCATATTATGACATGGTACTCAAAATAGAGCCTGCTAACATTACTGCACTGCTAAACAAGGCAAACACACTTGCATTTTTGGGAAAACACCACGATGCGATATCATATTATGATATGGCACAACAACAAGAAAAATCAAGCTATGTAGCAAAGGCAAAATCAGAATCTTATCAAAAGCTAGGAAAAGAAGATGAGGCATTTTTAGCAGCACAAGGGTTGTCTATGTCAGACATTGAAAAATACATACACGATGCGCACGAAAAAAAGATGCGAATCTTTGATTATTACTGCATGATTGAATATGAAATGCTCGAAAAACGTGAATCCATTCATCAGAGAAAGCTAGATTCCAAATTTAGGTAATTTCGACAATTTTTTCCTTTGATTTGTGACCTGATTTTATCACAACACTTGCAGAAGAAATCCCAAAATGCTTTGCAATTTTCTTTATGATTTCTTTATTGGCTTCCCCACCGACAGGTCTTGCAGTAACTCCTATGGTGATATGATTACCGACAACATCAACAAAGTCTTGTTTGAACACAACGGATACAGAATATAGCAATTATGCTTTTACTATCCAGTCGTAGCCTCTTTGTTCTAGCTCGTCTGCTAGCTGGGCATCGCCTGATTTGAGAACCTTGCCCTGGGCAAAGACATGCACATAATCCAGTTTCTTCAAGAATTTCAAAATTCTTGCATAGTGAGTAATTACTATTATAGTCGCATCCGGCGTTGATACATCGCTGATTGCCTTGGCTACTGCCTGAACTGCGTCAATGTCAAGACCAGAGTCTGGCTCATCTAGTATGGATACTTTTGGTTTTAGTACTGCCATTTGCAATACCTCTGATCTTTTCTTTTCTCCTCCGGAGAATCCCTCGTTTAGGTATCGACCCAAAAAGTCATCCCGCAGGCCTACTGTCTGCAAGTTTTTCTTGAGATAATTCTGAAACTCTCGAACTGTAATGAATACTTCTCTATTGCTACTTTGTAGTGATTTTGACAAAGCATTGTATGATGTTCTAAGAAAATGCGAATAGCCTACACCTGATACTTCGGTTGGATACTGGAATCCCAAGAACAGTCCTTTCTTTGCTCGCTCATCAGTGGATGCCTCGGTGATGTCTTCACCATCAAAGATAATTTTCCCTTGTGTTACCTCATACTTTGGATGGCCAAGTAGTGTATATGCTAGTGTGGATTTGCCAGAGCCGTTTGGCCCCATGATGGCATGGACCTCACCAGGACCAGTCTTTAGGTTGACTCCTTTGAGGATTTGCTTTCCTTCTCTTTGTACATGCAAGTCTTTGATTTCTAGGACTGCCATGTTTTCGCAAAGTTTCGTTTCTGTATATAATCTCGATGAATTTTAGCTAGTCCTAATCTAAAAAACAAAAAGAAAAAGAGTTAGTTTTTGGCAAAACTCGGTCTTAGCGTCAAGTTCAGCTTATACCCCGAAAGAATTTCTTTGCACCTGTTTCGAATTGTGACTTCGGTTACACCTGCAACGCTTGATACGTCGCGTTGCAATACGTTTTGTCCCAAAAGAATTGAGGCAATGTACAGATAGGCAGCGGCAATTCCGTTTGGCGCCTTGCCATCTGAGACGTTCATGTCCTTTGTCTTTTCTGCTATTTCCAAGGCAAGTCTCTCTACTCGAACATCTGTACTAGTCAGGTTCGATATTTTGGAGATGTACTTGTCCATGGTTATGACTGGTGCTGTGACTGAGCCTAGCTCCATGACTAGCATGCGGTAGTACTTGGCAGACAGCTTGGTCCTCATTTTGAGGTCCTTGTTGGAGCCGGTTCCTGAACAGACTTCTTCTAGTGATCTTACTACATTGCATTGCTTGCATGCCATGTAAATTACAGCAGCTGCAATACATGCAACAGATTTTCCTTTGACTTCCATGTGGGAGTCCAAGTTCCTGTAGATCATCGATGCAGTCTCCAAAACATTTTCTGACAATGTCAGGGATTGGCATGTGCCTCCGATCATGGACA
This sequence comes from Nitrososphaerota archaeon, assembly GCA_016872015.1. Taxonomy (GTDB): domain Archaea; phylum Thermoproteota; class Nitrososphaeria; order Nitrososphaerales; family Nitrosopumilaceae; genus Nitrosotenuis. Next base: position 2,690 of record VHBK01000056.1, read on the forward strand.
GCACATTTGCAAGTCGTCTCTCTCTTGGAGATGAGACTCGAACTCGTTGTTGCCATTTTCGAAGGTTGTGCATCTGGCTTGCGACTTGGTAGTTGATTGTTTTTCCAGAAAAGTCCTTTGTAGATATGGAAATTTCTGTTGCAATGCCCAAGTCGTGTTGCGAAAAAGTTGTTTGTCCGCTTGCTCGTGTGAGCTTTGTTCTTTCTTCAAGGCTTGAGCTTTTTGACTCTGGACCATAGTCGGCCAGCTGTTCCATGACGACTATTCCGCACATGGAACAGATTCGCTCTCCATTATGAACATC
>VHBK01000057.1 GCA_016872015.1 Nitrososphaerota archaeon
CAACAAGTACTTTGCAACACGAGAAAAGCTTGCATATCATCCTAGAACAAAATACTTTGCAGGATACGGTATACAATCAACTGCAACTGGTTCTGCACAGACTGCACCTCCTCCACCACCACCGGCACCAAAGCCAAACCCAACTAGGGGTTCATTACCAGCTGGAAGCAAGCCAGCAGAATCGGCAAGCGGCTCTAGTGGAAATGGAAATGCGTCAAGAAAGGAACAGCTAGAGGCATATGAAAAAGAATACCTGGCAAGAATGCAACAGCACGAACAAGCAAGAGCTGCACCGCCTCCACCGCCACCACAACCAAGTGGTTCGACTAGAGGTTCACTGCCAGCGGGATTCAAACCAACAACACCGCCTCCAGCACCGGCAAAACCAAAAGGCACACTGCCAAAAGGCTTCTAAAAATCCAAACTTCTCTTTTATCTTTTTATTTCAGGGCAGCTAGGACTTCTTCTGCATGGCCCTTTGGCTTGACTGATGGGTATACTTTGAAGACTTTGCCTTTTTCGTCAACCAGAAATGTGCTTCGCTGGATTCCCATGTATTCTCTACCCATGAACTGTTTTTTGCCCCAGACTCCGAATTTTTTTGATACCTCGGACTCTGGATCTGATAGTAAAACATATGGTATGCCCATCTTTTCTACGAATTTTTTGTGCGATTCGACGCTGTCAGTTGATATTCCTATTACTGTTGCGCCAATTTTCTGGAATTTCTTGTATTCTTTAGAGAACTCGTCTGCCTCTATTGTGCAGCCTGGCGTGAAATCCCTTGGATAAAAATAGACTACAAATTTTTTTCCCTTGAATTCTGAGGATTTTACTGCATTTCCATCTGCATCTTGTAATTCAAATCTTGGGACTTTTTCTCCTTCCTCTAGCATGACTTTTCTGTGATTTTGGTGCAATTAATTATTTTGGAGTAATGGATCAGTCGCATATTTTATATTGAAATCGAAAATGGCATGATTAGATGATATCCGGACGATCTTGGTTTGCCGAAGCACTATGTACATTTGCACTGGTGTTCTTTGGACCTTTGTCCATCATAGTGTCATCTACAATGTTTGGCGATTCGCTAAACCTCGAAGGATTATTGATAATATCATTGGCACACGGCGGCGTAATTGGATTGATGGTCTATGCGTTTGGCCACGTATCTGGTGCTCACATCAACCCAGCAGTTACCATCCCAATGATGATTACTAAAAGAATCAGCATAGTAAACGGCATTGGGTATATTGTGTTTCAGTGTATTGGTGCGATAATTGCTGCATTTACACTAAAGGCGATATTTCCAGTACTTGGAGCCAAGGTGAACTTTGGAACGCAAGGGGGACCAAGTGAGCTGCTTGGCAATTCTGCAATGTCTGGCTTTGCACTCGAATTGGTGTTTACGTTCTTTTTGGTGACTGTGATATTCATGACTGCCGTGCACAAAAAGGCACCAGCAGGAATGTATGGTTTGGTGATTGGCGGAATGGTCTTTTTGTTACACCTAGTTGGAATTCCACTCACTGGCGCGTCAATGAACCCAGCAAGAACCCTAGGTCCGGCAATAGCATCTGGCTATTGGGATTTCCACTGGATTTACTGGGCAGGCCCAATCATTGGTGGAATAATAGCTGGCCTGATAATGCACTATGTCTTTGTCAAAAAGGCAGAGACTAGCACTGCATAGTACGAACATTTTTTACAGATTTAATTTGAGTTGTTTTTGCGGGTCCGTTGCACAGCTTGGATAGTGCGGACGCTTGCGGAGCGTCAGGTCGTGGGTTCGAGTCCCCCCGGATCCGCCTTGTTATTTCACAAAGAAAATAAAATTATGTAGTAAATCCACAACATGGACTTTGAATCTGAAACTAAATGCGATAGGCTCACTCTGGGAAAGAACTGGTTGCCTTTTCCAGGAGAAGACAATCTATATTCTGCAACACCTGATCAAATCAACGGTGCACTAGTCAAGCTTGAAAACTATAATGGTACCATGATGGTTTTATCCTTTAGATCTGGCGCAATAATCAAAGTAACAGAAAACCTACTGCACTACAACAAACCCGATATTATAGAATGCCAATGAATCTACAATTATAACAAGTAAATTCGATATCATTTCATGGGGGATGGAATCGGCGGACCAGTAATGGACTGCCTTTCTGACAACATGTTTAGAATGTACGTGACTCATTTCAGAAAGGACAATTCAGAAGAATACAGCAAGCTGGAAAAAGTCCAAATAGTCAAAGTAGAAAACGACACCTCCCCACAAACAGAAAGGACACTAGAAGACCTAGAGCAGGCACTAAAGGGAAAATTTGTCACATGCAACGTCCAATACCGGGACAAAAAAACAGACACCTTATTCTGTAATGTCTTTATCCAAAATCCTCCGGAAGGATTCTAGTCGTATTCTATTTGTTTGATTCTGACCTGACTTCCAAATGATTCCAAATAATGCCCGATAAAGTTTTTGAGCTGCTCCCCAATCCTAAACCCAAGTGCACCTTCCAGCATTCCGCTGGTTTCTATCATGTGTGCAAGCTCCATGCTTATTTCCAGATCAAAAAAAGTCCAGCCGGCTCGATTAAACGGAGCGCCAATCTTGTAGCTGTCCTTGATATTGCATTTTACCTCTAGCTCCGCCATCGCATTTCTGACCAGAGGAATCTCGGAATCATAGATACGGGTGCTGAGCTGGAACAATGACATCATGGTACAATATCAAAAAGATACACAATATAAACTGGTTTTGAAAATTAGAAAAATATTAAAAAAATCGGTTCGCCAAATTTTTCCTACATCGCTGTAGAAATAATTTATTGTGCTAGTTCAGCTGTTGCAAATCGTCTGCCTACTTGTGTTACCTTGATTTTAGTCTCTTGGCCTGGCTGTCCGCCTTTCACAAATATGACAAATCCGTCTACTCTTGCTATTCCGTCGCCTTGTCTGGATGTTTCAGTAATTGATACATCGTATTCT
>VHBK01000058.1 GCA_016872015.1 Nitrososphaerota archaeon
ACCGCAACAACTAAACCCGTCACAGCCTGCCTTGATTCATGAAGTTTGCCAAAAACATCCAATTTCACAGTATAGTCCACCATGGCGGACCATATTCTGTTTCTGGGTATAACTCCAAAATGATGGATTTTAGCTCAAACGTAAACCCATTGGGCTTTCCCGGCATAATCAAAAAGGCAATCGACTATACAAAAATCCCAACTTATCCGGATCACAATTCTACAAAGCTAAAACAAGCCCTCTCAAAATATCTAGGAATGCCAATTGCAAACATCACAATAGGAAACGGAGCAACTGAGATAATCTATGATTTTTGCAGGGCTGTATCAAAATCCAAGGCTCTGATAATTTCCCCGACATTTGGGGAATACGAAGCAGCAGCTAGACTCTATGGCGCAAAACCAGAATTCTTTGCAACACTGAATCTGCAATCTGATCTGGAACAATTCATACAAAAAATCCCAAAAAATGGATTAGTTTTTGTCTGCAATCCAAACAATCCTACAGGCGAGCTTGTACAAAAACAATCCATCATACAAATAATCAGGGCTGCAAAAGCAAAATCTTCTCTTGTATTTGTAGATGAATGCTTCATCGAGCTGACCCAATCTCCAAACCAGTCCGTCATTGGTTTGGTCAAAAAATATTCAAACCTCTTTGTTCTGCGTTCCCTGACAAAATCATTCGGCCTCGCAGGACTGCGCCTAGGATATGCAGTAGGAAGCAAAAACATCATCTCCATCCTAAACAAGATCAAGGTTCCATGGAGTGTAAATGAGCTAGCACACCAGGCAGGAATTGCGGCATTATCTGATAAGACATTTCTTGCAAAAACACGAAAACTAGTCGAATCCGAGTCAAAGTTTCTCATCAATTCTATATCAAAAATTCTAGGCTTTTCATGTTCTAGTTCAGCAACAAATTTTCTTTTGATCAAAACAAAACAGCCGGCAAGTCTTGTGCAAAAAAAACTATTGCGCAAAAACATCTTGGTGCGAGACTGTAGCAATTTTCGCGGACTGGACTCACACTACATCAGAATAGCAGTCAGGACCAGAAAAGAAAACCAAAAGCTAGTCTCTGCACTGGAGGCAATATCATGACTAGGACATTAATGATCCAGGGAACATCGTCCGGTGCTGGAAAAACCACACTGGTAACTGCATTGTGCAGAATTTTCTCAAACCGGGGATATTGCGTTGCCCCATTCAAGTCACAAAACATGTCAAATTATTCCTACAAGGACGGCTTTGAGATATCCCAGGCGCAGGCGATTCAGGCAATTGCAGCCAGAGCCGAGATCTCCCCACACATGAACCCAATTTTGCTAAAGCCCCTTGGCAACTATGTCAGCAATGTCGTAATCCAAGGAAAGCCGTTTAAGAAAATGTCTGCCAAAACCTACTATGAGAAATTTGCACTGGGCCGCGGCATCAAAACAGCAATGGACTCGTTTTCGCACCTAAAATCAAAGTACGACCTTATAATTCTGGAGGGTGCCGGCTCGCCTGCCGAGATAAACCTGCAAAAATATGACATTGCAAACATGAAGATAGCACAAAAGACCAACTCGCCAGTAATTCTGGTTTCCGACATTGAAAAGGGGGGAACCTTTGCTAGCATTGCAGGCACAATGATGTTACTATCAAAGCAAGACCAAAGTCTGGTCCGGGGATTCATCATAAACAAGTTCAGAGGAAACAAAAAGCTGCTAGAGCCTGGATTTAGGCGCCTAAAGCAAATAACATCTAAATCCGTTCTAGGCGTAATGCCTCTAGTTGACCTAGAGTTGCCAAACGAAGACTCACTTGATGACAAAATTCACCTGTTTAGAAAGCAAAACAAGAAAAAACTAGACCCCCAAATTGAAAAGCTGGCAAAGATAACGCAGCAAAACATTGACATGAAATCAATAGAGAGGCTGATATCATGATCCCAATTTTAATCGCAATTGGAGCTATACTGCTTGATCTTGCTTTTGGCGACCCAAGATCAAAATATCACCCAACTGCGTGGGTTGGAACTATGATTGCTAGATTAATTCCATTTGCAAAATCACAAAATCCAACCACAGAAAAGATTGGCGGAATAATTGTAACCGTATCAATTACGGGACTTGTTGCTGCTCTGCTGGCATCCTTTGAAGTATTTACCAGTACTACCGATGTAATATCAACGGTATTGATTACTCTAGTTGGTTCTGTTCTGCTCAAGACAACAATTGCAATACGCGGCCTAGAGCAGCACGGAAAGCAAGTAATGGAGTCTTTGCGCCAAAACAACCTAGGCGAAGCCCAAGACAGACTGGCAATGCTGGTAAAGCGAAGCACAAAACAACTTGACAAAAACCATGTGGTATCGGGAGTCCTAGAAACCACCAGCGAAAATATTGTGGATGGTGTAACAGGACCGCTTTTCTATTTTGGATTGTTTGGCCTGCCTGGAGCATTTGTGTATCGCACAATCAACACACTTGACTCCATGATTGGCTATAGAAACTCCATATTTTCCAATGTCGGCTGGTTTGCAGCAAATTGTGACAAGGCCCTCAACTATATTCCTGCAAGAATCACTGGTTATGTGATGGTGCTAGCCGCACTAGTAACGGGCACAGACTGGAGAGGAGCACTGCATACAATGAGGGCAGACGGAAACAAGACCTCAAGCCCAAACGCAGGAATCCCAATGGCTGCAATGGCAGGGGCATTGCACACAAGGTTTGAGAAAATTAATCATTATTCTCTGGGCAATGGCACAGCAGAGCTGGATTATACTCATTTCAAATCCGCAGTCACACTAATGAAGACAACGTGTGTTCTGTTTTGTGGAATTGTGACAATACCGTCAATCATGGTGTTGAGTTATCTTGGTTGGTGGATTCATGTTTAGACAAGCAGGTTCTGTGTTTTCATT
>VHBK01000059.1 GCA_016872015.1 Nitrososphaerota archaeon
CTTGCCTTGCTTTTTAGGGGCCGTAGTCCAGCTTGGTTAAGATGCTAGCCTGGGGTGCTAGAGATCGTGAGTTCAAATCTCACCGGCCCCATTTTTTGTAAAAATTTCAACTTTCTATTGAGTGCGTCCATTTTGAACAGCATACTGGATAATAGCTATACAGTGGTACATGTAATAGGCATTTGAGGTTGTCGCCAACATGCCTGCCGGAGTTGACCTTAAGCCTTAGATGCCTGTTTAGTTTCTACACTTGCAGTTTGGCTCACCGCAAAGACAATACACCTGAAATGTAAACACCTTGGTCTTTGATGATACCCCATCAGTTACATCCACGTACACCAAAAACGTCTCTATGTCAGTAAAATCCTTGCTAATTTCATACGACACAGAATAATCTCCATTAGAGTCTGTCTCCCCCTTGAATTCCTCCAAGATATTTTCCCCATAGTCTTCAACGCGCACAAAAACAGTAGCACCACCCACATTTCCTCCAAAATTTTCCACATGAATTTCCAAGTTTTGTGCAGTTCCTCGCCTTACTGCCTTTTGGCCCTGTATTGTGACATCTAGGCCCGGGTCTACCTGGCTTGCATTTACTACCTCTAGTGTAAGAATTTTTTTATCAATTAGATACTGGATTCCATGCAAAAAATCAGAGTCTGATATTTTTCCCTCTGACCACCACTTAGCAGATGACTTTAGCCAAGGAGGAATTATAGAATTTTTTTGCACATGAAAATAGTACGGCATTAACTCCCTTCCTGCATGATACACAGATACTTCGTATGTTCCTGCAGGGGAATTGTAATACAATGAAATTGAAGTGGAATATGCACCACTTTGCAAAACCGGAATGGTGTATTCTGCTCGTATGCCTTCTGGGTCAGTAACAATTAGCGTAACAGGACTTGTTTGGCTAAAATCTCCAGTCCTGCCGGATATTTTGACAAATGTAGTCTCGCCGTATTTTGGAAGATTATATGTTGTCTGGACCGTCTTTAGCTTTTCAAACTCTATGAAATCACGTCGGTTTAGTTCCACTAGAGAATCAATTAAGCCCTGCTCGTTTACTTTATCCAAGGCCCAAAGCTTGATCTTGTTTTTGATCCAGTTTGGGATCTCTTCTGCGTTAGCTGTCTGCATTAGCGATAATACCATTACAAAAACCAGAACTGCAAATAACTTGTACAATATATTCTAGATCACAGTTTTTGATAAAAAACGATTCTATCAAATGTCAAACTGGTTTAGGCTGCGCCACAAATACCACGTAGCCACACTTCTGTACGGGCGCCATTTTTCCGCAATCTTCTCCATTTGCTCCTTTTCTGGCAGCTCTGTTAGTGAATACAGTCTCTGGATTCCCTTTTTGAGGCCCAAATCCCCCACAGGCAAAACATCCTGCCTACCTAGAGAAAAAATCAAAAACATTTCTGCAGTCCAGCGCCCAATTCCCCTTACTTTTGTTAGCTGCGCAACTACCTCTTCATCTGTGAGATTTTTCATATATGATAGTCTGAGCCCTTTAGATTCTACTCTACTAGACAAATCCTTGATGTAAGAGACCTTCATGTACGATAAACCGGCCTTTCGCAGCTTGACATCAGATGTCACTAGAACATCAGCCGGTTTTGGAAATCTACCATAAATTTCTCTAAATCTTGTGGAAATGGAATCAGCTGCCTTGCCAGAAAGCTGCTGTGTTATGATTGCCTCGACAAGTGATTCGTACGGATTTTTTGTAATTGACAGATTGTATTTCCCAACTTGATCAATTATTTTGGCTAATTTCTTGTCTTTTTTGAGATGTTTTAGTGCAGCTGTCAAACCAGCTTGAGAACTCCTAGTACATCATCAAAGCTTTGCCTAGTTCTTTTTTCCTTGTAATCTCGCAAGGCAGAAATGATTTTTTGCTTTGGTGGTAGCTTGTAAATTCTATTTACCATTTTTGCAAGACCCGAGCCAATCAGGATAGCTTGGGAAGCTGACGTAACATTGGATGTCTTGCGCTCCAAGCTGGCACTCTCAAAGTCGATCATGGTAATACTTTTGCCTATAATGACATGCTTTGTTATGTTGCTTAATTCCCCATGGTCAAGGCCAACCTCGTCTAATTTGTAACAGTCACTCAGAACTTTTTTTATGACAGCTTTTAGCTTTGTAGCACTTCCCTTGCCCTTTAGCTCGGCAACCCAGTCATAGATTTTAACACCAGACAAAAATTCCATTACGACAAAATTCTTGCTACTAGCTATCAGTTTTGGACCTACACCTGCCTTGTTTGCAGCCCCTAGCAATATGGTTTCATTTTTCATATCTCTTCTTGGCGAGTCTGTTCTGCGGATTTTGAGTGCGACTTTTTTTGTACCTATCTTCGCCAAGACCACAATTCCTGCATAGCCCTTGCCTAAAACGCAAATCTTGTCAAGTGTCATTGGACCCTCAAATGACACTCCGTCTATGCCTAGACTCTTGAGCTCCTTTGCCCTTGATTGGAGCTGAGCCCTAGTCGCCCTTGGATATCCAAGTATTGCAGAATATGGTTCCTTGACT
>VHBK01000060.1 GCA_016872015.1 Nitrososphaerota archaeon
TCATTCAGGAGTGAATTAGTATTTTGGCTGATGCACTATCTTCTTCCATGTCTTTTTTCCTTTGGATTTTGTAAGTTCTTTTTTGGTGTCTTTCTTTTTGGTTTCCTTTTTCTTGACTTCTTTTTTCTCGGTAGTCTTTTTCTTGGGTTCTTTCTTGATATCTTTCTTCTTGTCGTCTGGTTTTGTATCACCAGAATCCAAGGTCATGGATTCGAACAGCTTGACTGTAATGTTTTTTGCAAATGCGTCATGTGGAGCAAAAATTGTGCAAATCATTATAGCACACAGAAAAATCAGAATTTTTTTCAAGCAGCACTCACAGTCTCCTGTACAGCACGATCTACATCGATGATGTCAGCTAGACTGCAAGCTGTACTGCTCACTACAACAATCAATGTGCTTAGTTGCATAAAAGGTGCTGGTATAATTCATACTAATTTGTTAAATACAAAATGATCACCCGTTGATACGAATTGAGCATCAAAAGGGAGACGTTGCTCTGTGGAATATTGTGCCTATTTGCAACTATCCCTGCCTTTGCAGAATCTGATTGGCTCTTAGTCCAGACGGATAAAGATCAATACTACACAGGCCAAGAAATGGAGATTTCCGGATTTGTCCTAGAGTCAGGAATTCCAGAAATCGGCATCAAAATCTACGACCCAGAAGACAACATCATAGGCGCATACACAGTAGAGCTGGAGCTGGACGACGGCTTTACAAGGACAGTCTCGCTTGATTCACCTTCCTATGACCAGTCAGGTCTATACATAATCGAATTCACCTATGGAGACCAGACAGACGATCTGTTCTTTGAGGTAGTTGGAATTTCAGAGCCAGAACCAACACCACAGTCAAGCTCCGACCCCGAAGTCCTAATGGTAGTTACCGACAAGGGCACATACAGAGACGGTGAGTTTATCAAAATTTCTGGCATGGTTTCCGAGGTTGGCTCGCCAACAATACTGATTGGAATCTTTGATCCAGACAATCTTCCTGCAGGCTTTTACACGCCACAGATCAGCTCAGACTTGGAATTTGAGGCATCATTTTTGGTAAAAAACGGAGTCAATTTCAAAAAAATTGGCACATACACAGTCAAGGCAAACTATGGAACATCAAAGATGACAACCACATTTGGATTCACCAATAAGCCTCTAGCTCAGAATACCCCACAAAATCCACCGCCAGCGTCAATTCCTCCAGCATCCCCACCGCAAATCATTCTAAATCCTACTCCAAAACCCGAGCCAAAACCCATTCCAACACCACAAGAACAATTCACTCCAGCTCAGCCAGTCTTTGCACCAAAACCAGTAATCCAAAACTCCCAGCCAGTTCAAGCTCCAAAAATTGCACCACAAATAATTGAGCCAAACCCGCTCACAGAAGAAAAAGAAATCGGCAATGTCCTAAATAATATCACACTGAAATGCGACAGCTCCCACTATACTGATTCTATAATTTACGGACAAGGAATGGGTGCTGCACTAATGAGATTGTGCAATTACGACCAAGCTGAATCATATTTTGAGAATGCTCTTGCCAAAGATCCAGACAGTCCAGAAACTCTCACAAATTTGGGTTCATCTCTTGCAAAGCAAGGCCGATTTGGTGCAGCCCTAGAACACTATAATTTGGCGCTAAAAAAAGATCCCAAGTTTGTCCCAGCCCTTAACAACAAGGCAAATGCACTGGCAGAAACAGGCAAAATAGAAGATGCAATTGCAATCTACAACAAAATACTAGACAATGACCCAACACATGAAATGGCAAAACAAAATCTGCAAAAGGCAAGAGAGGAACTAGTCCAGCTTGTCAAGTTACAGGTAAAGGAAGACTCTATATCAGTAAATCTGGATGACTCCATTCCAAAAATAGAGACTGTCAAGGTCAATTATCCCAAGGAAACCTTTGAGGCGCCAAAAACCGCAAACGTAATTGAGCAGATCGGAAGCATATTTGCGGGATTCTTTGGGTTCCTAAAATAACGACAGTTATTCTAGTATGAATTACGCACAAAATCGTGTTTGTTCATTTCAAAAGCATAATCCATTATTAGAATAGATTTGTGATGTTCACACATGGAACAGTCATGCAAGACTTGTGGAGGCTCACTGGCAGGTTTGCCGCCAGATTCCAGGTATTGCTCAATTGAGTGCACGTACAGTCTTCCAAACTTTAAGCGAGAAACAGAGGTCTTCCCCTAAGAATTAGCGATCAGTGTGAGAATTTCTTTTATAGTATTATACCATATTAGAGCAGATTGAATATTTTCAATCGAAACAACAACACTTGTGAGGACTGTAAGGAAAAGCTTCCAAGCTATGCAGACCTAATTTCCCATGCAAGAAAAGTGCATCATCGGCACATAACCAAGTGCACCGGCTGTGGCAAGGAATTCATCCATGAAAAAGACAGATTACACCACGCACGAGAAGAACATGAACAAAAAGTAAAAAGTCGTTATCGATGATTTAGGGAATTATTTAACGAAATACTTGTCAAATATGTGAGC
>VHBK01000061.1 GCA_016872015.1 Nitrososphaerota archaeon
AACTCTCTAGTTTTGCAGTATTTTTTCATGATTGTGGTATGATTGTTTTCCAAAAGTTCCGCATTCACATTTTTATCAGAACAATACAGCCAGAGTGCTTTACAGCAGCAAGTTGTTCCTTGTTTAATGACATTGTCATTGTGAGTTTTCCCCTTTATTGATAGTCATTTGTGCCTCTGCCTCTCTTACTTTTTTATCCATCTCATTAATGCCACCCATAAAGCCAAATCCAAATGAAATCATGTTAACACCACATTCAATGCAAGCTCTCCTTAGGCATTCTTCGTACAGCTTTCTCGCTCCAGCCTTAAAGTAAACTATTGCGTCATAGTTTTTTATAGTATTTTTCACTTGAGGGAGTAATTCGCTCAATCTCTTCTCATCCAACATTCTGTTATATGGAGAGATGACTTTTTCTGACGGTATCATACCGTGCTCTGCACTCAGAATGTACATGTCATGACTGCCCTTCCTTTTATGCACGGCCTTGATCCTAGGCGATTTGTATAATTGCCAGGCAGGCATTGCGGTTTGCTCTTTTTTGTTGCCACATGCAGTAACTATTGAAATTTTCAATTTGTAGATCCAATTCCTGTCTGGATTGTAGTGTTGCCGTTTTGTTTTAGAGAGATTATTGAATGAGGTACAGCTGTGCAGAATTCTGCTAGCCTGCATTCCTTTCGTAAAGGGCAATAATCACCTGAGGCATGTTTTGAGCACCCAAAGCGACTCAAATTCCATAAAGGTTCGTCTAGCTGAAGCGGATAGTATTGTGTCTGCCTGCATGCATCTATCCATGCCTTTTTTGCCTCAATTACAAGATCGCCAAAGGTGCCATCAAATTTGCCAAATAGACAGCCAGTAGTTATGGTAGCTCGTGCTGTATGTATGTCAATGGGTAACGGCACTTTGTCTAGATTTTTGAATTGTATTCCAGCCTCCATGTTTAGAATTCTAATCCAAAGAGAAAGTATTTTGGATGTTCCAGTAGAGCCTGCAAGGTAGGGGAATCTTTTACCATATTGTTTCCTCATCGCATTAAAAATTTGCAATGCATCATAGTCAAACTTCTTGAAAAGATTTCTAGGATCACCATCAAATAATTCCAGAAATGAATTTGAAACCCTTTGCCAGATCTGGGTATCTTTTGTTGGCTTTTTGCTTAGCTTGTATTTTGACAAAGCGGACACCAGTTCCTCAAAATTCTTTTCTTTGATTTCATTTGGATAGAAAACCCACCGAGTAACAGTATCTTCCCATGTGGTTCTCGCAGAATTCCATAGATCATTTGCTGATCTCTGGTAATCAAGCGATACGGATAGAGTCAGAAACATGATGTGCTCATAGCTTCCTTGCTCCATGCCAGATGGCGGTTTTGATTCTGGAGGCTCGGCACCGGACAGAAGGCCGTCCTTATTTGCATACCAATCCATTAGTGTTTTGATGACTTTGGCCATTCTTTGTGGATCAGACTGCAACATTTCTGCTACTAGCCTCCATCATTAAGGAATTTCCGTGTCTGATAATCTAGCCAGCATGAGATTTTCCACATTATTGACGTCATAGGAATTAAGGCTGCAATTACAAAAAACAGCGATGAAATAAGCCAATATGGCGAATCAAGCGTCAGAGATAGAATTCCTGCAATAAAGAATCCAATTGTGCAATATGCTAGAATTTTGTTTTTTGTCATTTCCATAATCATTTCAATCCTTTCCTAATATTGTTTTCATCATACATGGAAAATGTGGCCTTGGCACCACCACGATTAACAGTTACCAATATCATCCCATAACAGTCACAATCTTTGACTCTACTTGGTCTTGTTTTCCCCTCAATATAGTTAGACAGGCAATCAGGGCACATGATATATTCAGTAGAACATGAATGTGAGGGGCGTAGTTGGTTTTTTTAGATTGGTAATTTTATCCGTGTAGCTCGTGAAAGACGCTTGGATAATTATGCGCCATTTTATTTAGCATTTTTACTACTCCCTTACGAAATTCCTCGTTTTTCTCGTCTTTCTCTTTCATAGATTTGGTTAATTCGGCAAATTTATCCTCTAAGAATTTCATTTTTTCATTTCTTTCCCTATCCACTTCCAAGGCCCTCTTCAACTCTAATGGCTTGCTGCAAAACTCGCAAAAATCAACATCGGAATTATTTCTATGATTACAACTAGAACACATTTTGAACATCTGGTCCTTTTGCTCTACCTTGGGCTC
>VHBK01000062.1 GCA_016872015.1 Nitrososphaerota archaeon
GATTACAGATAAAGTCAAAGAGAACCTTTGGGGTTACTTGGTTTTTTAGAATTTTGTACCAAAAAGAGTTGTGATCTCGGTTTGGATCCAGTGCTGGCGCGCATCCAAAGAAGGTAGCTAGTGAGATTCCCCTATAGTTAGACATCAGAGTTCGGTCTGCTGTCAGTACGATCTTGGGTTTTGCCATTGACGCGTCTCTTTTTTTATTTATTTTAAACCTTTAGGTAGTTTTACGCCGGGATTTTGTCGGATTAGTAATTCTCCAAGATTCCAGACTTGGCTCTATGAGTGTGGCCAAATTCTTGCGAGATTGCCAAGAACTTTCCATCAAAGATAGTACCGTCATGGCATACCAATACTTCATCCATGCAACAGCTGCCGCAAATTCCAATTCCACACTTCATCATTCTCTCCAGTGATGCCTGGACGAAAATTCCTTTTGAATTTGCAAGCTGCACAATTTTGTGCATCATTATTTCAGGGCCGCACGTGTAAATTGCATCAAACTTTGTACTCTTGACTAGATTTTCTAGCACATCTGTGACAAATCCTCGTTCTCCGTACGAGCCGTCTTCCGTAGTTGCTATTACTTGGTGCTTTTTGTCCCCAAGAATTCTATTTGCAAGGCCTTCAAAGAAAACTTCGTCTTTGGATTTAGAGCCCATCAGTATTGTAATATCGTTTGTTGGCTTTGCAAATTTTGCCAGTCTCATTAGTGGGACAAGACCCGTGCCACCGCCAACTAATGCAATTTTTCCATCCTTTATGTCAAATGCATTGCCGTACGGACCGCGGACTCCTATTTGCTGGCCTGCCTTTAGGTCATATAGTGCAGTAGATGATAGTCCACGTTTTCGCACAGTAAATGCTGCCTTGCCCTTTTCTTCTGTAATCATTACACTCATCGGTAATTCATTTATGCCAGGAATCCACACCATTGCAAATTGTCCTGGCAGGGCATTTTCCAGATTTGAATCAGATATTATTATGGTTCGGACAGTTGGGGTTTCATCTATTACCTTTTCAATTGTCCTAATGGATGGAGTCTTAGAAACGCTTTGCAAGGCCCACCATCTCCGAGATTTTTGAATATCCTTTTTTCTTCATGTAATTTGCTATACCATCATTGATGCTTCCAAAGACGTCAATCCATCCATCACCTATCGCACTGCCAACTTGGATGGCAGACGCTCCTGCAAAGATAAACTCTAGAGCATCCTCCCATGTAGAGACACCGCCGCATCCAATTACAGGAATGTCATACTTTGATGTGATTTCATAGACGCACCTCACTGCCACCGGCTTGATAGCAGGACCAGACAATCCACCAATTTTGTGGCTCAGAATAGGTCGTTGTGTCTCTACATCGATTCCCATTGCGCGCAATGTGTTAATTGCAGTGATTGCGTCTGCGCCGCCGTCGATTGCAGCCTTGACGGTATCCAGATAGTTTGTAGTGCCAAGGCCGACTTTACCAATCACGGGAGCTTTTGCAACCGACTTGACTCTAGATACAATTTTTGTTACCAGTTTTGGATCATCGCCGACTTCGAGGCCGACCTTTTCTACATGAGGGCAAGACAGGTTTAGCTCGTATGCCGCAACGTTGCAACCCTCAAACTGTTTTACCATGAATTCAAATTCGTCTTCAATAGAGCCAACCAGACTAACTATGATTGGAACGTCCTTGTTTGGCTTTATCATGTTTGCAAAATATGGAGCACCGGGATTTGAGAGTCCTACTGCATTAAGATAGCCACCTTTGATTCCAACTATGGTGGGATTTGGATAGCCCTCCCATGGCTCCTTGCTAAGCGATTTTGATACTACCGCACCTGCCCCGCTACGATAAATTCGATTGAAAACCTCAAGCGATATGCCCAAAATTCCCGAGGCAAGCATTGCAGGCCTGCCAAATTTGATTGGGCCAATCGATACAGAAAGGTCAGGCGTCACTTGATTGAGTTGGTTTTGTTGTCTTATAATAGTTGATTTATGGTAGCTTTTTTAATCCGAAGATCAAACCTGCATTGTGTATTTTGTTATAGTAACAGAGCTTGGGATTGTAGTTTCACAAAACAATACAGTTTCCAAATCATTTGCCTTTGATAATCCAGCAGCGGAATTTGTGGAAGCAAAAAAAGGCAATCTCAAAAACAATTCCGTCATTAATTATCTCAGAGAATTAAACGCGGGAT
>VHBK01000063.1 GCA_016872015.1 Nitrososphaerota archaeon
CAACAAATCCCCATGGAAGCTTGTTGTTTTTTGGAGCAGAAAACGTAACTTCTGTTTTTTCCAATCCAATTGAGGAATTGATTGGCGTCACTATTGTTTCCGCAAACGCCAAGTTTACTGTTGCTATCACAACTGCAAATGCAACTACTGCAATGGCTGCCTTGACAAACATTATAGATTTTTTGCCCAAGTCAAATATTAAGATGACGTATCAATGATACACATGGAACAGCTAAACGATGGTTGCACGTGCAAGTGCCATTTTGGCGGTGCAATAAGCTGTCCTGGATGCAAGAAAAATCATCGCGGAACAAAGTCCTGCGCTCACTGTAAATGATTATCTTCTTTTTGCAGCAGCTGCTTTGAGATTTGCAAGTTCTGCCTTTAGTGCCTCTATTTGGACTAGTGTTTCCAAGTCTGCAATTTCCTGTCGCATTCTGGTAATTTCATTGTCCTTGAGCTTTACCTCGTCTTTTAGCTCATTTAGGTCAGCAGTAAATGTCTCGCGGAATCGATTTAGCTCTTCTAGTGAGATGTTTGTTAGTTTAGTCGAGCTTTTTTTTTCCTCATGTGAATGAGTGTGTCCACCATGAGCGTGTTCGTGACTGTGGCCACCGTGCTTTTTGGTCCAGTCTGCACTTTTTTGTGCTAGCCAGCAAATTACGACCAAAAACCAAGTAACTATGGTAGAAACTAGGAGCAGTTGGTTCATTGCCGGAGGCATGTAAAAGTACATCGCGCTCAGAAATACCGCAAAACCTGCAACGACTACAGTTGCTAGGTGATTGCCCAGATAACCCATGTTATAATGCTAGAAAAGTCGAATATAACGTTAATGCTGAATCCCATAATAATAAAAGAAAAGATAAACGAAATTTATTCGTCTTTTTCTGATACGGAAATCTCTTGTGGGACTTCGGATTGTAAAATCTTTATTTTTGACAGAAGCTCATTTCTGAGATCGCGTGCAACCCTTCGCACAGTTGGTCTTGGAACGCCAAGTTCTTCGACAACTTTGCTGTAAATGTCTTGCTTGTCTGTCAGTCCCTTTTCAAGGTAAGTATTGATTGCTGCTTTGATAACGGTGCTTTGATTTGTGCGATTCACAAGGTGTAATTTTTCTCGATCTATATAAGACTATAACTTTTCTTGGAGAAATTGTAGAGTTTTCCGAGCTGCAAAAAATTATTATAATATGCAAAGTCGTAACGATCTCTGAAATGTCACAAAACGATTTTCGAATCGGACAAAAATTTAAAAATTAAAAATTGTAATTTTTACAAAACACTTTCAAAATAATTCAATAGCAAGACTCTTATGCTCAAATGCAAATCGTGGTGTAATTGACCCAGGCAACAATAGAAACCAAATTTGGAAAAATTGTATTTAAATTGCTGCCAGAACTTGCGCCAGAACACGTACGAAATTTTGTAAAACTTGCCCAGTCCGGATTTTATGATGGAACTCTATTCCATAGAGTCATTCCTGGATTTATGATTCAGGGCGGTGACCCAAACACAAAGACTGCAGACAAGTCCAGGTGGGGCCAAGGCGGTCCAGGTTATACAATCAAGGCAGAGTTCAACACAAGATCACACTTGAGGGGTATAGTATCGATGGCAAGAGCAATGGATCCAAACAGTGCAGGCTCGCAGTTCTTTATAGTTACTTCAGATAGCACCTTTTTGGACAGGCAATACACCGTCTTTGGCGAAGTTCTAGAAGGAATGCCAGCGGCTGACCAAATTGTTTCCCAGCAAAGAGACAGAAACGACTGCCCGCTCCAAGAAGTACGAATGACCAAAGTCACAATCTCTGAATAATCATGAAAGTAATTCTTGCAATATTGCTGATATCTGGCATATTTTCATACTCGGCATTCGCACAAGAAATCAAAATAGGCGAGCCAGCAGTGCAACAAGTCTCTGTTCGAATCTCCGAAAATGGAGATGTACACGTAACTCACGAAGTACAAAAAACAAAAACCCCAAGACAAGTCGAGTTTTTATCACCTGACTATACCAATTTTACCATAATTGATGATGAAGGAGAAGAGCCAATGTATGCAGAGGTCAGTGACAAAAATCCGGGAATTCTCCTGTTCCCATCAGGTGAAGACATCACAATCGAAT
>VHBK01000064.1 GCA_016872015.1 Nitrososphaerota archaeon
TGGATGCAAGCACGTGATTGCTCGAAGGAGTAATCTTAGTGTCGAATTGCCGAAATGGATGAGGTCCGGGAGGGAGCAATCCTAAGGCAAAGTATTCACGCTACTTCGTCAACGTGGCGGATCTTGTGCATCTTGAGATGGGGTTACTTGTCTGGATCGGAACTGGCAGATCTACTACCACTTGAATTATTTAGTATTATACCAAATCATAAAAATATGGATGGATTGTTTTTGGGTCCAAAAAGAAACTATGATGATTTCAAAAAACAGATACCAAAATCGGTACTTTCCATGTTTGGCTCACTAAGGGAGTATTGTCTTTCTCTTGGAAATAATGTAGTAGAAGATGTCCGTGCTCACAGAATAGTGTTTGGCAAGTCGCTTTCATTTAGGTGGTTTGCAGATCTAGAGCCAGAAGGAAGTACCATAATTGTTAAAATACAGCGAGACCGAAAAGAACCGTTTCAGACCAAAACAATAACAAACGAACAGGAATTAGATGCGCTCAAGGCAGTAATTTCTGATGCCTATAATGCAATACACTAGTACAATACTTCAAACTTGTCAAATTCGCCTTTGAATTTTTCATTTCGTATTTCTACGTCTTCTACTCGTGCATTTGCAGGACCTGCATGACACCATTCCACTACATTGCTGACATCTAGGTCTTCGCCTTCAATTACTGCCTCGACTCGGCCGTCCTTTAGATTTCTAACCCAGCCTGTTGCATGATTCTTTTTTGCAGTCACCTTCATTGCCTGGCGAAAAAAAACGCCCTGCACTTTGCCCTTTATGAAAAGATGAACACGCTGTTTTGCCATTTAGGAATTGATCTTGTCTTGGTCTTAATCAATTTTAGGGTGTAGAAAAATTGGATTATGTTCTTTCTTTGACTCGAGATCGTCCAGTCTTTCTTGCTGCAATGCTTCCTACCTTTGCTCCCGGTGGTGCATCTCTTGCGACTGTTCCTCCACCACCCATGTGTTGGTGTCGTCCTCCTCCGTGTGGATGGACATATGCTGCTTGGGCTACACCTCTGACTATTGGATATTTGTGGCCCTTTGATCTGTATCTTCTCCATTTGTTTCCTGCATTGAGGAATGGCCTGTCTCCAGCACCACCGCCTGCCAGTACTCCAATCATGGCACGATTCTTTGGATTTAGTGTAGTAAATGCACCAGAAGGTAATTTTATGATAACACCATCGGTGCCATGTGAGAATACTGTTGCAGAGCCGCCTGCGCTCTTTGCAATTGCTCCTCCGTCGCCAAAGTGCTTTTCAACGTTACACACGATAGTTCCGTCCGGAATATTTTGAATACTAATTACGTTTCCTTCTTTAAGATCTGCGTTTAATCCAAAATTGATAGTGCTGCCAATAGTGGTTCCAAGAACTGCTGGAATCATGGAAATAGATCCGTTTTCAAAGCGGACTCGTGCAAGCGGCGTATCTCGGCCACTCTCATGGACAAGATCGACTACTGTGCCAGTGTGAGCTTCTGCCAAGTCAAAATACGGATATTTTGCTGGTGAGATCTTGCTGGTTGCGGCTGCTCTGAATTGCATGCCTCCTCGGCCACGTCTTCTAACTAATGGTCGCTTACCCATTTTTGGTGATGGTTGGGACTTTGGATTTTAAGCTTTGTTTTATGTGGATCAAAAAGGCCAAAGATATAAAAA